>NZ_JAOPXP010000073.1 GCF_025965085.1 Marmoricola sp.
GGCCGTCCACAGACCGGGGTGCTTTTCCCACAGGCCGCGAGGCTTCCTGTGGATGGCGGAGGCGCTCAGATGGCGCAGCCGTCGGGCCCGCAGACCTCGCCGTCCTGCTGGCCGACGTGCTGGGGGCCGAGGTGCTGGAGCGGCGGGTGCGCCTCCGACCACGCACGTTCCAGCACCTGCACGAACGCCTCAACGGGTTGGGCTCCCGAGACGCCGTACTTGCGGTCGATGACGAAGAACGGGACACCGGTCGCACCGAGACCTGCGGCCTCGCGGATGTCCGCCTCGACCGCGTCGGCGTACTCGTCGCTGCCCAGCGCCTGCTCCACACGGTCCGTGTCGAGACCCGCCTTCTCGGCCGTACGCCGCAGCAGGTCGTGGTCGGCCACGTTCTCCGCTCGCAGGAAGTAGGCCGCCAGCAGCTCCTCCTTCAGCGTCGCCTGGAGGGCCGGGCCCCCCTGCGCGAGGGCGAGGTGCAGCAATCGGTGCGCGTCGATCGTGTTGACCCGCTTGGCCTCGCCCAGCCTGAAGAGCAGTCCCTCCTCGGCGGCGACGGCCTCGACGCGCTCGACCATCTGCTGGCCGGCTTCCGGGCCACCGCCGTACTTCGCCCCGAGGCTCTCGGCGACCGTCTGCTCAGGGACGCGGGGCGCGGCCGGATCGAGCTGGAAGGAGCGGTAGACGACCTCGATGTCGTCGCCGTGCCCGGTGCGGCCGAGGGCTGTCTCCAGGCGGCGCTTCCCGATGTAGCACCACGGACACACCACGTCGGACCAGATGTCGATTCTCATGCACTCTTCAACCACCTGGATCTCTCGTGTGTTCCCGGCAATCCCCGCGATGCTGCAGGGCGACCTCATGGCAACCGGACGAGTCCGGCTCACCACGAGGAACAGCCGCTTCCTGTCGAGAAGCTTCTCGGCAGAAAGCGGCTGTTCCAGGTGTCACACCGGGCCAAGACGCCCGGTCAGCCAGGGGAACCGGTCAGCGACCGGCAGTGCCCTCGACGTAGTCTGAGTCGTGGCTCTTGACCCAGGCCATCAGCTTGCGGAGCTCGCGACCGGTCTCCTCGATCGGGTGCTGCTCGCCCTTGGCGCGCAGCTCCTTGAACTCCTTGGCGCCGTTGTCCTGGTCGTCGATGAAGCGCTGGGCGAAGGAGCCGTTCTTGATGTCCGCGAGGACGGCCTGCATGTTCTCCTTCACGTGGGCGTCGATCACGCGCGGGCCGGAGACGTAGTCGCCGTACTCCGCGGTGTCGGAGACCGACCAGCGCTGCTTGGCGATGCCACCCTCGTACATCAGGTCCACGATCAGCTTCAGCTCGTGCAGGCACTCGAAGTAGGCCACCTCGGGCTGGTAGCCGGCCTCGGTGAGGACCTCGAAGCCGTACTGGACGAGCTGCGAGGCACCGCCGCACAGGACGGCCTGCTCGCCGAACAGATCGGTCTCGGTCTCCTCGGTGAAGGTGGTCTTGATGCCGCCGGCGCGAAGGCCGCCGATCGCCTTGGCGTAGGACAGCGCCAGGTCCCAGGTGGTGCCCGACGGGTCCTTCTCGACGGCGACGAGCACGGGGACACCGCGGCCGTCGACGTACTCACGCCGAACGAGGTGGCCGGGACCCTTGGGGGCGACCATGAACACGTCGACGCCTTCGGGCGGGGTGATGTAGCCGAAGCGGATGTTGAAGCCGTGGCCGAAGACGAGGGTGTCTCCGGGGGCGATGTTCGGCTCGACCGACTCGGCGTACAGCTTCCGCTGCACGTGGTCGGGCGCGAGGATCACGATGACGTCGGCCTCTTCGACTGCCTCGGCAGGCGTCAGGACGCGCAGGCCCTCGGCTTCGGCCTTGGCGCGGCTCTTGGAGCCCTCGGGCAGGCCGATGCGGACGTCGACACCGGAGTCGCGGAGCGACAGCGAGTGTGCGTGACCCTGGCTGCCGTAGCCGAGCACGGCCACGTTCTTGCCCTGGATCAGGGACAGGTCGGCGTCGTCGTCGTAGAACATTTCAGCCACGGGGGCTCTCCTTCGTTGTGGTTGCTTGGACGTTCAGCTGGGGATGGCGCGGGCGGCGGGGACTGGGACGGGAACGGGCCGGAGCGTCCGCTCGGTGATGGAGCGGCTGCCGCGACCGATGGCGACCATGCCGGACTGGACGAGCTCGCGGATGCCGAACGGCTCGAGCACCGCGAGGAAGTCCCGGAGCTTGCCGGCGTTGCCGGTCACCTCGATCGTGACGGCGTCGGGGGCGACGTCGACGACCTTCGCCCGGAAGAGCTGCACGGCGTCGATCACCTGCCCACGGGTCGCGGCGTCGGCCTTGACCTTGATGAGCAGCAGCTCGCGCTCGATGGACTCACGGTCCTCGAGCTCGACGATCTTGATCACCTCGACCAGCTTGTTCAGCTGCTTGGTGACCTGCTCGAGCGGCGAGCCCTCGACGTTGACCACGATGGTCATGCGGGAGATCTCGGGGTGCTCGGTCGGACCGACGGCAAGGGAGTCGATGTTGAACCCGCGGCGGCTGAACAGTCCCGCGATGCGGGCGAGCACGCCGGGCTTGTTCTCGACCAGGACGCTCAGGGTGTGCGTGCTCATCGTGATCCTCCCTGGTTCCGGGACGCTGGGTCCTCAACCGGCATCTGGTTCACAGGTCGTCCTCCTCGAACTCGGGCGCCAGGTCGCGGGCGTACTTGATCTCGTCGTTGGACGTGCCGGCGGCGACCATCGGCCACACCATCGCGTCGCGCTCGACGCGGAAGTCGACGACCACGGGCACGTCGTTGATCTCCATCGCCTTGCGGAGGGTGGCGTCCACGTCGGAGGGGTCGTCGCAGGAGAGCCCGACCGCGCCGTACGCCTCGGCCAGCTTGACGAAGTCCGGCACCCGCTTGGACTGCAGGTCGGTGTTGGAGTAGCGGCCCTCGTAGAACAGGGTCTGCCACTGCCGCACCATGCCGAGCGACTCGTTGTTGATGATCGCCACCTTGATCGGGATGCCCTCGATGGTGCAGGTGGCGAGCTCCTGGTTGGTCATCTGGAAGCAGCCGTCGCCATCGATCGCCCACACCGTGGTGTCGGGCCGGCCGACCTTGGCGCCCATCGCTGCCGGGACCGCGAACCCCATCGTGCCGAGGCCGCCGGAGTTGATCCAGGTGTTGGGGTTCTCGTACTGCACGAAGTGGGTGGCCCACATCTGGTGCTGCCCGACGCCCGAGACGTAGATCGACTCGGGGCCGGAGATCGCGCTGAGGCGCTCGATGACGTACTGCGGGGCGAGGCCCTCGGCCGGGGCGTCGTACCCGAGGGGGTACTGCATCTTCACGCCGGCCAGGAACCTCACCCAGCCCTCGTAGTCACCGGTGATGCCCTTGGCCTGCTCGGCCTGCAGCGCCACGACCAGGTCGGCGATGACCTCGCGGGCATCCCCCACGATCGGGACGTCAGCGACCCGGTTCTTGCCGATCTCCGCGGGGTCGATGTCGGCGTGGATGACCTTGGCGCCGGGGGCGAAGGAGTCCAGGTTGCCGGTCACGCGGTCGTCGAAGCGCGCCCCGAGGCTGATGATCAGGTCGCTCTTCTGCAGTCCGGCGACCGCTGCGACCGTGCCGTGCATGCCCGGCATGCCGAGGTGCTGCGGGTGGCTGTCGGGGAAGGCGCCGCGAGCCATCAGCGTGGTGACGACCGGCATGCCGGTGAGCTCGGCCAGCGTGCGCAGCTCCTTGCTCGCGGCCGCGCGGATCACGCCGCCACCGACGTAGAGCACCGGGCGGCGCGCCTCGAGGATGAGCCGGGTGGCCTCGCGGATCTGCTTGGAGTGCGGGCGGGACACCGGCCGGTAGCCGGGCAGGCTGAGCTCGGTGGGCCACCGGTACGTCGTCTGCGCCTGCAGCGCCGACTTCGCCACGTCCACGAGGACCGGACCGGGACGGCCGGTGGAGGCGATGTAGAACGCCTCCGCGATCACCCGCGGGATGTCGTCGGCGTTGGTGACGAGGAAGTTGTGCTTGGTGATCGGCATCGTGATGCCGCGGATGTCGGCCTCCTGGAAGGCGTCGGTGCCGATCATGCTGGCGCCGACCTGACCCGTGACCGCCACCATCGGCACCGAGTCCATGTAGGCGTCGGCGATCGGCGTCACCAGGTTGGTGGCCCCCGGCCCGCTGGTGGCCATGCAGACGCCCACCTTCCCGGTGGCGACCGCGTAGCCCTGGGCGGCGTGACCGGCGCCCTGCTCGTGGCGCACGAGGATGTGTCGGATCCTGGAGTCGTAGAGAGGGTCGTACGCCGGGAGGATCGCTCCGCCCGGGATGCCGAAGATGTTCTCGGCACCCGCGCTCTCGAGGGACTTGATCAGGCTCTGCGCACCGGTGACCTGCTCGCCACCGGCGGTTCCCTGCTCGGACATCTGCTCATCTTCTCTGTCGTGTTTCGGCCAACAAAAAACCCCTCGAGCCTTTCGGCGAACGAGGGGTGGACGCGTGGACGGGGGCTTGGGGCCCTCAGCTCACGCGTCGCGTGCGTACAAGAAGTTCGAAACGCATGGGCACAAGAATGCCCCCGCACCCTTCGCGGCTCAACACAGTGTGCCACCCGTCCCAGATCATGGGACGAGTGCCCGCATTCTGGCCGCCGACCGGCGGCAGCGCCGCGGACCCCCTCGGGTCAGTCGCGGCTCTGCCAGGTGCAGATGCACGCCTTGTTGCCGTCGGCGTCGGCGAGCACCCAGAAGGCCGGCGCGCGTTCGTCGTCGACCAAGGTGCCGCCGGCGTCCAGAGCGGCCTGGATGCGCTCCTGGGCGACGTCGTGGGGCACGCTCACGTCCAGGTGCCAGCGCTGCCGGTCGGCGGCCTTCGAGTCGGTGGGCTGGAACCAGACGCTCGGCGTGCGTTCCGCAGCGTCGGTCACCTCGTCGCCGTTGGCCTGATAGCCGAGGATCGCCGCCCAGAAGGGCGCGACCTTCTCGTGGTCCGGCGTGTCCAGCGCGATCTCCAGGACGTCGGGGGCGTGCGCGGATGCGCTGACACCGGCCTCGGCGGCGATCGCGGTGATCCCCCGCGCCAGCCGGAGGTCGCGCGCGGTGATCGCGCCGACGTCGTGGCTCTTGAGGGAGACGGTGACGTGGGGGTAGCGCAGGTCCACGTCGGGGTGGTGGTCGGCCGCGTCGGCCGCCTGCGCGATCCTGGTCACCAGCGCGGCGCCGGTGGTGAAGTCACCCGTCTCGTAGCGCACGACGAGGCGGTCTAGCACCTTGCGCCAGCCCTCCAGCCCGGCCTCGGCGATCTCGGTGCCCCTCAGCGCCTGCCTGTCAACTGCATCGATGTCCGTCATCGGTCACTCCTCCTTCGTCGTCAGTGGTGCGCGCTGCCGTCCGTGGTCGTCGAAGTTCGCCGGGTCCAGCCACCGCTGGAAGGCGGCCCGGATGCCGGGCCACTCGTCGTCGACGATGGAGAACCAGGCGGTGTCGCGGTTGCGGTTCTTGTAGACCGCGGCCTTGCGGAAGACACCCTCGAAGGTGAAGCCGAGCCGGTCCGCAGCGCGGCGCGAGGGCTCGTTGAGGGAGTCACACTTCCATTCGTACCGCCGGAGGCCGCGAACGTCGAACGCGTGCGTCGCCATCAGGAACATGGCCTCGGTCGCCGCCGTCGTGCGCTGCAGCGCCGAGCCGTGGGTGATGTGTCCCACCTCGGCGGTGCCGTTGACGTGGTCGATGCGCAGATAGGTGGCGATCCCGGCCGGTGACCCGTCGGGAAGGACCACGGCGAACGGGACCAGTGCCGGCGTTGCCCGCAGCTCGGCGACCATCGCCGCGAACGACTCCCGGTCGGAGAACGGCCCGCTCGGCAGGTAGGTCCAGATGCTCGGCGGCGAGTCGACGCAGAGGGCGGCGTACAACCCGTCGATGTGCCTCTCGCCCAGTGGCTCGAGGCAACAGGTGCGACCGGTCAGCGTGACCGGGACCAGGGGGTCGCCGGTGGTCCAGGCGACCGCGTCTCCGACGGGCTGTCCGTAGTCGTTCAGGGGCATGCGCGGAGCCTAGTGCCGCGCCCGCGCAGGCGGCTCGGGCTCTAGACTGAGACGGTGACAGGCCTCCTGCGGCTGATCCGCGAATCCGTGATCGGGGAGGACCACGTGATGCGCACGCCGTACGGCGAACGCCGGGTCACCTACGCCGACTACACGGCCTCGGGGCGGGCGCTGTCGTTCATCGAGGACTTCATCCGCGACGAGGTGCTGCCCAGCTACGCCAACACCCACACCGAGTCCAGCGGCACCGGCCTGCAGACCACCCGGCTGCGCGAGGATGCGCGGACGATCATTCACGAGGCAGTCGGAGGCGACGAGGACACCGTCGTGCTCTTCGCCGGGTCCGGCACGACCGGGGCTGTCTCCAAGCTCGTCGGCGTCCTGGGCCTCCGGATCCCGTCGGTGCTCGAGGACCGGTTCGCGCTGTCCCGGCACATCGCGGCCGAGGAGCGGCCGGTGGTCTTCATCGGCCCCTACGAGCACCACTCCAACGAGATCCCCTGGCGCGAGACGATCGCCGACGTCGTGGTCATCCCGCAGGATGCCGATGGCCACATCGACCTGACCGCGCTGCGTGAGGCCCTGCAGGTCCACGCCCACCGGCCGCTCCGGATCGGCTCGTTCTCGGCCGCCTCCAACGTGACCGGCATCGTGTCCGACACCGTCGCGATCGCCGAGATCCTGCACGAGCACGGCGCCCTCTCGTTCTGGGACTTCGCCGCGGCGGCGCCGTACATCGACATCGAGATGTACCCCGACCGCGAGGCGCACCCCACGGCGTACAAGGACGCGGTCTTCCTCTCGCCGCACAAGTTCATCGGCGGTCCGTCGACGCCCGGAGTGCTGATCGCGCGCCGCGAGCTATTCGCCAACCGCGTCCCGGACGTGCCGGGTGGGGGCACGGTCGCCTACGTGAACGACGCCGAGCACGACTATCTGCCGGATCCCGAGCGCCGCGAGGAGGGCGGCACCCCGGCGATCATCGAGTCCATCCGGGCAGGGCTGGTCTTCCAGGTCAAGCAGGCCGTGGGTGTCGAGGCGATCCGCGCCGCCGAGGAGCGCTTCCTCGGCCGGGCCGTCGCCGCGTGGGCGAAGGAACCGGCGATCGAGGTCCTCGGCAACCTGCGCGCCGACCGGCTCTCGATCGTCTCGTTCGTCGTACGCGCCCCCTCCGGCCGCTACCTCCACCACAACTTCGTGGTCGCCGTGCTCAACGACCTGTTCGGCATCCAGTCGCGGGGAGGCTGCTCCTGCGCGGGTCCCTACGGCCACCGCCTCCTGGGCATCGACCTCGAACGCAGTCACGCGTTCGAGCGCGAGATCACCGGTGGCTGCGAGGGGATCAAGCCGGGATGGGTCCGCGTGAACTTCAACTACTTCCTCTCCGACACGGTGGCGGACTACATCGTCGAGGCCGTGCGGATGGTCGCTCGCGACGGCTGGCGGCTGCTGGGCGACTATCGCTTCGACACGGCGACAGGGATCTGGACCCACCGGGACGGGGTCGTGGAGCCGCCGCTGCGCCTCGGATCGATCACCTACGACGAGCACGGGATGCACGCGCCGAGCTCGCAGCGCGCCGCCGACGAGTCCGTGCTGCAGCAGCACCTCGAGGACGGGGCCAAGATCCTGGCCGAGGCGCGTGAGCCCGACCTGGCGCGGCTGCCCGCGGTCAGCGAGGACTTCGAGCACCTGCGGTGGTTCGACCTGCCGGCCAGCGCCATCCCGGGCTGAGGTCCGTCACGGTCCGGTCGTAGCCTCGCAACCATGTCAGTCGTGAAGATCAATGCCATCTCGGTCCCCCCACAGGCCCACGAGGAGCTGGAGAAGCGGTTCTCCAACCGCGCCCACACCGTCGACGGGACGCCGGGCTTCCTGGGCTTCCAGCTGCTGCGCCCCGTCAAGGGCGAGGACCGCTACTTCGTGGTCACCCAGTGGGAGGACGAGGAGTCCTTCGCCGCGTGGCGCGACGGCGACGCCATCAAGGCGCACGCCGGCGAACGCGCCCAGCCGGTGGCCACAGGAGCGGACCTGCTCGAGTTCGAGGTCGTGATGGACGTGCGCCCCACCCGCTGACCCCGGCCTGTCAGGGAAGCACGAGCCGGCCGATCTCGCCGGGGTTCGTGGCGATCTCCCACCGGAAGCCGTCGGGATCGGCGAAGTAGCCGGTGTACCCGCCCCACTCGCGGGTCTCGGCCGCGACGACCGGGTCGCCCCCGATCGACGCGGCCAGGTCGAGGATCTCGTCGACCTCGGCCTCGGTGGCGACGTTGTGCGCCAGGGTGATCGGAGGGATGCCCTCCCCTCGGCGGATCGGTCCGACCTCGGCCTCGAAGCCCTCCTGGGACCAGAGGGACAGGACGAGCTTCTCCCCGACGCGGATCATCAGTACCTCACCGGGAACGAACACCTCCGGGTGCCAGCCCAGGCCGTCGACGTAGAACTCGCGGGACCGGGCGACCTCGGCGACCGCGAGGGTGATGAAGCTGACTCGTTGTTCCATGGCATCCACCCAAGCACTTTGCAGGTGCGAGGCGGGACGTCATACGAGGTGGCCGCCAGGGCGACCAGGCCGTATGACGTCCGGGTCTGCAGCCGGCGTTCCGAGCTTGCCGTCGCGCGCCTCGTAGGTGTCGAAGAGTGACCGGACGTGCAGCCGGTTGCGCCCCTCCCCCAGGTCCTCGAACCACATCGTCTCGAGGGCGACGCTGTCCGGGAAGCCCTCGAAGGTGAAGGTCTGCACCAGCCGGTCCTCGCGCACGGTGTGGAAGCAGCCGTGGAAGCCGTGGTCCTCGCCGTCAACGTGGTCCACGTAGCGCCAGCTGCCGCCGGTGCGCGCGTCCCAGTAGTCGATCTCGATGCTCATGCCGTTCGGGCCGACCCACTGAACGAAGACGTCCCGGTCCGTGTGGGCCCGGACCAGCTGTGCGGGCGTGGCGGTGAAGGCGCGGGTGATCGTGATCGCGGGCATGTCCTCGGCAGCCACGATCGTGGTGGTGCCGTCCTTGGTGGTCGTCGTGGTGCTCATGGCGCTCGTCCTTCCGTGGTGGTGGCTTCCCCGGTCTCGTCCATGGCGGCCAGCACCACGTCGAGGCGGAGATACCGCTCCTCGGCCTGCTGCCGGTAGCGCTCGATCCACTTGGTCATCAGGTCGAACACCTCCGCCTCGAGATGCACCGGTCGCCGTTGCGCGTCACGCCCCCGGCTCACGAGCCCCGCGTTCTCGAGCACCTTGAGGTGCTTGGAGACCGCCTGGACGCTGACGTCGTACGGCGCGGCCAGGTCGCCGACCGTGGCATCGCCGACGCACAGCCGGGCCACCATGTCGCGTCGCGTCGGGTCCGCCAGGGCTGCGAACACCTGGGAGAGCTGATCGGACATCTCACTCCTCAACCGATTGATTGAGGAAGAGCCTGTCACCGCGACCCGACGTTGTCAACCACTTGGTTGAGCAAGCCGGCTCGGGCGTCGGCTGCGCCGCACTCCCCGGAAAAACTGTCACTTCCCCCGCGTTGCAACAGGGGGGAAGTGACAGTTTCACCCGTGAACGGGGGAAACTGCACCGCACAGGCGCTCAGCCGCAGATCGCCCCGTGCGCAGCGGACTGCACGAGCTTGGCGTACTTCCCGAGGACGCCCTTGGTGTACTTCGGGGCGTTGGGGGTCCAGCCGTCCTTGCGGGCGGCGAGCTCGGACTCCTCGATGGCGACGTCGAGGGTCTTGCCGGAGACGTCCAGGGTGATCTGGTCGCCGTCGCGGACGAACGCGATCGGGCCGCCGTCGACGGCCTCGGGCGCGATGTGGCCCACGCAGAGACCGGTGGTGCCGCCGGAGAAGCGGCCGTCGGTGATCAGCAGGACGTCCTTGCCGAGACCGGCTCCCTTGATGGCGCCGGTGATCGCGAGCATCTCGCGCATGCCGGGACCACCCTTGGGCCCCTCGTAGCGGATGACGACGACGTCTCCGGCGGTGATCTGCCCGTGCTCGAGGGCGTCCATCGCCGCGCGCTCCCCGTCGAAGACCCGGGCCGTGCCGGTGAACGTGGAGTCGTCGAAGCCGGCCGACTTCACGACCGCCCCGTCCGGCGCCAGCGAGCCCCGCAGGATCGTCAGGCCGCCGGTCTTGTGGATCGGCGCGTCCAGCTTGCGGAGCACCTCGCCGTCGAGGTCCGCGGGCGCGAGCGCCTCGAGGTTCTCGCGCATCGTCTTGCCCGTGACGGTCAGGCAGTCGCCGTGCATCAACCCGGCGTCGAGCAGCGCCTTCATCACGACCGGGATGCCACCGATCCTGTCGACGTCGGTCATCACGAAGCGGCCGAACGGCTTGAGGTCGCCGAGGTGCGGCACCTTGTCGCCGACGCGGTTGAAGTCGTCGATGGTCAGCTCGACCTCGGCCTCGCGGGCGATGGCCAGCAGGTGGAGCACGGCGTTGGTGGAGCCGCCCAGCGCCATCACGACGGCGATCGCGTTCTCGAAGGCCTCGAGGGTCAGGATCTGGCGCGCGGTGATGCCCTGGCGCAGCATCTCCACGACCGCCTCACCCGAACGGTGCGCGAACCCGTCGCGCCGCCGGTCGACCGCGGGCGGGGCCGCGGAGCCGGGCAGGCTCATCCCGAGCGCCTCGGCGACGGCCGCCATCGTGTTGGCGGTGTACATGCCGCCGCAGGCGCCCTCGCCCGGGCAGATGGCACGCTCGACCCGGTCGACCTCCTCGCGGGTGATCTTGCCGGCCAGGCAGGCGCCGACCGCCTCGAAGGCGTCGATGATCGTGACGTCGCGGCCGTCCACCTGGCCGGGCATCGTCGACCCGGCGTAGAGGAAGACGCTGGCGAGGTCGAGCCGGGCGGCGGCCATCAGCATGCCGGGAAGCGACTTGTCGCATCCCGCCAGCAGCACCGACCCGTCGAGCCGCTCGGCCATCATCACCGTCTCGACCGAGTCGGCGATCACCTCGCGCGAGACCAGGGAGAAGTGCATCCCCTCGTGGCCCATGGAGATCCCGTCCGAGACCGAGATCGTGCCGAACTCCAGGGGGTAGCCCCCCGCTGCGTGCACGCCGTTCTTCACGGCCTTGGCGAGACGGTCGAGGGAGAGGTTGCAGGGGGTGATCTCGTTCCAGCTGGAGGCCACCCCGATCTGCGGCTTCACCCAGTCGTCGTCGCCCATGCCGACGGCACGGAGCATCCCCCGCGCTGCGGCCCTCTCAAGGCCGTCGGTGACGTCGCGCGAACGGGGCTTGATGTCGGGGGCAGGGGTCGCCCCGGAATCCGACTCAGTCATGGGGCGAGACTACTTCGGGGCTCCGACGGGCGGACGGCGCGGTTCGCCCGACGAGCCGACACGCGAGCCGGAGCAACGAGCTTCACTGCGCCGTGCGGCGCCGGACTCTAACCTTTTGTGGTGAAGCCTTCCCACCACGCACCGATGAAGAGCGTGCGGCCCGCCATCGACTGGTCGGAGTACGCCGCGGTTCTCTTCGACCTCGACGGCGTGATCACGCCGACTGCCGAGGTCCACATGCGGGCCTGGGCGGAGATGTTCAACGCCTTCCTCACCGAGTACGCCGACCAGCACCCGGGCAGTGACGCCGACACCTCGCCGTACACCGACGCCGACTACTTCGCCCACGTCGACGGGAAGCCTCGCTACGACGGGGTCCGCGACTTCCTGCTCTCCCGCGGCATCGACCTGCCGGAGGGGAGCCCGGAGGAGGACCAGGAGGACGCCCGGCCGACGGTCCGCAGCCTGGGCGACCGCAAGAACGACGCCTTCAACCACGTCCTCGCGCGAGACGGGGTGACGGCCTACCGGGGCTCCGTGGCGCTTCTCGACCACCTGCGCGGGCTGCGCCTCCCGCTGGCCGTGGTGTCGAGCTCGGCCAACGCTCCTGCCGTCCTCGAGGCCGCCGGCCTGGCGGACCGCTTCACGACCGTGGTCGACGGCCGGGTCGCCGGTGAGCTCGGCCTGCCGGGCAAGCCCGCCCCCGACACCTTCCTGCACGCCGCCGAGGTGCTGGGCGCGACAGCGTGCACGTCGGTCGTCCTGGAGGACGCGGTCTCAGGCGTACGCGCCGGCCGCGCAGGTGACTTCGGCCTGGTGGTCGGCGTCGACCGTGGTGCCGGCGTGGAGGCGCTCAGCGCGGCCGGTGCCGACATCGTCGTCCCCGACCTCGCCGACACGCTGCCCCACGACGAGACGGGCGACGAGACCGGCGACGCGACCGGCGACGCGACCGGGGCAGCGTCGTGAAGAGCCGCCGCATCACCTCCGACCCGCTCGACCGGGGGCGCTTCCCCGTCGACCCCTGGCGGCTCGTCGAGCTCGACCACGACCCCGAGGACCTGGGCGTCACCGAGACCCTGTTCGCCGTCGCGAACGGCTACCTGGGCATGCGCGGCAACCCCGAGGAGGGCCGCGACGCCTACGCGCACGGCACCTTCATCAACGGCTTCCACGAGACGTGGGAGATCCGGCACGCCGAGGCGGCGTTCGGTTTCGCGCGCACGGGCCAGACGATCGTCAACGTACCGGACGCGAAGCTGGTCAAGCTGTACGTCGACGACGAGCCGCTCAGCCTGGTCACGGCGGACCTCGAGCACTACGAGCGGTCGCTCGACTTCCGCGACGGCGTGCTGCGCCGCAGCCTGGTGTGGCGCACCCCGTCTGGCAAGCGGGTGCGCGTCGACTCGACCCGCATGATCTCCATGACCCAGCGGCACCTGGCGGTGATCACCTTCGAGGTCACCATGCTCTCGGGGGACGCGCCGATCGTGATCTCCTCGCAGCTGCTCAACCGGCAGGACGGCACGGACGAGTACCACGACGCCACCCGCGCGATGGGTGAGCACGCCGATCCCCGCAAGGCCTCGAGGTTCGAGCAGCGCGTACTGCTGCCCCGGATGCACTTCGCCCGCGAGGACCGGATGATGCTCGGCTACCGGTGCGCGAACTCGCAGATGACGATCGCCGTCGCCTCCGACCACCGCATCGAGACCCCCGACGAGGTCGAGACGATCCTGAGGGGCGACGAGGAGCTGGCGAAGATAGTCATCCGCGTCGACGCGCACGAGGGCAACACCCTCCGCCTGGAGAAGACGGTGGCCTATCACACCTCTCGCGGCGTACCCGTGCTCGAGCTGTCCGACCGCTGCGACCGCACGCTCGACCGTGCCCGGCGCCACGGCGTCGCCCACTACCTCGAGGAGCAGCGGAACTGGTACGCCCGCTACTGGGAGAGCGCCGACGTCGAGATCGAGGACGCCGTGCTCCAGCAGGCGATCCGGTTCAACCTCTTCTCCCTCGCCCAGGCCAGCGCCCGCGCGGACCAGCAGGGCGTCCCGGCCAAGGGCGTCACCGGGTCCGGCTACGAGGGACACTACTTCTGGGACGCGGAGATCTACGTCGCGCCGTTCCTGACGTACACCCAGCCCGACCTGGCCCGCAACCTGCTGCACTTCCGGGTCCGCATGCTTCCGGCCGCACGTCAACGAGCCCGCGAGATGGCCCAGCGCGGCGCCCTGTTCCCCTGGCGCACGATCAGCGGCGAGGAGGCCTCGGCGTACTACGCGGCCGGGACCGCCCAGGTGCACATCGACGCGGACGTCTCCTACGCGCTCGCTCAGTACGTCGCTGCGAGCGGTGACTGGGGGTTCCTGGCCCGCGACGGCATCGACATCCTGGTCGAGACCTCGCGGATGTGGGCCGACCTGGGCTTCTGGCGGAGCAACGGGACGCCGTCCTTCCACATCCACGGCGTCACCGGACCCGACGAGTACACGACGGTCGTCAACAACAACCTGTTCACCAACGTGATGGCCCGCTACAACCTCGAGCAGGCGGTCGAGGCGGTCGAGCGGCTGCGCGCCGAGCACCCGGTCGAGTACTCCCAGCTGGTCACCCGCCTCGACCTGACCGAGGACGAGGTCTCGGAGTGGCGGGCATGTGCCGCCGGGATGGCGATCCCGTTCGACGCGGGGCTTGGCATCCACCCGCAGGACGACTTCTTCCTCGACCGCGAGGTGTGGGACCTCTCCCAGACACCGGACGAGCTGCGGCCGCTGATGCTGCACTACCACCCGCTCGTGATCTACCGGTTCCAGGTGCTCAAGCAGGCCGACGTCGTGCTGGCGTTGTTCCTGCACGGCGACCGGTTCACCGCTGAGGAGAAGCGCGCCGACTTCGAGTACTACGACCCGATCACCACCGGTGACTCGACCCTGTCGGCCGTGGTGCAGTCCGTGATGGCCGCCGAGGTCGGCTACCACGAGGTCGCCATGGACTACTTCACGCAGGCGCTGTACGTCGACCTCGTGAACCTCCACGGCAACACCGTCGACGGCCTGCACGTCGCCTCGACCGGCGGCGTGTGGAGCGCCCTCACCTTCGGGTTCGGCGGCATGCGAGACCGGCGTGGACAGCTCTCGTTCGACCCCCGGCTGCCCGCCACCTGGCCCTCGCTGCGCTTCCCCGTCTCCTGGCGCGGCTCGCGGCTTCGCGTCGAGCTCACCCAGGACACGCTCACGATCACGGTTGAGAACGTCGGCGAGCCCGAGGTGCACGTCCAGGTGCGCGGCGAGGACTACGTCGTCACCGCCGACGCGCCCCTGCGGGTGGAGCTGCCCGACCAGGGCCAGCGGATCGACGGGCTGCTCGGCGAGCAGCCCATCCTCGGCGGCACGCGCGCCGACGGCACCAAGATCACCGCGGGCGTCCCGGAGCCGATCGCGTTCGAGGAGCTCGGCACGAGCGAGCTGGAGTTCCCCGACCTGCCGGTCGCCCCGCACGTGCCGTAGGACCGGGTCGCTGCTGTGGGCTCAGAGGGCGGCGGCCCGCACGGACATCACGTCGGGCAGGTTGGCCGCGATCTGCGACCAGGACTCGCCGGCGTTGCTGCTCGCCCAGATGGCTCCGTTGCGCGCGCCGAAGTAGAGCCCCGGAGAGTCGTGGTGGTCGGTGCACATGGCGTCGCGCATGACCGCGACGTAGAAGGCGTCCGGTAGTCCGTCGCCGAGTTCCTTCCACGACTCCCCTGCGTCCTGGGAGCGCCACACCCGCGCCTTCCCATCGGGCGGGTAGCGCCCGTCGCCACCGTTGATCGGGAAGACGAAGACGGTGTCCGGCTCGTCGGGGTGCACCACGACGGGGAACCCGAAGTCGGCCGGCAGCCCCTCGGCGATGTAGGTCCAGGAACCGCCCTCGTCGTCGGAGCGATAGACGCCCCCGTGGTTCTGCAGGAACAACCGCTCGGGCCGCGCCGGGTGCCGGGCGACCTTGTGCACGCACTGGCCGAACTCGGGGTACTGCTCGCCCTCCGGCAGGAACTCCGCACGGATCCCCTGGTTGCGGGGCGACCACGAGCGGCCCCCGTCGGTGGTCTGGTAGACGCCCCCGGTCGACAGCGCGACCGTGACCGACTCGGGGTTCCCCGGGTGCGGCAAGATCGTGTGGAAGGCCTGACCCCCGAAGCCCGCGTTCCACTGCGGGCGGTGGGGGTGCTCCCATAGGGCCCGCTCCAGCTCGAAGGTCTCGCCACGGTCGGTCGACTTCCAGACCGCGCCCGGCTCCGACCCGGCGTACACGACCTCGTCGCGGGCTCCCGGCGTGAGCTGCCAGATGCGCTCGACGCTCGCGTCGATGCCGTCGGGGAAGCGCGGGCCACCGTCGGGGGACTCCTGCCAGGTCACGCCGAGGTCGTCGGAGCGGCGTACGCGCGGACCCAGCCACATCGAGGAGGCGCCGGCCAGCAGCCGCGGCTTGTCCCCGCGGGTGTCGACCATGCAGGAGTAGACCTCCTCCATGTCGAAGTGCGGCCCGGTCCAGCTCCAGTCCTCGCGCGCCTCGTCGGACCGGCCTATCCAGAGCCCCTTGCGCGTCCCCACCATCAGCAGCGTCTGCATGCCCACTGGTGCCTCCTCGCTTATTCCTAACAGGAACACTAACCTGATCGGACCATGGGTCAAGACCTTTCCCGCGACCAGTCGCGCCACCTGCCGATGACGGCGTACGCCCTGCTCGGCCTGCTGTCCTTCGGGGACGAGCTCACCGGCTACGAGCTCAAGCAGCGCGCCGACCGCACCCTGCGCTTCTACTGGGTCTCCCCCGCCATGAGCCAGGTCTACTCCGAGCTCGAACGGCTCCACGACCTCGCGCTCGTACGCCGCCACGGGTCCGGCCGGACGACGTCGTACTCACTGACGCCCATGGGCCGGACGACGCTCACGACCTGGATGCGCGAGACCCCGGTCGGCTTCCCGGTGCTCAAGCACCCGGTCGCGCTGCGCCTGCTCCTGGGGGCGCTCGTGGACCCCGAGTCGATCACCGGCATGCTCCGCGACCACCTGGCCCGGCTCGAGGAGGAGCGCACGGACCTGGAGAAGGTGCGCGTCTCCCTGCGGGGCGTCGACCGGAGCGGGGACGGCTTCCGCTACCCCGCGCTGGTGGCCGACTGGGGACTGTCCTACTTCGACCACGAACGCACGATCATCGAGGACTTGTTGCACCGCATCGAAACGGGCACCTGACGGGCACCCGGGTCGGACAGGTGGGTCGGACGCCGCTTGTTCACGCACACGTCACACTCACGTGACGCTCCGGACTCCCCCTCTGCCTAGGTTCTCTGCTCAGAGGCTTCGGCACCAGGCGTCCTTGGGAGATCACCGTGAACCAGCTCATCGGACCGATGTTGCGGCCACTGGCGAGGTGGGCCGAGCAGAGCCAGCAACAGGCCTGCCGCAACGCGATGGTCGCGTCCACGACGATCGCCGAGAGCCGCCGCGAGCGCGACGAGGTGCAGGAGTACGTCGAAGCCGTGCTGTCCGACCGCGGGTCCCGAGCCGGCGCCGCGCCTCCGACTGTCCCAGCGTCCCGGCTCGGCTGACCCGAGAGCGTGCCCGCCCGCCGGTGACGACCGGCGGTCACCGGGCGGTTGCGACCTGCACCCTCACCCATCGGGTTGACGACGTCCCGACTGGGGCATGATCCGCCCATGTCCACCGCTGCATCCCCTCTCCACGTCGCCCCGTCGGACGATGACGGGCTGGCCCTGCGCTACTACACCGTCACCGCCGCGGACGGCACCCCGCTACAGGCCTGGACCAACGACGTCGCCGGTCCCACCGTGCTGCTGTGCAACGGGCTGGGCACCAACCCCTACGCCTGGCCGGCCCTGCTGGACCCGGAGTGCGGGGTCCGGGTCATCTCGTGGAACCACCGCGGCACCGGTGGCTCGGCGCGGCCGGCTGACCCCGAGCACGTCGGCATCGACGCCTTCGCCGAGGACGCCCTCGCGGTCATGGACGACGCGGGGATCGGCGCCTGCGTGCTGATGGGCTGGTCGATGGGGGTGAACACGATGTTCGAGGTGGCCGTCAACCATCCCGACCGGGTCACCGGACTGTTCGCGGTCGCCGGCGTCCCGGGTGACACGTTCTCCTCGATGGGCGCGCCGATCTTCATCCCCCGCCCGTTCCGCAAGCCGCTGACGGTCCGCATCGCCCGCACGCTGAAGCTGGTCGGCAAGCCGCTCACGGAGGTCACGAAGCGGTTGCCCGTCACCAAGCTCACGATCGACCTGCTGTCGCACAGCGGGTTCATGCTGCCGGTGGCCGACCCCGAGCTGGGGCGTCGCGCCGTGAAGGAGTTCCTGTCCACGCCCACCGACTGGTACCTGCACCTCGCCCTGCACTCCTCGCTCCACCTGCGGGTCCCGCTGCACGGCATCGCCGTGCCGACGAGCTTCGTCGCAGGAAAGTACGACATCCTCGCCTCGTCGCACGACATGAGAACCGCTGCCGAGCGGATCACCGGAGCCACCTACCTGGAGCTGCGCGCGACGCACTTCTTGTCGATGGAGAAGCCCACCGAGGTTCACGAGGCGCTGCTCGACCTGCTCGACCGCGTCCCGGCCCACCCGGCCTGACCGCCCGGCTGGGGTCGCTCGCTAGGCTCACCAGATGTCGAGGATGGGCACACTGATCGTCGTCTCCCTCCTGCTGCTGGGTGCCTGCGGCCGGGTCGACCCGACCGCGGACAGCAAGACCGCCGGCCACCCGTCACCGACCCCTGCACCCACCGCCCCGGCCGTCCCGGCGCCCGAGGCCGCCTCGAAGGACTCGACGCCGTCGGCGAGCCCCGTGGTGATCGGCACGATCGCCAGCGGGCTCGACGTGCCGTGGGGCGTCGCCTTCCTGCCCGACCGGACGGCGCTGGTCACCGAGCGCGACAGCGGCCGCGTGCTGCAGGTCTCCGGGAAGTCCGTGCGAACCGTGGGCCAGGTTCGGGAGGCCAGGGCCAACGGCGAGGCCGGACTCCTCGGGGTCGCCGTCTCGCCGACGTTCGCGACGGACCAGCAGGTGTTCCTCTACGCCAGCACCGACCGGGACAACCGCGTCCTGCGCACCACGCTGAGAGACGGCCGGCTCGGTGCGCTGACACCGATCCTGACCGGCATCCCCCTGGGCAGCAACCACGACGGCGGTCGCATGGTGTTCGGGCCCGACAGGATGCTCTACGTCTCCACGGGCGAGGCCGGCCTTGCCGACCTCGCGCAGGAGGGCGGCTCCCTCGGCGGCAAGATCCTGCGGATCACCCCCGATGGGCAGCCCGCGCCCGGCAACCCGGTGAGCAGCTCACCGGTGTGGACGCTGGGCCACCGCAACGTGCAGGGGCTCGCCTTCGACTCCGACGGCGACCTGTGGGCCTCGGAGTTCGGGCAGGACGCCTTCGACGAGCTGAACCTGATCGAGAAGGGCCGCAACTACGGCTGGCCCATGGTCGAGGGCAAGGGCGGCAGGCCCGGGCTGCAGGACCCGCAGGTGACATGGTCCACCGACGAGTCCTCCCCCTCTGGCCTGGCCTTCCTCGACGGTCGGCTGTGGCTCGGCGCGCTGCGAGGCGAGCGACTCTGGCGGGTCGACGTGAACGGTCGGCGGGCCAGCGGCGAGAAGGGATTCTTCGTGGGCACCTACGGCCGGTTGCGCACGGTCGTCGCTGCGCCCGACGGCAACCTGTGGGTCACCACGTCCAACCGCGACGGCCGCGGCCACCCTGCGGCCGACGACGACCGCATCCTGCTGGTCAGGCCCTGAGAACCTGTCAGGGCCGCACGACGGTGGCACGGCGTACGGCGCGACGCAGGGTCGTCAGCACGGCCGGGCCGAGGAGGACCAGCGCGATGGTGTTGGTGATCGCCCGACCGGTGTCCCAGCTGCCGGTCGAGGTCAGCAGCGTGTAGACCCCGAAGCGGTGGAGGTTCTCCAGCAGCGGGGCACCGGGCACGAACGACAGCCCGCCACTGTGGCCCGGCACCTCGATGCCGAGGGCGAACGGCCAGCTCGACATGTTCATCACCAGCCCGAAGGCGTACGCCGCCACGATCCCGTAGACCACGAGCAGCGCGATCTCCCTCCTGCCGGTGACGCGACGCGGCAGCAGGCCCGCACCCATCCCCACCCAGGCGGAGGCGAGCATCTGGAACGGCAGCCAGGGGCCGACGCCTGCGGTGAGCAGCGCCGAGGCGAACAGCGAGGTGCAGCCGAGCACGAAGCCGAAGCCGGCCCCGAAGACCCGGCCGCCGAGGATCAGCAGGAAGAAGACCAGCTCGATCCCGGCCATGCCGGCGCTGAGCCCGCGCATCACCGCGTTGATCGCGGTCAGCACCCCGAGCATGGCCAGCACCTTGGAGTCCATGCCACCCTCGGTGAACTCCGCGAGGCAGACCAGGATCACGACGGGCAGAAGCAGCACGAAGACGAACGGCGGCTGCACCACCTCGGCGTCCATCCGGACCCGGACGAGCAGCGGCCACAAGAACATCAGCAGCCCGGCCAGGGAGGCCAGGGTCAGCACCGCCGCGGAGCGCAGCCGCAAGGGCACGGCCGCCCACGGCGCGCCACCGGCGGTCGCCCCACCGACGCGAGCGCCGGCGGTGGTCATCGCCCGGCCCCCGCAGCCACGACCTGCTCGACAGTGAGCCAGGGGTCGCCAAGGATCTTGTGCACCTGGGGCGCGAAGGCCGGCGACTCGGCCACGACGCGGGCGGTCGTCCCTTCGGAGACCACCTCCCCGTCGGCGAGCACGACGACCCGGTCGGCGACCTGGGCCACGAACTCCACGTCGTGGGTCGCCACCAGGACAGCGCGGCCCTCGGCCGTGAGCGAGCCGAGGATCTCCGCGAGCGCCGTCTTGCCGGGGTAGTCGAGCCCACGCGTGGGCTCGTCCAGACAGATCACCGCCGGCTGCGAGGTCAACACCACCGCGAGGACGAGGGCGAGACGTTGCCCCTCGGAGAGGTCCCGAGGATGTGCCTCCGGGTCGATCCCGGGGGCCAGCCGCTCCAGCAGGGCGCCCGCGGACCCCCGGCTGACGCCGGCGTCCCGGTCGGCCGCAGCGCACTCGTCGGTGACCGTCTCGAGGTAGAGCAGGTCCGCCGCGGTCTGCGGCACCAGCCCGACCAGCCGACGGCGGGCCTCCGCACCGACGTCGGCCGGGTCCTCGCCCGCGACCCTCACCGTGCCGCGCACGCGCTTGCGGCTGCCCTGCAACGCCCAGATCAGCGTGGACTTGCCGGAACCGTTGCGGCCCATCAGCGCGGTGACCTGCCCGGCGGTGAGCCTCAGGTCGACGTCGCGGACGGCGACGTGGCGGCCGTAGGTCACCGTGACGCCGCGGGCCTCGAGCACGGCGTCCTCGCTCGGCGCGCGGGCAGCGGGCCGAGCGGCTGGGACCAGGGTCAGCTGGGAGGCACGGCGACGGGCGTCCCTCACGCTGAGCGGCAACGGCGACCACCCGGCCCAGCGACCGAGCTCCACGATCGGGGGCGCCACTGGGGAGTGCTGCAGCATCGCTGCCGGATCACCCACCCGCACCCGGCCGTCCGCCTCCACCAGCACGATGCGGTCCGCGAACGGCACCACTCGTTCGAGCCGGTGCTCGGCGATGACCACGGTCACGCCGAGGTCGTGGACCAGGCGGGTCAGGGTGGCCAGCACGTCCTCCGCCGCGGTCGGGTCCAGCGCCGAGGTCGGCTCGTCGAGGACGAGCACGCGCGGATGCATGGTCAGCACCGACCCGATCGCGACGCGCTGCTGCTGGCCGCCGGAGAGCGCCCGGAGGTCACGGCTGCGCAGGTTGGCGATGCCCAAGAGGTCCAGCGTCTCCTCCACCCGACGGCGCATCGTGGCCCCGTCGAGCCCGAGCTGCTCCATCCCGTAGGCGAGCTCCTCCTCGACGGTGTCGGTGACGAAGCCGGCGGTGGGGTCCTGGCCGACGTACCCCACCACGTGGGCACGGTCGCGGGGGGCGAGGTGCAGGATACTGGCGCCGTCGAGGCGTACGTCGCCCGAGAGCCGTCCGCCCGTGAAGGCAGGCACCAGACCGTTGAAGACGCCGAGCAGGGTCGACTTGCCCACGCCCGTGCGGCCGGCGACGAGGACCAGCTCGCCCTCGTCCAGGGTCAGGTCGACGTGGTCGAGCACCGGGGTCGCTGCGCTCCGGGCACCGGCGTGGCCGGAGTAGCTGAAGCCGATGTCACGCAGCTCGAGCATCGCCCACCTCCTCCAGGGGTGGCGCGGTCTCCTGCGCCAGGACCGGCCGCGGCGAGACCAGGGCAGCCACGATCCCCAGCAGCACGACCACCAGCGCGGTCGTCGTCACCGTCGGGAAGGTGTCCAGGGCAGGGTGCAGCAGCGGATCGTCGCGGAGCGGCCCGAGGACGCCCGCCGCGACGGCGGCGCCGCTGAGGGCCACGCAGATCTCCTCGGTGCGCCAGCGGTCCGGCCGGTAGCGGCTGCGCTGCACCCGTCGTCCCGCCGACCAGAAGCCGCCGCCGGCCAGTGCGACCCCACCCACGAGGCCGGGCATCACCAGCCACCGCGGAGCGGTCTGGTCGAGCAGGGCGTAGGTGCCCGCACAGATGCCGACCAGTCCCGCGAGCATCAGCACGCCCGTCGTACGCCGCTGCGACCGTGGGAGGTCGCCGGCGCGCCCGTAGCCGCGCGCATCCATGCCTGCGGCCAGCGACATCGAGCGTTCCAGCGCGTCCTCCATGACGGGTACGACGACGGCGCGCAGCCTGCCGATGCGGCCCCCCGGCACCCCACGGAGCTGCCGGGCGGCGCGGACCCTCCGCAGGCTGTCGGCCAGCTGGGGCAGCAGCGCGACCGCGACGACGATGGCCGTGCCGATCTCGTAGAGCGCGGGAGGCATCGACTTCAGCAGCCGCTTGGGGTTGGCCAGGGCGTTGGCCGCCCCGACACAGATCACGATCGTGGCCAGCCGGAGGCCGTCGTACAACCCGGCGAGCACCGACTCCAGGGTCACCGGGCCCAGCAGCCGGATGCCGGCCACCCAGCCGGGTAGCGGGATCTGCGGCAGGTCGAGGAGCACCGAGCTGCCGAACCCGCCGCCGAGGAGCACCCGGAAGACCACCCGGATCGTGACGATCACGAGCCCGAACACCAGGTAGAGCCGGAACGAGCTCGACCACGGGTGGTCCGCGCGCCGGAGCGACACCGTGACCGCGGCGATGCCCACGATCATCAGCAGGAGCAGCGGATTGGTGGTCACGGTGGCCGAGGCCGCGAGTCCCATCGCCCACAGCCACCAGGCTCCGGGGTGCAGGTCCCTCGCCGGGCGCGCCGTGCTCATGACGTGCCGGACCGGCTTCTCCACCACAGGCCACCGAAGGCGGCGAGCGCGAGCGCCAGGACCACGCCGACCGGGATCCACGGCGGGAGCCCGCTCTGCTCGTCCGCGGGCGTGAAGTCACTGCTGAGGTTCCCTGACGTCGAGGCGTCCGGAGAGCCACCGGCACTCCCGGTGGGGTCCAGCGTCGTACTGGCGGACGCCGACTCGCTCGTCGTGGCCGACGCGGTCGGCGCGGTCGGCGCGGACGAAGCCGCCGGCTTGGGGGTGCGGGTGCGCGTCGCTGCGGCCGACGGCGTGGCCTTCGTGGTCGCGGCCGTGGCCTGGGTGGATGCCGTTCTCGTCGGCTTCGGCGCGCCGGCCGGCTGGGAGGTCTTCGTCGGCTTCGGTTTCCTGGTGGGCTTCGGGGTCGGCGTCCTGGTTGGCCCCGCCTGGGTGCTCATGGGTGACGTCGCGGGCAGGCGGCGCTTGGTGGAGCTCTGCCAGGCGAAGCCCAGGAACCCGCCACTGGGAACGCTCGTCCCCGCGACACCGGCGGTTGCATAGTTCCACTTCCCCGACCTGCCGTCGGACCAGAACAGGCCCCAGTAGGCGTCAGGAGGTGGCGTGTTGACGCACGGGTCGTCGCTGGGCGATCCCATGATCCGGCAGACGAAGCCGGGCTGCCGCTGCGCGTACTCCAGCGGGAAGCCGGCGGCCGGGAAGACCTTGTCCCCGGACTGCCCTGCACCGCTCGGGTCGCACGCCTTCTGGACACCTCCGCCGAGAGCACCGAAGTCGACGACGACGTTCACCCCGGACGTCGAGCAGTAGGCGGCGCCGGCAGGGCCGACGGTGAGGCCGACCAGCCCGGCCGCCGAGACGAGTGCCACAGCGACCAGGCGGACCAGACGGGACCGATGCGCCGACGTCATCGCACGACCCTGACGACCGCCGTCCCGCGACGGATGTCGGCGAACTGGCCGTAGCCGACGATGGTCTGCCTGCCTGTGGCACGCCCGACCTTGAAGCGCGCCGAGAACGTGCCGGTCGAGCTGGCCTTGCCGCTGCGGACGAGCTTGCCCTTGTAGAGGATCCGGGACCACTCACCGGGCGCGAGGCGACGAACGGTGGCGGTCACGACCCGCGAGCGCTTGACCTTGTACCGCGACCGCAGCACCGACAGGTTCACCTGGCCGAGCACCTTCACGGCCTGGGTGTCGGCGCGACCATCGGCGTTCCGGACGGTGTAGACCCGGGTCGCGGTTCCGGCCGGAAGGATGACCGTGCCGCGCCAGGTCGAACCGGTCGCGGTGCCCTGCACGGCGGCCCCGGTGCCGCTCAGGCAGAGCAGGTCGCCCGAAGCGACGCCGCTCGCGGTCACGACGTGCCGGGTTCGGGCCTTCAGGTATCCGCCCGGGTCGTCCAGGACGGGTGCGGACGGGGTGGTGTCGACCGGGAGGTAGGCGAGCGCGGGAACCGCTTGCGCGGACGTCCGGCGCCACTGGTCGGTCGACCCGGTGGTGATCCCGTTCGTTCGGCCGTTGGCCAGCGCTGCGTCGTCATACGCGATCGCGCCGCGCTGGGTGGCCAACTTGTCGCAGTCGTCGTAGTGAGTCGCCTGGCGCGCACGCAGCCACTGGGCCGCCCTCTCCGAGGCGTCGGTGTCGCCGAGGGCCAGAGCCGCCAGACCCGTGCTGTTGGCGTTGGAGTCCTCGGTGCTGGTGCCGCCGCCGAAGGACCCATCGCTCTTCTGCTGTCCGACGAGCCATGCCCTGGCCGAGTCGATGGCCGTGCTCACCCTGCTGTTTGCGGACTGCGACTGCAACTGGAGCACGGCGACCGCTGTGGCGTCCGTGTCGGGCGCGTCCGTGCCGTCGAGACAAGACTGGTTCGCCGCGGTCTTGTCGGCTGTGAACGCGAGCCGGAAATAGCCGCTCGAGCACTGCTGCTTGAGCAAGAAGTTCGTGACATCGGATGCCTTGGAGGAACTTGCGGTGTCGAGGCTTCGGCTGGCGAACGCCTGTCCCAGCGTGTTGGCGTTGTCGCCATAAGTGCTGGCGTCCTCCAGCCGTCCGGCGATGGGTGCGGCGGAGCTCACCCTCGCCTCCAACCTCGTGATCAGGTTGACGCCTCCGAAGCTGGTCGGGTCCGCACCGGTCTCCTGGGCGAGAACGGCCGCCTTGGCAACGGCGCCTGCGTATGAACTGCCCGTGTCACCGAAGGCCTCACCGGTGATGTACTTGTTGAGGTTGTCGGCGATCGCGGTAGTCACCGAGGCAACCTCTCGGTCATGTCCCCCGACCGACTTGAGCGCGAACGCAGTGTCGATGCTCAGCCCGTAGTCGTCATAGGCGCCGAACCCGGTGTCGGGGTAGTGCATCAATCCGGCTCTCAGCTGACCCGCGAGCCATGTGGCCCCTTGGTCGCGGCCGATCGGGTCGTGGGCTACCGCGTTGGCCGCGGGGACGGCCAGGAGGCTTCCGGAGACGGCGAGGGCTGCGGAGGCGACGTACGCCCCGAGTCGAGTGGCCGTGCGCGCGCTTCGGCGCATGATGCTTCCTTCCCGCCGCACAACGCGAAGGCGCAGTTCTCGCCTGCCCGCTGCTGTCCGCGACAGCGTGTCTTCGAGGACGTCACGCGGCAGGTGCTCCGGCTCGTCGCCAGGCGATGGCGACCTACGGTTGCGGGTCAGCGCCGGACTCGGACCGGCTTCCCCCGACGACGGACGTGGTGAGTGTGGATGGTGCCCTGACAGGGCATTCGGAACGTTAGCACCGCGCGACCTGCCTCCAGCACACTGACCGCACGCGCGGTCACCGCGGACAGCAGACCGTCGCCAGGACGCGTCAACGGGCTGCGCGACCTTCTCAGGACGATGCCTTCGAGATGATCGCTGCGCCCTTCCTCAGGACAGACGTTCGAGGATCAGCTCGCGGACCCGGCCTGCGTCGGCCTGTCCGCGCATCTCCTTCATCACCGCGCCGATGAGCGCACCGGCGGCCGCGACCTTGCCGTCACGGATCTTGTCCGCCACGTCGGGGTTCGCCTTGATGGCGCGGTCGACGGCGTCGCCGAGCGCACCCTCGTCGGAGACGACGGCCAGCCCACGGGCGGCGACCACCTCCTCAGGGGTGCCCTCCCCTGCGAGAACGCCGTCGAAGACCTGGCGGGCGAGCTTGTCGTTGATCGCGCCCTCGTCGACGAGCGCCTGGATGCGCGCGACGGCGGCGGGCGTGATCGGAAGGGCGGAGAGCTCGGTGCCCTGCTCGTTGGCGCGACGGGCCAGCTCCGAGAGCCACCACTTGCGTGCAGCCTGCGGCGACGCGCCTGCCGCGATCGTCTCCGCCACCAGAGGGAGGGCTCCGGCGCCGACGGTGTCGCGCATCTCGAGGTCGGAGAAGCCCCAGTCGGCCTGCAGACGCGCCCGGCGTTCCCGCGGCGGCTCGGGCAGCGCTGCGCGCAGCTCCTCAACCCACTCGCGCGACGGCGCCACCGGCACCAGGTCGGGCTCGGGGAAGTAGCGGTAGTCCTCGGCGTCGGACTTCTCGCGACCCGACGTGGTCACCCCGGTGTCCTCGTGCCAGTGGCGGGTCTCCTGCAGGATCGAGCCGCCGCTCGCAAGGATGGCGGCCTGCCGGCTGATCTCGTAGCGCGCGGCACGCTCGACCGAGCGCAGCGAGTTCACGTTCTTGGTCTCGGTGCGGGTGCCGAGCTGACCGGAGCCGGCAGGGGCCAGTGAGAGGTTCACGTCGCAGCGCAGCGAGCCCTGCTCCATGCGCACATCGGAGACACCGAGCCCGAGCAGCAGCTCGCGGAGGTGGGCGACGTAGGCGCGGGCGACCGCCGGGGCGTTGTGGCGCGCCCCCATGATGGGGCGGGTGACGATCTCGATCAGGGGGATGCCGGCACGGTTGTAGTCGACGAGCGAGTAGTCGGCGCCGTGGATGCGGCCGGTCGAGCCGCCCACGTGCAGCGACTTGCCGGTGTCCTCCTCCATGTGGGCCCGCTCGATCTCCACGCGGAACGTCTCGGGCCCCTCCTCCCCCACGATCTCGACGTCGGTCCAGCCGTCGAAGGCGATGGGCTCGTCGTACTGCGAGGTCTGGAAGTTCTTCGGCATGTCCGGGTAGAAGTAGTTCTTCCGCGCGAACCGGCACCAGTCGGCGATCGAGCAGTTCAGCGCCAGGCCGATCCGGATCGCCGACTCCACGGCCTTGCTGTTGACGACCGGCATCGACCCCGGGAGGCCGAGGCAGGTGGGGCAGGTCTGGGTGTTCGGCTCTCCGCCGAAGCTCGCCGGGCAGCCGCAGAACATCTTGGTCGCCGAGTTCAGCTCGACGTGGACCTCGAGCCCCATGGCCGGGTCGAACCGCTCGAGGGCTTCCTCGAAGGACATCAGCTCCGGTGCCGTGTGCGTCATCGCGCGAGCTCCTTGTCCAGCTTGTCGGGATCGATGAGCGGGCCACCCCACTGGCGTTCGAGCAGGGCCTCGAGCGCGGCCCCGACCCGGTAGAGCCGGTCGTCGGCCAGGGCCGGCGCCAGGATCTGCACGCCGACCGGCAGGCCGTCCTCCTCCGCGAGCCCTGCGGGCACCGAGATGCCCGGCACGCCGGCCAGGTTGGCCGGGATGGTCGCGACGTCGTTGAGGTACATCGCCAGCGGGTCGTCGAGCTTCTCGCCGAGCTTGAACGCCGTGGTCGGCGCGGTCGGCGAGACGAGCACGTCGGCCTGCTCGAAGGCGCGCTCGAAGTCGCGGCTGATCAGCGTGCGCACCTTCTGCGCCTGGCCGTAGTAGGCGTCGTAGTAGCCGCTGGAGAGCGCGTAGGTGCCAAGGATGATGCGGCGCTTCACCTCGTCGCCGAAGCCCGCGTCACGCGTCACCCGCATGACCTCCTCGGCGCTGGGCGCCTCCACGCCCTCGGGCAGGACCCGCAGGCCGTAGCGCATGGCGTCGAAGCGGGCCAGGTTGGAGGACGCCTCGCTCGGCATCACCAGGTAGTACGCCGCGAGCGCGTGCACGAAGTTCGGGCAGGTGACCTGAACGATCTCCGCCCCAGCCTTCACGAGCAGCTCGACCGCCTGGTCGAAGCGCTCCTGCACTCCCGGCTGATAGCCCTCGCCACCGAGCTCGGTGACCACTCCGACACGCACCCCGTCCAGGTCGCCGATCGCGCCCTCGCGTGCGGACTGCTCGACGGGCGGGACAGGCTGGTCGATGCTCGTCGAGTCCATCACGTCGTGGCCGCCGATGACCTCGTGCAGCAGGGCCGCGTCGAGGACGGTGCGGGTGACCGGACCGGCCTGGTCGAGCGAGTTGGCCATCGCCACGAGCCCGTAGCGGGAGACCCCGCCGTACGTCGGCTTCACGCCGACCGTGCCCGTGACGGCGCCCGGCTGCCGGATCGAGCCGCCGGTGTCGGTGCCGATCGCCAGCGGCGCCATGAACGCGGCGACCGCGGCAGCCGAGCCGCCACCGGAGCCACCCGGGATCCGGTCGAGGGCCCACGGGTTGCGGGTCGGCCCGTAGGCGGAGTGCTCGGTCGAGGAGCCCATCGCGAACTCGTCCATGTTGGTCTTGCCCAGGATCGGCAGGCCGGCGTCCTTGAGGCGGGTGACGACCGTGGCGTCGTACGGCGGAAGCCAGCCCTCGAGGATCTTCGACCCGCACGTCGTCGGCAGTCCCTCGGTGGTGAGCACGTCCTTGACGGCCACCGGGACCCCGTCGAGGGCGGACCGGAGCTCACCCGAGGCGCGGCGCTCGTCCGAGGCGGCGGCGGCATCGAGCGCGCCCTCGGCGTCGACGTGGAGGAACGCGTGGACCGAGGAGTCCACCGCATCGATGCGGTCGAGGAAGAGCCGGGTCAGCTCGACGCTCGTGGTCTCGCCGGCGGCCAGCGCCTCGGCGAGCCGGGCGGCGCTGCGCTGGATCAGGGGGACGCTCGTCGGGGTGCTCACTGCTCGTCCCCCAGGATGCGGGGCACGGCGAACCGCTGCCCCTCGACGGCCGGGGCTCCGGAGAGCGCCTGCTCGGCGGTCAGGGAGGGGCGCACGACGTCCTCGCGGAACACGTTCACGACCGGCAGCGGGTGCGACGTCGGCGGGATGTCGTCAGCGGCGACCGCACTGATGGAGGCCACCGACTCGAGGATCACCGAGAGCTGCGGCGCGAGGTGGTCCAGCTCCGCGTCGTCGAGGTCGATGCGGGCGAGGTCGGCGAGGTGACGCACTTCCTCGCGGCTGATCTCAGGCATGGGTCGACCCAGCAGTGTCAGGCATGCGGGCCATCCTAGTCGCGGCCGCACGGCACGTTCGTGGGGCCTTGACCGCCCTGAGGTGGACCAC
>NZ_JAOPXP010000086.1 GCF_025965085.1 Marmoricola sp.
TGGCCTCGTCGACGGTGTTGGCCACCAGCATGTCGGCGGCCGCGACGACCTGCTCCTCGCCGATCAGCCGGGCCATGGGCTCCGGGGTGTCACCGGCAGCCATCGCGGCGTTCTTCACCTTGGCCATGGTGTGCATCGTGTGCACGAGCGGCACGCCCCAGCGGTCGCGGGCCAGCGCGGCCACCTGCCCGCTGAGCCAGTAGTGGCTGTGCACGACGTCGTAGTAGCCGGGCGAGTTGTAGGCCTCCGCACGCAGCACCTCGCGCGCGAATACGCACAGCTGGGCGGGGAGCTCGTGCTTGGTGAGGCCCTCGTAGGGACCGGCGGAGACGTGGTGGACGCGGATGCCGTCACTGACGTCCATCACTGGGGGCAGCGCGCTGGTGGTCGCCCGGGTGAACACGTCGACCTCGACCTGCCGCTCGGCGAGCCGGCGCGCGAGCTCGAGGACGTAGACGTTCATCCCGCCCGCGTCACCGGTGCCCGGCTGGTCGAGGGGCGAGGTGTGCAGGCTGATCATCGCGACACGGCCCAACGAGGGAACCTGTGCCGGGTGCGCGTCGTACGCCGCTGAGTGCCGCAATTCAAAACCTCCGCAGGACGCAACCACGTCCGGGCCCGGTCCATTCCGCTCCTATCATGACGGGGCGGACGCACCTGCCCGGAACCAGGTTCCCGGCGTTCGTCCGGAGACCGTCAGCCGACCTCGCCAGGAGACGCCCCATGACCCGCATCGCCGTCGTGACCGGAGCCAGCAGCGGTATCGGGCAGGCCAGCGCCCGGGCACTGGCCGCGGACGGGTTCCACGTCGTGTGCGCGGCCCGACGCAGGGACCGGATCGAGGCGCTGGCCGAGGAGATCGGCGGCCGGGCGGTGGTCTGCGACGTCACCGACCCCGAGTCGGTGGCGCAGCTCGCGGCGTCGCTCGAGACCCTCGACGTGCTGGTGAACAACGCCGGCGGCGCCTTCGACCAGGACACCGTCGAGACGGCCGACGCCGGCGTGTGGGCGCGGATGTTCGACGTCAACGCGCTGAGCGTGGTCCGGGTGACCCAGGCCCTGCTCCCGGCCCTGAGGGCCGACGGCGGTGGGCTGGTCATCAACATGGGCTCGACCGCCGGGCGGGTCGCCTACGAGCGCGGTGGCGGCTACACGGCGGCCAAGCACGCGGTGCGCGTGATCACCCAGACGCTGCGGCTCGAGCTCGTCGCGGAACCGCTCCGGTTCACCGAGATCGCGCCCGGGATGGTCAGGACCGAGGAGTTCACCCTCAACCGCGTCGACGGAGACCGGGCGCGCTACGACGCCGTCTACGAGGGCGTCGCCGAGCCCCTCGTCGCCGAGGACGTCGCCGAGGCCGTCCGCTGGGTGGCCTCGCTCCCGTCCCACGTGGACATCGACGAGATCGTCATACGCCCTCGGGCGCAGGCGGCGCAGCACAAGGTGCACCGGGAGAGGTGATCCTCCGAGACGGTCGCTGCGCGACCGGGCGTGCCGGGGGCGCTGGGATGGTCATCGAGGGGTCACCTTCCGAGAAAGGTGCGGATGCCCCGCACGACGGCGTCGGCGTACCGCGCGCGCCCCCTCGCGGAGGTCATCAGGCGGGCATCACCCGGGTTGCGCATGTTGCCGATCTCGATCATCGCGACCGGCACGTCGGACATGTTCAGGGTGCCGAGATCGCTGCGCACATCCAGACCGGAGCTGCCGCCGATGTAGTTCGAGCGGGGTACGCCGGCAGCTGTCAGTCCGTTGCGCAGGGCCGTCGCAAGACGGTACGAGGCGTCGGCGATGTCAGTCGTCCACGGAGCGCGCTTGGTCGGTGCGATCACGTGGAAGCCGCGGTCCGGCGCGGGAGCACCGTCGGCGTGCAGCGAGACCATCAGCCTGGCCCCGACCCGCCTGCCGAACTCCCCACGCTTGTCGATGCACGGACCCCACCGACGCTCGCTGTTGACCGTGCGGGTCATCGGGACGCGGGCACCGAGACTGCGAAGCCGCTTCCTCACCGCCGTCGCCAGCCAGAAGTTGACCGTGGCCTCGGCGACGCCGCCGTTGGTGGACGTGCCGGTCGTGTTGCACGGCTTGGTGAAGCCCCCGGCGGGCACGGGGGTGTCGATCTGGCGCGGGTGGTTGTGGTTGCCGAGCTGGTGGCCCGGGTCCAGCGCGATCGTGAGCGAGCGGAGTGGCTGCTTCCTGCGTCGCTGCGCCACCTCGGCGGCTCTGGCCTCCCGGACCGCCCGGGCCGCCCTGCGGACCGCCGTCTCCCCGGCAGTCGGCGCGGTGAGCCGTTGCGCCTCGAGCGTGCCCCAGCTCGTGCCCGACGCGGCGTCAGACGCGGCGTCAGACGCGGGGCCGACCGGGGTCGGGATCGCCGTACCCGCCACCGTCACGGCGAGAAGGACGACGAGCGCCCGCAACAGCGGTCTCATCCGTCGAGTCCGCGGGCGATCCGCTCCACCGCCCCGGCCATCCACCGGGCCGCAACCTCGTGGGCGTCGTCACCGCGGCCGTAGGGATCGGGGATGTCGTAGTCGACCAGCCCCGCCCGCGACCGCTCCTGTGCCGCGCTGCGCACCAGCACGGCCGGCTTGGTGACAGCGGGAGTGACGTCGAGCAGTGCGGCGAGCTCGAGCACCGTGAACGTACGCCGCAGCGCACCCGGGGAGTCCTCGAGGACCCGGCTGCGGATCGCGGTGGTCGCGGCCAGGACGAGATCGCTCTGCTCGACCATCGCGGGGGTCAGCTGCCGTGCCAGGAAGCCATCGGCCGAACCGCCGTACGCCTCGAGGCGGGACGCCGCCTCGGGGACCATCGGGGACCCCACCAGGGCCCCGACACCGGCGCTGGAGACCTCGAAGGAGTCGGAGGGGAGCTTCGAGGCGAGGAGGCGCTCGCCCAGGGGGGAGCGGCAGACGTTGCCGATGCACACGAACAGGACGCGGAAGGCGCTCATCGGGGCTCGCGGGCCGGCGGGAGCGCCGCACACGGCCTTGTCCGGTGGGTCACCCGGATAACGATAGACTCACGCTTCGCGTCCTCGACGCTCATCCCTGAATCCCCGACACCTGTCTGCCAGCGTGCCCGCGATCTGCCTGATTTCCTGGCGGCGGGCCCCGGCGGACGGAAGGCAAGTATGACTCAGAAGTCCCGTACCGACCTCCGCAACGTCGCGATCGTCGCGCATGTCGACCACGGCAAGACCACGCTCGTCGACGCGATGCTCTGGCAGGGTGGCGCGTTCGGCGCGCACCAGCACGTCGACGAGCGCGCGATGGACTCCGGCGACCTGGAGCGCGAGAAGGGGATCACGATCCTCGCCAAGAACACCGCGATCCGCTACACCGGCAAGGCGACCGACGTGCCGATGACCATCAACATCATCGACACCCCGGGCCACGCCGACTTCGGCGGCGAGGTCGAGCGCGGGCTGTCCATGGTCGACGGCATCGTGCTGCTCGTGGACGCGAGTGAGGGTCCGCTGCCGCAGACCCGGTTCGTGCTGCGCAAGGCGCTCAACGCCGACATGCCCGTCGTCCTCGTGGTCAACAAGACCGACCGCGGCGACGCCCGGATCGCCGAGGTGGTCGACGAGACCTACGAGCTCTTCATGGACCTCCTGGACGAGTCCCACAGCCAGGACGCCCTCGACTTCCCGGTGGTCTTCGCCTCCGCGAAGGCCGGCCGGGCCTCGCTCAACAAGCCCGAGAACGCCGGGCTCCCGGACTCCCCCGACCTCGAGCCGCTGTTCAAGACGATCCTCGAGACCATCCCGGCCCCCGTCTACACCGAGGGCGCGCCGCTCCAGGCCCACGTCACCAACCTCGACGCCTCGCCGTTCCTCGGCCTGCTCGCGCTGGTCCGCGTCCACGAGGGCACCCTCAACAAGGGCCAGACCGTGGCCTGGATGCGTCGTGACGGCTCGGTCAAGAACGTCAAGATCACCGAGCTCCTCATCACCGAGGGTCTCGAGCGCCAGCCGGGCCAGAGCGCCGGTCCGGGCGACATCGTGGCGATCGCCGGCATCCCGGAGATCATGATCGGGGAGACGCTGGCAGACCCCGAGCACCCGGTCGCGCTGCCGCTGATCACCGTCGACGAGCCGGCGATCTCGATGACGATCGGCATCAACACCTCGCCGCTGGCCGGCC
>NZ_JAOPXP010000089.1 GCF_025965085.1 Marmoricola sp.
CCGGCGTAGAGGCAGACGGCGGCGGCCGTGGAGAGGTTGAGGCTCTCGGCGCGGCCGTAGATCGGGATCGAGACCCGGTGGTCAGCCAGTGCCGCCAGGTCGTCAGGCAGGCCCCAGGCCTCGTTGCCGAACAGCCAGGCGACCGGCTGGTCGAGCAGCCCGCTGGTCTCGGCCTCGAACAGGTCGGTCTCCCCCGCTCCGTCAGCCGCGAGCACGACGAAGCCCGCGGCCTGCGCCCGACGCACGCACACGGCCGGATCGTCGACCACGGCGATCGGAAGGTGCCACATGCTGCCCACGCTCGCGCGGACGGTCTTGTCGTTGTAGAGGTCGACGCTGTTGCCGGCCAGGACGACACCGTCGGCCCCGGTCGCGTCGGCCGTCCGGATCACCGTGCCGGCGTTGCCCGGGTCGCGGACGTCAGCGCAGATGACGACCGTCGCCCGGGAACGAGGTGCCGAGGCTTCCCCGGGCAGTCGATCCTCGACCACGGGACGGGTGAGGACGACATCCAGGTCGACGTCGAGGAAGCGGCACACCGCGACGATGCCCTGGGGCGCGACGGCGCCACTGAGAGCAGTGATCGCGTCGTCGCCGACGGAGAACCACGAGATGCCCATGTCGTCGACGGCCTTGCGGAGGGCGGCGTACTGCTCGCTCGCGGCCTCGGTGGCGAACACCTCGACCACGCCGCCGGGGAGGTGCAAGGCCTCGGAGAGCGCCTTGGCTCCCTCGGCGAGAAACAGCCGGTCCTCGGCCCGAGAACTGCGACGGGCGAGCCTCCGCGCGGTCTTGACGCGTCCACTCCTCGCGGAGAGTGGACGCTCGACAGGGAGGCTCGCCATCGTCGGATGCTGCGACTCGAGGGCCGGCGTCAGGTCAGGCCGTGACCGGCGCGTTGACGTCCTCGGGCAGGTTCGCCTTCGCGGTCTCGACGAGGGCGACGAAGGCGGGCGCGTCGTTGACGGCCATGTCGGCCAGGATCTTCCGGTCGACCTCGACACCGGCTGCCTTGAGGCCCTGGATGAAGCGGTTGTAGGTCAGGCCGTTGGCGCGGGCACCGGCGTTGATGCGCTGGATCCACAGCTTGCGGAAGTCACCCTTGCGCTTCTTGCGGTCGTTGTAGCTGTAGACCAGCGAGTGGGTGACCTGCTCCTTGGCCTTGCGGTAGAGGCGCGAGCGCTGGCCCCGGTAACCGGAGGCGCGCTCGAGGACGACCCGGCGCTTCTTGTGGGCGTTTACTGCCCGCTTGACGCGTGCCATTTCTGTACTCCTTCAACGATTCTTTCGTGGTCGAGACGCGACCACCCGGGCGTGGGCACCCGGTGTCCCAGGGCCCACAGATTGGTGCCTTACAGGCCGAGCAGCCTCTTCGCGCGGGGAACGTCGGCCTTGGCGACCTCGGCGGTGCCCGACATCCGGCGAGTGACCTTCGAGGACTTCTTCTCGAGGTTGTGGCGCAGACCGGTCTTCTGGCGACGGATCTTGCCCGTGCCGGTCACGCGGAAGCGCTTCTTGGCACCGGAGTGCGTCTTGTTCTTCGGCATCTGTGTCTTGTCCTTTTCTCGTTACGCTTCGATCTCGGGGTCGAGGTTCTCGGAGCGGCCGCGCTCCTTCTTCGGCGAGGGAACCGGGTGCGCCGCCTTGAGCTCGGCACGCTCCGCCTCGCGCTCGGCCTCACGGTCTGCAGCGCGCTGGTCCCGCTCGGCCTTCACCTCGGCCTTGGCCTCGGACTTCTTCTTGTGCGGCCCGATCACCATGGTCATGTTGCGGCCGTCCTGCTTGGGCGAGGACTCGACGAAGCCCAGATCCGTGACGTCCTCGGCGAGGCGCTGCAGCAGCCGGTAGCCCAGCTCGGGGCGGTGCTGCTCGCGTCCGCGGAACATGATCGTGATCTTGACCTTGTCGCCCGAGCGGAGGAACCGCACGACGTGACCCTTCTTGGTCTCGTAGTCGTGCTGGTCGATCTTCGGCCGGAGCTTCATTTCCTTGATGACCGTGTTGGTCTGGTTGCGGCGGGCTTCACGGGCCTTCTGGGCGTTCTCGTACTTGAACTTGCCGTAGTCCATGAGCTTGCAGACCGGGGGTCGGCCCATCGGCGCGATCTCGACGAGGTCGAGGTCCGCCTCTTGGGCAAGCCGCAGCGCGTCGCTCGTGGAGACGATGCCGACGGTTTCGCCATTGGGTCCAACGAGCCGGACTTCCGGGACCCGGATCCGATCGTTGATTCGCAGCTCGGTGCTGATGTGTCCTCCTGGGGTGGTCTTCATGGTCAACCCTGGGAGAACAAGTCCGGCGGCGCATTTCTGCCCCGGCATGAAAAACGGCTCCCGGCGCGACGCGCGGGAGCCTCAGTCGTCGAGTTGGTACGACGGCATGCGTCGCGCCACTCTTCGACCTGACCCGACGACCTGGTGGAGCAACGGTCGATGCGGGTGGGAGGAGGCCTCCGCTTGTCGGACCAGCCACACCCTCACGGGCACCACTGATCGGTCACGCACAAGGGTACAAGGCATCCGCCCGCAATGCACATCAGCCCCCGGCCGACGCCCACCCCCAGTGGTCCTCCACGCGGACCAGCCGGTGACCGGAGGCCAGGGCGCCGAGCTCCTCCCCCTCGACGACGAACAGCACCGGGCCCGCTACGTCTAGGAGAAGCGCCGCGGCACCGTCTTGGAGCGCGGCCTGCGCCGCCTGGCGCAGCGGCACCGGGACCGGCCTCGCCTCGGGGTTCCAGCGGGCCAGGCTCGCGCTGCCGGTGAAGGCGAGCAGCGCCGTACGCCCGTCCCGGCCGGTCATCAGGACGGCGGCCATGTCGCTGGTCTTGTCGCGGGCGAGCCCCTGCTCGTCGTGCTCCACCTCGCCGAGCACCGCGACGACGGGGACGACGACGCGGGCGTCCTGCAGCACGGCGAGCGCGGCGTGGCGCCGATCGGCCTCGTCGGCCTCCGGCGCCTGGTCGTACGCCGCCAGTGCGGTCGACAGGCGGGGATCGACGCTGCCGTCGTCGCCGGCGAAGCCTGGATCGGGGAGGGAGCGCATCCAGGCGATCCTTCCAGACGGCGTGCCCCCCGCCTACGTAGGCTGGGTACATGCCCCTGGCCGCGAACGTCACCGTGGACTCCACCACCTGGGCCGCGCTCGCCCTCGTGCTGACCGTCATCGGCGCAGCCCTGAGCTGGGTCGCCTGGCGTCGCCGGGGGCTCGCCGCCGGGCTGCGCGGCCTGGCGTGGACGCTGGTCCCCGTCGCCGCCTGGCTCACCGGCACCCTCAAGCTCGCCGCGAACATCCTCAACGACGTCATCGACTGGGCGACACGCCTGGTGTTCTCCCCCACCGTCTGGCTCGGCATCGTCGTGGCGGGAGCCGCCGTGCTGCTGTGGGTGGTCTCGGGTGCCCTGCGTTCCCGCGGTATCGGCACCCGCGGCAGGGTGCGGGCGCCGGGAGGGGCGAAGCAGGTCTCCGCCGCCCCACCAGACGGCCAGTCAGGCGGCCGGTCAGGGCGGAAGTCGCCGAAGCGGAAGGCCAAGGACGACGAGGACCTTGACGACATCGACGACATCGAAGCCATCCTCAAGCGGCACGGCATCTAGGCATGCCCGCCGGCCCGGCCAGCAGTGATGCGGCACGCCATCACCTGGCACGGCGGCTGGGCAGGGCCGTCGCCGGGCTCGAGGATCCCACCACTCCGATGGTGGTGGTCGACCTCGACGCCTTCGACGCCAACGCCGCCGACCTCGTACGCCGGGCGGCCGGCAAGTCCATCCGGGTGGCGTCGAAGTCGCTCCGCGTCCCAGCACTGGTGCAGCGGGTACTGGCCGGCCCCGGGTTCTCGGGGGTGCTGGCCTACACGCTGCGCGAGGCGCTGTGGCTGGTCGACCAGGACATCTCCGACGACGTGGTGATGGGATACCCGACCGTCGACCGGGGTGCCCTGCGCACGCTGCTGGCCGACAAGAAGGCGCGCTCGCTCGTCACGCTCATGGTGGACAGCCCCGCCCACCTGTCCCTGGTCGAGGCCTGTGGTGACGCGAAGGGCGCCCGGGTGGCGATCGACGTCGACGCCGGGCTGCGGATGGGTCGTTCCCACGTGGGCCCGAAGCGCTCGCCGCTGCACGACTCGAGCCAGGTCGTCGCCCTCGCGCGGGAGGTGCTGGACCGCGGGTTCACCCTGGTCGGGGTGATGACCTACGAGGGTCAGGTGGCCGGGGTGCCGGACGACGTGCCGAACCAGCGGGCGCGCTCCCTCGTCGTACGCAAGCTGAAGGCGGCCTCCGTCTCCCAGCTGGGGGAACGCAGACGGCAGATCGACCGCGACCTGCGGCCGCTGGTCGAGCTCGAGGTCTGGAACGCAGGCGGGTCCGGCAGCGTCGAGACGACGGTGGCCGATCCGGTCGTCACCGAGGTCGCGGCGGGTTCGGGGCTCCTGGCACCGGGACTCTTCGACCACTACCAGAGCTTCGAGCCTCGCCCGGCGGCGTTCTTCGGCATCCCGGTCGTACGCCGTCCCGGCGGCGGCCTGGCCACCGTCGCGGGCGGTGGCTTCGTCGCGAGCGGACCCACCGGCAAGGACCGGTCGCCGATCCCCTGGGCGCCCCCTGACCTCCACCTGCTCGGGCTCGAAGGCGCGGGCGAGGTGCAGACGCCGTTGACCGGCCCGGGCGCCCGGATGCTGCAGATCGGCGACTGGGTGTGGTTCCGGCACGCGAAGTCGGGGGAGCTCGCCGAGCACACCAACGTGGTGCACCTGCTGGCCGGAGAGGCGATCGTCGAGACGGTGCCCTCCTACCGTGGGCTCGGCCTGGCCTGGTGAGCGCCACCTCCAGGTCCGTCCTGCAGCTCGCCCTCGACCGCCCACCGACGCTCGGCCACGGCCGGCTGGTCTGCGTCGACGGCCCCGCCGGCTCCGGGAAGACGACGCTCGCTGCGGGCATGGGTGAGCTCTCCGGATGCCCGGTGGTGCACATGGACGACCTCTACCCCGGCTGGTCCGGGCTCGCCGAGGTCGACGCACAGCTGGAGAGCCTGCTGCGGCCGCTCGCCCAGGGACGGCCCGGTTCCTACCGCCGCTACGACTGGCTCGCCGAGCGCTTCGCCGAGACGGTGACGGTGGACCCGGCTCCCCTTCTCGTGGTCGAGGGCGTCGGGTCGGGGTCCTCAGGGTTCGGCGACCTGACCACGCTGTTGGTGTGGGTGGAGGCGCCGTACGAGCTGCGCTTGGCCCGGGGACTGGCTCGCGACGGCGACACCTTCGCCCCGCACTGGGAGCAGTGGGCCAGGGACGAGACTGCGCTCTTCGACCGGGAGCGGACCCGCGAACGGGCCGACGTGCATGTCGACGGGGACGCTGGGGGGCCCCTCGGCGGGAGCGCGCGCCACCAGCCGTGAGGGTGCGACGACCTCGCCGTCCGGCTCCGCGAGGACCCGGTCACGCGAGAGGTCGATCATCATCGAGATCTCGAGGTTCTCGAGGACGTCGTCGAGTCGTGGTGCTCCCCGGCCCGGTCGACCGCCTCCGCCGCGACCAGCGGGTCGTTGACCGCTGCGGCGTCCGCCCGGGTGAACGGGCGGAGTGCGGGTTGGCTCACGGCACCGGATCGTAGAACGCTCAGTCGTGCGGCGTGTTCGCAGCGATCGCGGCACGGATCTCGCGGATGGCCCGACGAGCCCGCTCGCCGTCGGACCCCTGCACCCCGATCAGCGAGATGGTGGTGCCGTCGGAGAGGTCGAGCGTCCCCCACGGCGCGCCGCGTCGCAGCGACACCCCGATGACCTGCGACCACTCGTAGGTGCGCGTGCGATAGCCGTTGACCACCGTGAGTGATTCCTTCGAGGCCGTCACCCGGGAACGCACGAGCGCGTTCCACGTGCCGAAGAGGAGCAGCAGCATGAACACCAGCGTTCCGCGCTGGAACAGCGTGAACTCGGCACGCGTCTCCGCGCCGATGGCGATCCAGACGGCGCCGAACAGGGCGAGCAGCATGGACCCCAGCACCCACACGGCCACGCGCACGCCGAGGGGACGCCACGTGTGTGGCAGCGGTGGCACGGGGGGGCGGACCCGCTCAGAGTCGGCAGGCATGGATGTCGGTGAGCAGGATCGCCCGCGCCCCGACCTCGTAGAGGTCGTCCATCAGCTGCTGAGCGCCGTCGCGCGGCACCATCGCGCGCACCGCCACCCAGCCCTCGCGATGCAGCGGGGACATGGTCGGGCCCTCGAGCCCGGGAGTCAGGGCGACGCCCTGCTCGACCGCGGACTCGGGGATGTCGTAGTCCATCATCACGTAGGTGCGCGCCACGAGCACTCCGTCGAGGCGTCGCTTGAACACCTCGAAGCCGGTCGGTTCGGGGCCACCCGCGCGGGTGATCAGCACGGCCTCGGACTCCATGATCACCTCGCCGACGATCTCCAGCCCGGCCGCCTTGAGGGTGCTCCCGGTCTCGACGACGTCGGCGATCACATCGGCGACCCCGAGCTGGATGCTGGTCTCCACGGCGCCGTCGAGACGGACCACCTCGGCGTCGATCCCGCGCTCCTCCAGATGACGGCGCACCACCCCGACGTACGACGTGGCGATGCGCTTGCCGGCGAGCTCGTCGAGGCTCGAGAGGGTGCCCGGACGCGCCGCGAACCGGAACCGTGAGCGTCCGAATCCGAGCCGGCGGACCTCCTCGGCCTTGGAGCCGGAGTCGAGCAGCAGGTCACGGCCGGTGATGCCGACGTCGAGCGTGCCCTCGCCCACGTAGAGCGCGATGTCGCGCGGGCGCAGGTAGAAGAACTCCACCCCGTTGACGGCGTCGAGCAGGCTGAGCTCCTTGGAGTCCGCGCGCTGGCGGTAGCCGGCCTCGCGGAGGATGTCGGAGGCGGCCGTCGACAGGGATCCCTTGTTCGGAATCGCGATCCGCAGGAGCGGCTGGTCGGCGGTGGTCCCGCCGGTTGAGCTTGTCGAAACCATGATCCCTCTAGAGGTGTGCGTAGACGTCGTCGAGCGAGATTCCGGCGGCGAGCATCAGCACCTGCGCGTGGTAGAGCAGCTGGCTGATCTCCTCGGCCGCCCGCTCATGGCCCTCGAACTCGGCCGCCATCCACGACTCGGCGGCCTCCTCGACCAGCTTCTTCCCGATCGTGTGCACCCCGGCGTCGAGCGCCTGCACCGTCCCGGAACCCTCCGGACGGGTCTCGGCCTTCTCGCTCAGCTCGGCCCAGAGCTCCTCGAACGTCTTCACGGGAACAGCCTAGGTGCAACAGGGAGGACCGGTCGCAGCCGACCGAGCACGTGGACAGTCACGTCGGTGTCAGTCGACCGCGACCTGCGGGAACGCGTCGACGAGCGCGCCGTACTGCTCGAGGTCGAGGTACGACGGGTTGCTGCCGGCCGGCATCCGGAGCACCTCGATCGACGCCAGCCCGGGATGGGCGCGGATCTCCTCGCGGGTGACCGGCGGATCGATTGCCCGCAGGCTGACCGGCATCGACAGCTCGTCCCCGGCCTGCACCGGACCCCGGGTGTGCCCGGCTGCGTGCAGGCCCGCCGGCAGGCGGGCGTTGCTGCCGCTGATCCAGAGCAGCACCGGCTGTCCTGCCCGGACCAGGTCGGCGCGGTAGCTGGGGCGCACGCACCTGCTCGTGATGGAGGCGAACCCGTGGCGGACGAGACGGTCGACCGCGAGGCCGGCTGGGCTCGCCTTGACCAGCCACGCGCCCAGCGTCGCCTCGCTGACCGCGGGACCACGCGCCGCCACTCGCCGCCCCTCGCTCAGCGCGCGTCGACCGGGCGCGCGACCTCGCTCAGGGTCTGCGCGGTGCGCAGGGCAGCGGCCGTGGCCTCGTAGCCCTTGCTCTCCACGCTGCCCTCGAGACCGGCGCGGTCGAGCGCCTGCTGCTCGTTGTCGCAGGTGAGAAGCCCGAACCCGATGGGCACGCCCGTGTCCAGGGACACGCGGGTGAGCCCGTCGGTGGCGGCCGAGCAGACGTACTCGAAGTGGGGCGTGCCGCCGCGGATGACCACGCCGAGCGCCACGACGGCGTCGTACCCGTCCCGCGCGAGGGCCTGGGCGACCACCGGCAGCTCGAAGGCACCCGGCACGCGCACGATGTTCGGGCCTCCGACCTGGTAGCGCTCGAGGGCCTCCCGGGCGCCACCGATCAGGCCGTCCATGACCTGCTCGTGCCAGCTCGCCGCGACCACGGCCACCTTGAGGTGGCTGCAGTCGACCGGTCGGTCGGTGGGACTTCCGGCTCCGCTCATGGGGTGACCTCCTTCCCGAGACCTTCGGCCACGACGCGATCGAGGCCGTCGAGGTGGTGGCCCATCCGGTCGCGCTTGGTCATCAGGTAGCCGATGTTGTGGCCGTTCGGACGCGGGGTCAGCCCGACCCGCTCGACGACCGGGATGCCGTAGGACTCCAGTCCCTCGGTCTTGGCGGGGTTGTTGGTCAGCAGCCGCACGGACCGGATCCCGAGGTCGCGCAGGATCTGGGTGGCGGCTCCGTAGTGCCGTGCGTCGGCGGGCAGGCCGAGGTCGAGGTTGGCGTCGACGGTGTCCCGGCCGCCGTCCTGCAGCTGGTAGGCCTGCAGCTTGGCCAGGAGGCCGATCCCGCGTCCCTCGTGGCCACGCAGGTAGACCACCACTCCCCTGCCCTCCTTGACGATGAGCTCCATCGCCTCCCCGAGCTGGGGTCCGCAGTCGCACCGCTCGGAGCCGAAGACGTCACCGGTCAGGCACTCGCTGTGCACGCGGGTCAGCACGGGCTCGTCGCTCCGGAGGGACTCGGGGTCGCCGTAGACGAGGGCGACGTGCTCGGACTCGTCGACGGTGATCCGGTAGCCGAACGCCGTGAAGGGACCGTGGCGCGTGGGCAGAGCCGTCTGGGCGAGCCTCTCGACGTGCGACTCCGTGCGGCGGCGGTAGTGCACCATCTGCTCGATCGAGATCATCTTGAGCCCGTGCTCGTCACAGAACTCGCGGAGCTCGGGGGCGCGCTTCATCGTGCCGTCGTCGTTGACGACCTCGACGAGGACGCCGGCCGGGGTCAGGCCCGCCATCCGGGCGAGGTCGACGGCCGCCTCGGTGTGTCCGCGGCGGTTGAGCACCCCGCCCTCGCGGTAGCGCAGCGGGAAGACGTGCCCGGGCCGGGTCAGCTCCCATGACTCGGTGGCCGAGTCGGCGAGCACGCGTGCCGTGTGTGCACGGTCGGCAGCCGAGATGCCGGTGCTGACGCCGTCGCGGGCGTCCACAGAGATCGTGTACGCCGTCCGGAGCTTGTCCTTGTTGTGCGGTGTCATCAGGGGGATCTCCAGCCGCTCGAGCATGTCGGCGGGCATGGGCACGCAGATGACGCCGCTGGAGTAGCGGATCGTGAACGCCATCAGCTCGGGCGTCGCCTTGCTCGCCGCGAAGATGATGTCGCCCTCGTTCTCGCGGTCCTCGTCGTCCACCACTACGACCGCCTTGCCTGCGGCGATGTCGGCAAGGGCCTCCTCGACGGTGTCCAGGCGGACCTTGCCCTGGTGCTCCGGCTCGTACTCGTTCGGTGCGCTGCTGCTCACTTGTTCACCATCTTCTCGACGTACTTCGCGATCACGTCCACCTCGAGGTTGACGACATCGCCGGGTTGCTTGAAGCCCAGGGTGGTGCGGGCCAGGGTCTCGGGGATCAGGCTGACGGTGAAGCGGTCGGCACCGACCTCCACGAGCGTCAGCGAGATCCCGTCGACGGTGATGGAGCCCTTGGCCACCAGGTAGCGCTCGAGGTCGGCGGGCAGGGAGATCTCGACGAGCTCCCAGTGCTCGCTGGGGGTACGCCGCACCACGGTGCCGGTCCCGTCGACGTGGCCCTGCACGATGTGTCCCCCGAGCCGGGTCGTGGGGGTGACCGCCCGCTCGAGGTTGACCCGGGTGCCCGGCTCGAGGGCACCGAGCGAGGTCTTCGCGAGCGTCTCGCGCATGACGTCCGCGGTGAAGGTCCCCTCGCCCCGCGTGGCGACGGTCAGGCAGCAGCCGTTGACGGAGATGGAATCCCCCAGGTCCGCGTCGCCGGTGACCAGCGGGCCGCGCAGGGTGAGCCGGATCGCGTCGCCCTGGTCCTCCAGCGACTCGACGGTGCCGAGCTCCTCGACGATGCCGGTGAACATGTCAGTCCCTCTCGATCGGGGTACGGGTGGGTGCCTGGAAGGTCATCGTCATCCGCACGTCGGCCTCGGCTCCCGTGCCGACGGTCGTCACGTCCTCGACCACCAGCCGACGGATGTCGGCGATCGTCGAGATGCCCAGGTCGGCGACCGCGTTCGACCCTGCGCCGAGCAGTGCGGGGGCGACGTAGGCCACGACCTCGTCGACCAGACCGGCCTCCACGAAGGCTGCGGCCAGGTGCGGGCCGCCCTCCAGGAAGACATGGTGGCGGTCCCGGGCGTGCAGCAGGGCCAGCGCCTCTCGGGGCTCGCGCGTCCGCAGCTGCTCGGTCTCTGCGCTGTCGTTGAACACCCGGCGGTCCCGACGAAGCGCCCGCACGCCCATGACGGCACGGAGCGGCTGGTGGGCCAGCAGCCCGTCGTACTCGTCGCGGACGGTGAGCTCGGGGTCGTCGGCCTCGACGGTGCCGGTGCCGACGAGCATCACGTCGCACTGGGCGCGCAGCCGGTGGCTGTCGACCCTGGCGGCACGCGAGGTGATCCAGCGACTGGTCCCGTCGGCAGCTGCACTGCGGCCGTCCAGGGTGGCGGCGAACTTCCAGGTGACGAAGGGGCGGTGGTGCTCCAACGCGAAGGTCCACGCCCTGTTCAGGCGACGGGACTCGCGCTCCATCAGGCCGAACTCGACGTCGATGCCGGCCGCTCGCAGGGCGGCCTCGCCCCCCGTGGCCACCGGGTTGGGGTCCGGCTGCGCGAAGACCACCCGCTTCACGCCTGCGTCGATGAGGGCCCTGGTGCAGGGGCCCGTGCGCCCCGTGTGGTTGCAGGGCTCGAGCGTGACCACAGCCGTCGTACCCCGAGCATCCTCGCCGGCCTCGGCGAGGGCGGCGGTCTCGGCATGGAGCGTGCCCGCCCCGCGGTGGTAGCCCTCTGCCACTTCGGTGCCCTGGGCGGTGAGCAGCACGCAGCCGACGCGCGGGTTCGGGCCGAGGGGTACGCCGGGCGTGCTCGCCAGCTCGAGCGCACGACGCATCGCACGCTGCTCTGCTGGGGAGAAGCTCATCGTCCGTCCTCACTGGTCCTCAGCGGGCCCTGGGGACGGGACGGCTCACGACATCGCGTCGCGGACGGCCTGCGTGCGCCTTCCCATCCGGACTTTGACCGTCGGTCCAGGAGTTCCACCTGGTCAACCGGCCCCATGTGGGCGGCCGGGTCGCGGACTGTCACCGCCGGTGCGGAGTTCCACCGCCCCCAGAGCACGCGAGTTCTCACTCGTCACTCCAAGTCTGCCACAGGGCCTCCCTGCCCGCCCGGTGACCTCTCTCACGGCCGCCGGACCCTGGGGCGGGTCGTGGGCCGCACTGGTGCTCGTCTCGCTCAGCCTGCGCGCGTCCTTCGTCGCGGTCGCGCCTATCTCCGAGGGGAGCGACCGGGGCTCAGGACCCGGCAGCCTCGCGCAGCCGCTGGACCATCGCGTCGGGGTCCTCCGCGGAGTAGACGGCCGAGCCGGCGACGAACACGTCGGCACCGGCCTCGGCGCAGCGCTCGATCGTCTCCAGCGAGATGCCACCGTCGACCTGCAGCCACACCTCGAGCCCGGCGGCCGAGATCAGCTCCCGGGCGCGGCGGATCTTGGGCAGGCACAGGTCGAGGAACCTCTGGCCCCCGAAGCCCGGCTCGACGGTCATCACGAGGAGCATGTCGAGCTCGCCGAGCATGTCGGCGTAGGGCTCGACAGGAGTGGCCGGCTTCAGGGCCATCGAGGCCCTCGCCCCCTTCGAGCGCAGCTCCCGGGCCAGCCGCACGGGCGCCCGGGCGGCCTCCGCGTGGAAGGTGACGGACCCGGCCCCCGCCTCGGCGTACGCCGGCGCCCAGCGGTCAGGCTCGTCGATCATCAGGTGCGCGTCGATCGGCAGGTCCGTCGACTTCGCCAGGCTCTCGAAGACCGGCAGCCCGATCGTCAGGTTGGGCACGAAGTGGTTGTCCATCACGTCGACGTGCACCCAGTCGGCACTGGGGATGCGGCCCACCTCGTCGGCCAGGCGGGACAGGTCGGCGTTGAGGATGCTCGGTGTGATCTGGATACCCATGGTGCGTTGATCCTAGGGCGCGGGGCGACGTCAAGTCCGACGGAGCAGTGCCATGAACATGGCGTCCGTGCCGTGCCGGTGCGGCCACAGCTGCACGGCACCCTCCAGGTGCGCCGACCCGGCGTCGTGGGCCTCCGGCACGAGTGGGCGCGCATCCTCCATCTGGGCGTCCGGACGGTTGGCGAGCACTTTCTCGACGACCCCGGCGGTCTCCTCGACCACAGGGGAGCAGGTTGCGTAGAGCACCACTCCCCCCGGCCGCACCGAGTCCAGGGCACTGGTCAGCAGGGCAACCTGCAGCGGCACCAGGCCCGCGACGTCCTCGGGCGTACGACGCCACCGGCTCTCGGGGCGGCGCCGCAGGGCACCGAGCCCGGAGCACGGCGCGTCCACCAGCACCCGGTCGAAGCTCCCCTCCGGCCAGGGCGGGCGCAGCCCGTCGCCCGTGACCACGTCACCCGTGGTGGCCCGCATCGCCTGCGCGACGAGCCTCGCCCGGTGCGGCTGGCGCTCGTTGGCCAGCAGCCGCGCGGCCTGCCCACCCGCCAGTGCCGCGAGCAGGGCCGCCTTGCCCCCGGGGCCGGCGCACAGGTCGAGCCAGCGCTGGTCGCGCCCGTCCACGGCTGCCCGCGACAGCGCGAGCGCCACGAGCTGGGAGCCGGCGTCCTGGACGCCGGCCCGACCGTCGCGGACGGCCGGCACCTCCCCCGGGTCCCCGGAGTCCATGACGGCCGCGAGGGGCGAGATGGCCAGCGGTTCACCCGGCAGCTCCTCGACCGAGGAGAGTCCCGGCCGGGCGACGAGGGTGACCCGGGGCCGTTCGTTGTCCGCGGTCAGCAGCGCGTCCAGCTCCCCGGGCCGGTCCAGGGCGCGACCGAGCGACTCCACGATCCAGTCCGGGTGGGAGTGACGCACGGCGGGCGGTGCGTCGAGCTCGTCCATCCAGCCGTCGAGGTCGTGGCCGGTGATCTTGCGCATCACGGCGTTGGTGAAGCCCGCCGGCCGGTGGCCGACGCGGGCACGCACGAGCTCGACCGTGCTGGTCACCGCTGCGTGGTCGGGCACGCGCATGGCCAACAACTGGTGCGCCCCCAGGCGCAGGGCGTCCCTCACGGCGGCGTCCGGTCTGCGCCCCACGACGTGGTCGATGATCGCGTCGTAGCTGCCCTGACCACGCAGCGTGCCGCCGACCAGCTCGGTCGCGAAGGCCGCGTCGCGCCCCCCGATCTGCCGCTCGCGCAGCACCTGCGGCAGCACCAGGTTGGCGTAGGCATCGTCCTCGCGCACCGCCGCCAGCACGTCGTACGCCGCCAGCCGGGCCGGGTCGACCTTCGGCCTGTCCGGCAGCTTCTTCGGAGCGCGGCTCATGCGAGGAACTCGCGGACGAGCCTCTTCGGCGCGGTGGCCAGCCAGGCGTCGGTGATGACCTCGGCGAGCTCGTCCCTGGTGACCTCGCCGAGGCGCGACTGCTGCACGAGCACGGCGTTGAAGCCGCGGAAGTGGTCGATGGTGAAGAACGGCCCGTCGGCCTCGACCAGGGCACGCGTGGCGTCCTCGTCGGCGGTGCGGACCACGAGCAGGTCGTCGTACGGCTCGCCGGTGCCGGGATCGATCGCGGACCGGTGGGGCTTGCGGTGCAGCACGAAGCCGCGGCCCTTGTCTCCCTTCACCCGCAGCGGCACCAGCCAGGTCGGGACGTCGCCCCAGGAGGTGCCGAACCAGGTCTCCGGCAGCCCCCGGCAGATCTCGTCGACGTCCTCGGGGCGCGCCCTGCGGACATCCATGGGCGCGAGGCTACTCGCCAAGACGGACACCGGTCTCCAGCCGGGCGCCGCGCGCCCAGTCGGCGGCGTCCATCTCCTTCTTGCCGAACGCCTTGACCCTGCCCAGCTGCACGGGTCCGCTGCCGGTACCCACGAACACGGCCGTCTTGGTCACCTCGAGCTCACCGGGTGCCAACCGCTCACGACCGACGGGGCGCACGGGACCCAGCTTGAGGCGTTGGCCCTCGTGGGTCGACCAGGCACCGGGGGCGGGGGTGCAGGCGCGGACGCGGCGGTCGACCGCGACGGCGGGCTCGGTCCAGTCGACGTGGGCGTCCTCGACGAGGATCTTCGGCGCGTAGCTGACCCACTCGTCGGGCTGCTCGCGCGCGTCGATGGCGCCGTCCTCGAGGCCGTCGAGGGTCTGCACCAGCAGGCCCGCGCCGCCCTCGGCGAGCCGCTCGAGCAGGTCGCCGGCGGTGTCGGCGGGCCGGATCGTCTGGGTCATCAAGCCGAACGTCGGTCCCGCGTCGAGCTCCTTGACGATGCGGAAGGTCGTCGCGCCGCTCACCTCGTCGCCGGCCCAGATCGCGTGCTGCACCGGAGCCGCACCCCGCCACGCAGGCAGGACGGAGAAGTGCAGGTTGACCCAACCGTGCTCGGGGATGTCGAGCGCCGACTGCGGCAGCAGGGCACCGTAGGCCACCACCGGGCAGCAGGCCGGACGCAGCTCACGCAGCGCCTGCTGGAACCCCGGCTCGCGCGGGTGGCTCGGCTTGAGCACTGGTACGCCGAGCTCCTCCGCGCGCTCCGCCACCGGGGAGGCGACCAGCTTGCGGCCCCGCCCGGCCTGCGCGTCCGGACGGGTGACCACGCCGACGAGCTCATGGCGGCTGGCCGCGATCGCGTCCAGGGAGGGAAGGGCAGCCTCCGGTGTGCCGGCGAAGACGACGCGCACCGCCTCAGATCCCCAGTCCGTTGGTGGCGTGGGGAGAGATCTTCACCTGCGTGGCCGGGTCGCCGAACCACTCGGACTCGCGGATGAACCTCATCGCCTCCTTGCGGGCCTCCCGGTCGAGGCGGTCCACGAAGATGATGCCGTCGAGGTGGTCGGTCTCGTGCTGGATGGCGCGCGCGAGCATCTGGGAGCCCTCGACGACGACCGGCTCGCCGTACATGTCGAAGCCGTGCGCGACCACCGAGAGGGCGCGCTTGCAGTCGATGCTGAAGCCGGGGATCGACAGGCAGCCCTCTGCACCGTCCTGGATCTCCTCGGAGAGGGTCAGCTGCGGGTTCACGAGGTGTCCGAGCTCGCCGTCGACCTGCCAGGTGAAGACCCGCAGTCCGACGCCCAGCTGTGGCGCCGCCAGACCGGCACCCGGCGCGTCGATCATCGTGTCGGTGAGGTCCGCGACCAGGGTGCGCAGCTCCTTGTCGAAGTCGACGACCGGCTTCGCCGGCGTGCGCAGCACCGGGTCGCCGAAGAGCCGGATCGGCCTGATGGACAACGCATTCCTCCTGTGACGACGAAAGCACACAGTCTAGGGACACCTCCGTGAGGCGCCCGCGCCCCTGGTGCCGTGGCCGGGACACGACCGCCGGCTGTTCCCCCGACGGCTTCGCGCTCCCCCGGCTGCGCCTCATCGCCGCGCGCGCCGTCCGCTCGGGCGTCGCGTCCTGGACCACGCGGTCAGGTGAGCGGGACCGGGTCACCCCAGCTCGGCCGGGTCGACCTCCACCCGGACGTGCGGCAGCTTGCGTGTCGACCGCTGCGCCTGGAGCTCACCGAGGGCAGCCGACAGGGCGGGACCCGAGCTGCGGGGGACACGGACGACGTAGCGGACGGTCTCCTCGTCCAGGGCGCTCCCCGGCTGGCGTTCGACCGGAACCGGGCCCAGCACCTCGGCGACCTCCGGCAGGCGCAGCGCTGCCACCGCCTGTTCGAGGTCCTCGGCCTCCCCGGTGATCGTGGCCACCCGGGACGCCGGGGGCAGGTGGGCGGACTGGCGCTCCTCGATCTCGCGGCGCGCCAGTCCGCTCGGGTCCCACCGCACCAGCGACTGCAGTCCCGGGTCGGCCGGGTCGCCGATGGCCAGCACGCGGCCGCCGTCGCTCGCGGGCCGGACGAGCGCCGCGGCGTTGGCCCAGCGACGCACCGCCTCCTCGGTGGCGCGCAGGTCGGAGCGCGCCAGCAGCAGCCAGGTGTCCATCAGCAGGACGGCGCTGTAGCCACCGAGCGCCACCGGCTCAGCGCCCGGCGTGGCCACGACGATGGCCGGGGTGCCCTCCACGGTCGCGAGCACCCGGTCACCGGACGAGGACGTGCGAACGGGCACACCTGGCAGCGCGCGGCCCAGCTCCTCGGCTGTGCGGGCGTCCCCGAGCACGGGCGCGCGCAGCCCGTGGCCGCCGCACTCGGCGCAGCGCCAGCCGGGCGCGGAAGTCGCGCACCAGGCGCACTCGGGCGGATGTGTGGGCCCGCGAAGCCGCAGGGGCCCATGACAGACGGCGCAGGTCGCCGGCGTCCGGCACCGCTCGCAGGCCAGCCGCGTGGCGTAACCGGCGCGCGGTGTCTGCACGAGCACCGGGCCACCCTTGACCGCCTCGCGCAGCAGCGTGAGGGCCTCGCTGGGAAGGCGGGCCGACCGTGCGCCGGGGTCGCGGGCGAGGTCGTGGTCGGTGTCTCCCGTGAGACCCACCGAGATCCTCCGGCGTACGACGTCGCGCGGAGCCACCACCTCCGCGGCCCAGCCGGTGCGCACGAGGTACTCCGCCTCGACGCTGCGCGCGTGCGCGGCCAGCAGGGCGGCGCACCCGGTCTCGTGGGCGCGCATGAGCAGGACCTCGCGGGCATGGGGGTACGGCGCCCGGGGCTCGTCGTGGAGGTCGTCACCGTCGTCCCAGATGGCCACCAGTCCGAGGTCGTGCACCGGGGCGAACGCGGCGGCGCGGGTGCCGATGACGATGCGGACCGCCCCCCGGCTGATCGCGAGGAACGCGCGATAGCGCCTGGCCGGCCCGGAGTCGGAGGCCAGCACGACGTGGCGGCCCTCCCCCAACCGGGCGGTGAGGGCTGCGTCGAGCCGGTCCACGTCGCGGTGGTCGGGGACGCAGACCAGGGCGCCCCGCCCGGAGGCCGCGGTCGCGACGACCGCCTCGGCGAGGAGGTCGGCCCAGTCGTCGCCGGGGACGACCGTCCACACGGCGCGCGGGCAGTCACCCTTCGCCAGACCCAGGAGGAACGGCTCCGCCGCGGGGTAGTGAGCGGTCAGCTCCGGCCGTCGCGCGGCGGTGATCGGCGGCGTCGGCTCGGAGGGCTGCTTCTCGACGGTGGCATGACGGGGCGGAACGGCCAGCCGGAGCACGTCCGACCGGGTGCCGGCGTACCGCTTGGCCACGGCGCCGGTCAGTGCCGCGACGTCCGGGGCCAGCACCTGCTCGGCGCTGACCACCCGGCGCAGATGCTGCAGCCGACCGGTGTGCTCGGTGGTCGCGGCCCGCTCGATCACGAACCCGTCGACGTCCTGCCCGGCAAAACGGACCTTGACGCGGACCCCCGGCTGCGCATCGTCGGCCATCGTCTCGGGGACGGCGTAGTCGAAGGGCCGGTCGAGGTGCGCGAGCGCGACGTCCACCAGCACGCGCGCCACGGGGTCGGTCCCGGCCACCGGGATCGGCACCTTCTCCTGGGGCGGCTTCGCCCTCCGTGCCACCGCCTTGACCCGCTCGGGCGCCGGCAGCAGGGCCGGCTGCTCGTCCTCACCCGTCGTCACCCGCGCATGCTTTCACCCGGGGGTGACAGGGAGTGGACGGTCCCCGTCGGCCCCGCTTCAGACCCCCGCAGCAGCCTTGAGCTTCTCGGCGCGGTCGGTGCTCTCCCAGGTGAACTCGGGGAGCTCGCGGCCGAAGTGGCCGTACGCCGCCGTCTGGGCGTAGATGGGGCGCAGCAGCTCGAGGTCGCGGATGATCGCGGCCGGGCGCAGGTCGAATACCTCGAGCACGGCCTGCTGGATGATCTCGTCGGAGACGACGCCGGTGCCGAAGGTCTGGACGAAGACGCCGACGGGCTGGGCCTTGCCGATGGCGTAGGCGACCTGGACCTCGGCGCGGCGGGCGAGACCCGCGGCGACGATGTTCTTGGCCACCCAGCGCATGGCGTACGCCGCGGAGCGGTCGACCTTCGACGGGTCCTTGCCGGAGAACGCGCCGCCACCGTGACGGGCCATGCCGCCGTAGGTGTCGACGATGATCTTGCGACCGGTCAGGCCGGCGTCACCCATCGGACCGCCCACGACGAAGACGCCGGTGGGGTTGACCAGCAGCCGGTAGTCGTCCGAGGGGATCTCGAAGGTGGCCAGGACGTGGTCGATGACGTGCTTCTTGACGTCGGACTCCAGCGTCTCGAGGGTGGTCTCCTCGGCGTGCTGGGTGGAGAGCACCACGGTGTCGACACGGACGGGACGGTCCTGGTCGTCGTACTCGATGGTGACCTGGGTCTTGCCGTCGGGCCGCAGGTAGTCCAGCGTGCCGTCCTTGCGGACCTCGGTCAGCCGCTCGGCCAGGCGGTGCGCGATCGTGATGGGCAGCGGCATCAGCTCGGGGGTGTCGTCGCAGGCGTAGCCGAACATCAGGCCCTGGTCACCGGCACCCTGCTTGTCCAGCTCGTCGTCGGAGGCACCGACACGCGCCTCGAAGCCCTGGTCGACCCCGGCGGCGATGTCGACGGACTGGGCACCGATGGCCACCGTCACGCCGCAGGACTTGCCGTCGAAGCCCTTGTCCGAGGAGTCGTAGCCGATCGCGAGGATCTTCTTGCGGACCAGGTCCGCCACCGGCGCGTAGGCGTTGGTGCGGACCTCCCCGGCCACGACCACCAGACCGGTGGTCAGCAGGGTCTCGACCGCGACGCGCAGGTTCGCCTTGTCGTGGTCGTTCTCCAGCAGGTAGTCGAGCACCGTGTCGCTGATCGCGTCGGCGATCTTGTCCGGGTGACCCTCGGTCACGGACTCGGAGGTGAAAAGTCGTCCGGTCACGTTCGTGTTCTCCTACGCGTGGGGGCAGGGCCTGTGGGGTTCAGCTGGCCGGTCCGGCGGTCCGAGCCCGGCTGATCGAGCCTAGCCGACCGTTCCCCCATCAGGGCGCGCGTCTCAACCGGGCGCGCATCGTCAGGATTGCGGGAGCAGGCCGAGGACGCGGTCCCAGATGACGTGGGCCAGCGCCGCCTTCGACCCCAGCGGGACACTGGTCGCGCTCCCGTCCTTGGCGAGTACGACGGCCTCGTTGTCCTCCGAGCCGAAGACGGCTCCGCCACCGACGTCGTTGACCACGAGCAGGTCGCAGCCCTTGCGGAGCAGCTTGGCCCGGGCATGGTCCAGCACGGAGCCGGTCGCGTCCCCGGTCTCGGCGGCGAACCCGACCACGACGATGTGGTCGTTGGGCCGGTCCGCGGCCAGGCCCGCCAGGATGTCGGGGTTCTGGGTGAGCCGGATCTCGGGCGAGCCGCCGTCGTCGGACTTCTTGATCTTGTGGATGGACACGTCCACGGGTCGGAAGTCGGCCGGCGCGGCCGCCATCACCACGGCGTCGGCCGCAGTGGAGGCCTCGAGCACGTGCTCCTGCAGCTGGGCGGTGGTCTCGACCTTGACGACCTTGACCCCCGCGGGGTCGGGAAGCGTGACGTTAGCGGCCACCAGGGTGACCTCGGCGCCCCGCGCGGCCGCCGTACGCGCCAGCGCGTAGCCCTGGAGGCCGGAGGACCGGTTGCCGATGAAGCGAACCGGGTCGAGGTACTCCCGGGTGCCGCCTGCGGAGACCACCACGTGCCTGCCGGCGAGGTCCTGGACGGTCGCACCGCCCAGCTCCTCACCGCGGGCGAGGAGGTCGGTGGCCAGGGCGAAGATCTCGCCCGGCTCGGGGAGCCGCCCCTTGCCGGTGTCGGCCCCGGTCAGTCGGCCCTCGGCCGGCTCGATGACGATCGCGCCGCGCGAGCGGAGCGTGGCGACGTTGGCCCGGGTGGCCGGGTGCTCCCACATCTCGGTGTGCATGGCCGGCGCGAACACCACCGGGCAGCGGGCGGTGAGCAGGGTGTTGGTGAGCAGGTCGTCGGCCAGACCGTGCGCGGCCTTGGCGAGCAGGTCGGCCGTCGCGGGGGCGACGACGACGAGGGCGGCCTCCTGGCCGATGCGCACGTGGGGCACCTCGTGGACCGACGCCCACACCTCGGTGCTGACCGGCTTGCCGGACAGGGCGGCCCAGGTGGGCGCCCCCACGAACTCCAGGGCGGCAGCGGTGGGGACGACGGTGACGTCGTGCCCGGACTCGGTGAACCGGCGCAGCAGCTCACAGGCCTTGTATGCAGCAATCCCGCCGCTCACGCCGAGGACGACGCGAGGGCGGGACGCAGCGTGTTCCACCAATGCCTGCCAGCTACTCGGCAGACTGGTCGGCGGCGGGTGCCTGCGGCGCGGGGACGCTGGCGGCGAGGGCCTCTGCGGCGATCTCGTCGGGGTCGATGTCCTCGCACGTGAGCAGGTCCTCGTTGATCTCGCGCAGCGCGATGGACAACGGCTTCTCCTGCACGTGGGTGTCCACGAGCGGGCCGACGTACTCCAGCAGGCCCTCGCCGAGCTGGGAGTAGTAGGCGTTGATCTGGCGTGCACGCTTGGCGCTGTAGAGCACCAGCTTGTACTTGGAGTCGGTCTTGGTCAGCAGGTCGTCGATCGGGGGGTTGGTGATCCCCAGTGCGACGGGCTGGGCGCCGGAACCGGACATGCTCATGGAGCCTCACTCACAAAGATTGGTTCTGCCAACGACGACCCACGAGGGTCGGTCATTGCCCGGGGGACGCCCCGGACCGCATCAACTCTACCAATTCCTCGCCCGCATCGTGAATCTGACGGTTCACGATGGTGACGTCGAACTCCGACTCGGCGGCCAGCTCGCTCCGAGCGCTCTGCAGGCGGAGCTCCCGCTCGGCCTCCGTCTCGGTGCCACGGCCGACCAGACGGCGTACGAGCTCCTCCCAGGACGGCGGGGCCAGGAACACGAACAGTGCCTCGGGCATCCGCTCGCGGACCTGCCGGGCGCCCTGGAGGTCGATCTCGAGGAGGGCCGGACGTCCCCCGGCCAGGGCCTCGACGACGGGCTGGCGGGGGGTCCCGTAGCGGGCACCGCGGTGCACCACGGCCCACTCCAGCAGCTCGTCCTCGGCCACCATCCGGTCGAACTCCGTCTCGGAGACGAAGTGGTAGTGGACGCCGTCCTGCTCCCCCGGCCGGCGACGGCGGGTGGTCGCGGACACCGAGATCCAGATCTCGGGGTGGTGCTCACGCACCCACGCGGTGAGGGTGCCCTTGCCCACCGCGGTGGGACCGGCGAGAACGGTCAGGCGAGAGGCAGTCGGAGATCCGGGGAGGGACACCCTCGTCACTCGGAGGCGAACTCGGCCACGAGCGCGGCGACCTGCTTGGCGCCGAGCCCCCGGACGCGGCGGGTCTCGGAGATCTTCAGCTTCTCCATCACCTGCAGCGCCCGGACCTTGCCGATGCCCGGCATGGACTGGAGGAGCTCCTTGACCCGCATCTTGCCGATGACCTCGTTCGACTGGGCCTCGGCGACCACGTCTGCCAGCGACGCACCGGAGTGCTTGAGCCGGTTCTTGACCTCTGCTCGCTCGCGACGGGAGGCTGCTGCCTTGTCGAGAGCGGCCTGGCGCTGCTCAGGTGTGAGGGGTGGCAAGGCCACTGCGGATTCCTCGACTTCCTGCTCGACTGCTTCGAGCGGGTGAATGTCTGGGGGGTGCCCGGCAAGTCCGGACACCGGCAATCTAGTCACGCCCAGCAACACCTGCAACGCGAGGGGGCCTCAGGTGGTCGACCAGAGACCAAGGTCACGGCGTGGGCCCACCCGGGGCCACGTCGGCCGGCTCAGCTCAGGCCGAGGTTGACCTTGCAGACGTCTCGACCCTGCTGCTCGATGCCGCTCACCGCTGCCACGACGTCCTCGGTGCCGATCTGCCCGGCCGCGTCCGCGATCAGCTTCCGGTCGGCGGCGGCCAGGCCCGCGGGCGGCTTGCCGTCCTTGAAGGCCGACGGCTTCACCCCCGCGTCGTCCAGGGCACCGTCGAGCGCCTCGAGCGCCCCGATGAAGACCTGCCACTCGTCGGTGAGGTCGGAGGGCGCCTTCTCCGCCAGGTCTCGCAGGAGAGGCAGGTTGCTCAGCAGCGCCGAGGGCGACCCGGACCCGACCATGTCCGCGATCTGCTGGTTGCCCGCCTCGAGAGCGCTGCAGTAGTCCCCACCCGGAGCGCCGCATCCGGCGAGAGCCACGAGCAGTGTGGACACCAGAGCCCCCGTCAGCCTGGCCGTTGCACCGCGCCTCACCGCCCGCTCCGGAGGGCGCTGAAGGCGTCCAGGGACCTGCCCACGGCGGCGTGCAGCGCTCCCTCGTCGGGCCCGGCACCCAGGATCTCGCGTGAGCTGGAGGGCAGGACGAGGTCGATGACGTCACCGAAGATGCGGCGTACGTCGTCGGTCGTGCCACCCTGGGCGCCTATCCCGGGCACCAGCAACGGACCGTTGATCGCGAGGTCCTCGGTGGTCTCGGAGATGGTCGCCCCCACCACGGCGCCCAGGAAGCCCATGGGCGCCTGCTCGGCGTTGAGGTCCCGGAGCTCGTCGAGCACGGCGCCGGCCACGGTCCGGCCAGACGATGTGCGGGCGTGCTGGAACTGCGGGGCCTCCGGGTTCGAGGTGAGCGCCAGCACGAACATGCCCTTGCCGTGCTCGCGGGCGGTCTCGACCATCGGGGTGAGACTGCCGAAGCCGAGGTACGGCGTCGCGGTGATCGCGTCCACCGCCATCGGCGACCTCGGGTCGAGGTAGGCGTCGGCGTACGCCTGGGCGGTCGAGCCGATGTCGCCCCGCTTCACGTCGAGCACGACGAGCGCGCCGGCCTCCCGGCAGGTCTCGACCACCCGCTCCAGGACCGCGATGCCGCGGGAGCCGAACCGCTCGAAGAACGCGGACTGCGGCTTCACCGCGGCGACCCGGGGGGCGAGCGCCTCAGCGGCGCCGAGGGCGAACTTCTCCAGTCCGTTGACCGAGTCGGTCAGGCCCCAGGCGTCGAGCAGCCCGGCGTGCGGGTCGATGCCGGCGCACAGGGGGCCGCGCCCGTCCATGGCCTCGCGGAGCCGCGCCCCGAAGCCGGGGGTCGCCTGGTGTGGCCGGCTCGTGCCCGACTCGGTCATGGCTGCTCCCCCGTTGCCGTGCCTGTTCCCGGGCCTGTTCCCGGGCCTGTTCCAGAACCTGGCCCGGCTCCCGTTCCGGGGAGGTTGGTGGGGCGTGTCGCCCGGTCCGTCGTCGCCGGCTCCTGCACCAGCCTCCGGGAGAGCCGCGTGTTCATCCGGGCCGGCCACCAGGGCCCTTCGTACACGAAACCGGTGTAGGCCTGCAGCAGGTCGGCTCCGGCTGCCAGCCGCTCGACCATGTCGTCGGCTGTGGTGATGCCTCCGACCCCGATGAGCGTGAGGTCCGGGCCCACCCGGTCGCGCAGGAGCCGGATCACCTCGGTCGCCCGGCTGCGCAGAGGCGGTCCGGACAGTCCTCCGCCGCCTGCGGCCTCCACCTGCTGCGGGCTCGAGGAGAGCCCCTGGCGCGAGATGGTCGTGTTCGTCGCCACGATCCCGTCGAGGCCGAGCGCCACGGCCAGGTCGGCCACCTCGAGCACGTCCTCGTCGCTCAGGTCGGGGGCGATCTTCACGAGGAGGGGAACGTGCCGGTCGGTGACGTCGTCGGCGCGGCGGCGTACCGCCCGGAGCAACGGATCGAGGCGACTGACGGCCTGCAGGTCGCGCAGCCCGGGGGTGTTGGGTGACGAGACGTTCACGACCAGGTAGTCGGCGTGCGGTGCCAGGAGCCGGGTGCTCTTCTCGTAGTCGGCCACCGCGTCGTCCTCGGGGACGGCCTTGGTCTTCCCGATGTTGATCCCCAGCGGTACGCCGCTGCGGCGCCCCGTGCGGTCCACGCGGCGGGAGGCAAGGCGTCCCGCGACGACCTCCGCACCGTCGTTGTTGAAGCCCATCCGGTTGACCACGGCCCGGTCGGCCGGGAGCCGCGCGAGCCGTGGCCTGGGGTTGCCGGGCTGCGGCTCACCGGTCACGGTGCCGATCTCGACGAACCCGAAGCCCATGTTGGCCAGCGCGTCGATGCCGACGGCGTTCTTGTCGAACCCGGCGGCCAGCCCGAGCAGTCCCGGGAAGTCCAGCCCCATCACCCGAGAGGTGCGCGCGGGGTCGACCCTGCTGACCCGCCCGCCGACCAGCCGGGTGATCGGCTGGGCCGCCCGGATGGCACGGAAGGCGAGATGGTGGGCGCTCTCGGCGTCCGTGCGGGTCAGGACCCGGTCGAAGAGCTGCCGGTAGGCGCTCACCGCGCCCAGTCCTGCAGCGACCGCACCCCGATCTCCGCGGCGCGCATCGCCTCGATCCCCTGCACCGCAGCACCGAGCCCCTGCACGGTGGTGATGCACGGGACGTTGTTGAGGATGGCCGCGGTCCGGATCTCGTAGCCGTCGAGCCGGGGGGAGCCCCCGCTGGTGATGCCGTGCGGCGTGTTCACCACGAGGTCGATCTCGCGGTCGAGGATCTTGCCGACGATGGTCTTGTCGCCGTTCTCCCCGTCGCCCTCGCTGTGCTTGCGCACGACGCTCGCGGACACGCCGTTGCGACGGAGCACCTCGGCCGTGCCCACGGTCGCGAGGATCTCGTAGCCGAGGTCGGCGAGCCGCTTCACCGGGAAGATCATGCTCCTCTTGTCGCGGTTGGCCATCGAGACGAAGACCCGGCCGCTCAGGGGCAGCGGGCCGTACGCCGCCGTCTGCGACTTCGCGAACGCCTTGCCGAAGTCGGCGTCGAAGCCCATCACCTCGCCGGTGGAGCGCATCTCCGGGCCGAGCACCGCGTCGACGGTCTTGCCGTCGATGGTCTTGAACCGGTTGAAGGGCATCACGGCCTCCTTCACCGCGATCGGCGCGTCGGCGGGGAGGTCTCCCCCGTCACCCTCGGCCGCGAGGACGCCTTCGGCCCGCAGCGCGGCGATCTTCTCGCCGAGCATGATCCGGGCCGCTGCCTTGGCGAGCGGCCTCGCGGTCGCCTTGGAGACGAACGGCACCGTCCGGCTGGCGCGCGGGTTGGCCTCCAGGACGTAGAGCACGTCGGAGCCCAGCGCGAACTGGATGTTGAGCAGTCCCACGACGCCGACCCCCCTGGCGATCGCCTCGGTGGCCTCGCGGATCCGGCCGATCTCCTCCTTGCCGAGCGTGATCGGCGGCAGGGCACACGAGGAGTCACCGGAGTGGATGCCGGCCTCCTCGATGTGCTCCATCACGCCGCCGAGGTAGAGGTCGGTGCCGTCGTACAGGGCGTCGACGTCGATCTCGACCGCGTCGTCGATGAACCGGTCGACCAGCACGGGGTGCTCGGGGCTGATCTCGGTCGCCCGCTGGATGTAGCCGCGCAGCGACTCGTCGTCGTAGACGATCTCCATGCCGCGCCCACCCAGGACGTACGACGGACGCACCAGCACCGGGTAGCCGATGGTGGCTGCGATCTGCTGCGCCTCCGGGAAGGAGGTCGCCATCCCGTGCTTGGGGGCAGGGAGCCCGGCCTCGGCCAGCACCCGTCCGAAGGCGCCGCGCTCCTCGGCGAGGTGGATCGCGGAGGGGGAGGTGCCGACGATCTTCACACCGGCGTCCTCGAGTCCCTGCGCCAGGCCGAGCGGCGTCTGCCCACCGAGCTGGCAGATCACACCGGCGATCGGTCCGGCCTTGGTCTCGGCGTGCACGATCTCGAGCACGTCCTCCAGCGTGAGCGGCTCGAAGTAGAGGCGGTCGGAGGTGTCGTAGTCGGTCGAGACGGTCTCGGGGTTGCAGTTGACCATCACGGTCTCGTAGCCGGCCTCGTGCAGCGCCAGGCTCGCGTGCACGCACGAGTAGTCGAACTCGATCCCCTGCCCGATCCGGTTGGGACCCGACCCGAGGATGATCACCGCCGCCTTCTCGCGTGGCGCCACCTCGGTCTCCTCGTCGTAGGAGCTGTAGTGGTAGGGCGTCCGGGCGGCGAACTCGGCGGAGCAGGTGTCGACCGTCTTGTAGACGGGCCGCACCCCCAGCGCGTGGCGCACCCCGCGGACGACGTCCTCCTTCATGTCGCGGATCCGGCCGATCTGCGCGTCGGAGAACCCGTGGCGCTTGGCGCGTCGCAGCAGCGACGGCGTCAGCTCCTCGGCCGCGATCACTTCCTGGGCGATCTCGTTGATCAGGCACAGCTGGTCGACGAACCACGGGTCGATCCCGGTGGCGTCGTGGACCTCCTCGGCGGTGGCGCCGGCGCGCAGCGCGTCCATCACCTCGCGCAGCCGGCCGTCGTGCGGCGTCCGGATCCCCTCGAGGATGGCGTCCTTGTCGAGGTCGACGTGGCGGTGGCTCCAGTCGAAGACCGCCTTCTTGTCCTCGAGCGAGCGCAGCGCCTTCTGCAGCGCCTCGGTGAAGTTGCGTCCGATGGCCATCGCCTCGCCGACCGACTTCATGTGCGTGGTCAGCGTCGGGTCGGCGGCCGGGAACTTCTCGAAGGCGAACCGCGGCACCTTCACCACGACGTAGTCGAGGGTCGGCTCGAAGCTCGCCGGGGTCTCCTTGGTGATGTCGTTGGGGATCTCGTCCAGGGTGTAGCCGATGGCCACCTTGGCCGCGATCTTCGCGATCGGGAAGCCGGTCGCCTTCGAGGCGAGCGCGCTGGACCGTGAGACCCGCGGGTTCATCTCGATGACGACCACGCGGCCGTCCTCGGGGTTCACCGCGAACTGGATGTTGCAGCCACCGGTGTCCACGCCGACCGAGCGGATGATGCCGATGGAGAGGTCGCGCAGGTGCTGGTACTCGCGGTCGGTCAGCGTCATCGCCGGCGCGACCGTGATCGAGTCGCCGGTGTGCACGCCCATGGGGTCGAGGTTCTCGATGGAGCAGACGATGACCACGTTGTCCGCGGTGTCGCGCATGACCTCGAGCTCGTACTCCTTCCAGCCGATGATCGACTCCTCGAGGAGCACCTCGGTGGTCGGGCTGGCGGCCAGGCCCGCCCCGGCCATGCGGCGCAGGTCGTCCTCGTCGTACGCCATCCCGGAGCCGGTGCCACCCATGGTGAAGCTCGGCCGGACGACCATCGGCCAGCCCAGGTCCTTGGAGGCCTCGAAGCAGTCCTCCAGGGTGTGGCACACCGCCGAGCGGGCCACCTCTCCCCCGAGCTCCTCGACGATCTTCTTGAACGACTCGCGGTTCTCGCCGCGGTTGATCGCCTCGATGCTCGCGCCGATCAGCTCCACGCCGTACTTCTCCAGGACGCCGAGCCGGTCGAGGTCCATCGCCGTGTTCAGCGCGGTCTGGCCGCCCAGGGTGGCGAGCAGCGCGTCCGGCCGCTCCTTCTCGATGACCTTCTCCACGAACTCCGCGGTGATCGGCTCGACGTACGTCGCGTGCGCGAACTCGGGGTCGGTCATGATCGTCGCCGGGTTGGAGTTCACCAGGATGACCCGCAGTCCCTCGGCCATCAGCACGCGACAGGCCTGCGTGCCGGAGTAGTCGAACTCGCACGCCAGGCCGATCACGATCGGCCCCGATCCGATGACCAGCACGCTCTCGATGTCTGTGCGCTTGGGCATGTCAGTTGCCGCCTTCTTCGTCGGTGGATGAGGAGCGCGCTCCGGCGTGCGTCTCGACACCACTCGACCTCGTGGCCGAGACTGCTTCGCCGCTCACCGGGTCTCGAGACGGGTCTTGTCGACCCTTCTCGACCTCCTCGCTTCGCTGGGACATGAGAGAGGTGAACCGGTCGAAGAGGTACGCAGCGTCGTGCGGGCCGGCCGCTGCCTCCGGGTGGTACTGCACCGAGAAGCTCTTCAGCCGGCCCTCGTCGTCACGCAGCTCGAGGCCCTCGACGACGTCGTCGTTGAGGCAGACGTGGCTGACCGTGACCACGCCGTGGGGCGTCTCGGTGGCTCCCTCGAGCGGCGCGTCGACGGCGAACCCGTGGTTGTGCGCGGTGATCTCGACCTTGCCGGTGGTGCGGTCCATCACCGGCTGGTTGATGCCGCGGTGGCCGTACTTGAGCTTGTAGGTGCCGAAGCCCAGCGCCCGACCGAACAGCTGGTTGCCGAAGCAGATCCCGAAGTAGGGCAGGCCCGCGTCGAGGGCGCCCCGGAGCAGCTCGATCTGGTCGGTGGTGGCCGCCGGGTCCCCGGGCCCGTTGGAGAAGAACAAGCCGTCCGGTCGCACCGCCAGCACCTCGTCGAGCGTCGAGGTGGCCGGCAGCACGTGGACCTCGATACCGCGTTCGGCCATCATCCGCGGGGTGTTGGACTTGATGCCGAGGTCGACGGCAGCGACGGTGAACCGCTTCTCGCCGATCGCCGGGACGACGTACGCCTCCTGGGTGGAGACCTCGCCGGCCAGCTCGGACCCGGCCATCTCGGCCGAGCCCCTGACCCGGGCCAGCAGCGCCTCGGCGTCAGCGGACTCGGAGGAGATCCCGACCCGCATCGCGCCGCGCTCGCGCAGATGGCGGGTCAGCGCTCGCGTGTCGACCCCGCTGATGCCGACCACGCCCTGCTCGCGGAGCTCGTCGTCGAGGGAGCGGCTCGAGCGCCAGCTGGAGGGGACCCGGGCGGGGTCGCGGACGACGTACCCGCTCACCCAGATGCGCCGCGACTCGACGTCCTCGTCGTTCATGCCGGTGTTGCCGATGTGCGGGCTGGTCATCACCACCACCTGCCGGTGGTACGACGGGTCGGTGAGCGTCTCCTGGTAGCCGGTCATGCCGGTGGAGAACACCGCCTCGCCGAAGGTCTCGCCGGTCGCCCCGTAGGACTCCCCGCGGAACACCCGCCCGTCCTCGAGGACGAGGATCGCCTCAGTCATGCATTGCTCCTTGGTGTCTGCAGGCTGTCTTCGAAGATGATGAGCATTCAGGCCAGGCCTCCGTCGAGGACCGTCGGCACGCCGCGCAGTACCGTCGCGACGACGGCTCCGGTCAGCTTCCGCTCGTGCCAGGGGTTGTTGCGCGAGAGCGACGCCGAGGCGGCACGGTCGACCACCACGACTGCGGCTGGGTCGACGAGGGTGAGGTTGGCCGGCTGCCCCACGGCCAGCGTCCCGCCGTGGCCGTCGAGACCGGCGATGCGCGCGGGGTTCTGCGACATCACGCGGGCCACGTCGCTCCAGGTCATGGCGCCCGAGGTCACCATCACCTCGCTGACCACCGAGAGTGCGGTCTCCAGACCGAGCATCCCGAAGGCGGCGTCGACGAACGCGTGCTCCTTGTCGTGCCGAGCGTGCGGCGCGTGGTCGGTGGCGACCGCGTCGATCGTCCCGTCGGCCAGCGCGTCGCGCAGCGCGGCGACGTCCTCGTCGGGACGCAGCGGAGGGTTGACCTTGAAGACCGGGTCGTACCCCCTCAGCAGGTCGGCCGTCAGCAGCAGGTGGTGGGGCGTCACCTCGGCTGTGACGTCGATGCCCTGGCCTTTCGCCCAGCGCAGCACCTCGACCGACCCAGCGGTGGAGACGTGCGCGACGTGCAGCCGGCTGTTGGTGTGCCGCGCGAGCATCACGTCGCGCGCGACGATCGTCTCCTCGGCGATGCCGGGCCAGCCGGGGAGCCCGAGCCGGCCGGAGAGCTCACCCTCGTGGCAGCACGCGGTGGGGCCGGCGAGGTCGGGGTCCTGCGAGTGCTGGGAGATGACGCCGCCGAACGCCCGGACGTACTCCAGCGCGCGCCGCATCACCCGCGCGTCGTGCACGCACCTGCCGTCGTCGGAGAACACGCGCACCCTGGCCCGTGACCGTGCCATCAGGCCCAGCTCGGCGAGCTCCTGGCCGCCGAGCCCGTGGGTCACCGCGCCCACCGGCTGCACGTCGACGAGCCCGGCCAGCCGGCCGAGGTCGAGGACCCGCTCGGCGGCCTCCGCGGTGTCGGTGACGGGCGAGGTGTTGGCCATGGCGAGCACGGCCGTGAAGCCGCCGAGCGCAGCAGCCCTCGATCCGGTGAGCACCGTCTCCGCGTCCTCACGGCCGGGCTCCCGCAGGTGGGTGTGCAGGTCGACGAACCCGGGGAGCGCGACCAGGCCTTCGGCGTCGATGACCCGGGCGCCGGCAGGCGCCTCCCCGACGAGGACCCCGTTGTCGACGTACAGGTCCCGGGGCTCTCCCCCGAGGGGGGACGCACCCTTGATCACGAGCGCGGTCACTGGGCGCTCCCTTCGCCGGCGAGCAGGTGGTAGAGCACGGACATCCGGATCGCGACCCCGGCGGAGACCTGGTCGAGCACCGCGGACTGCGCGGCGTCGGCCGCGTCCGCGGCGATCTCGAGGCCGCGGTTCATCGGTCCCGGATGGCAGATGGGCGCGTCGGGCTTGAGCACCGCGAGGCGGTCACGGGTCAGTCCGTAGCCGACGGTGTACTCCCGTGCGCTCGGGAAGAACGCGCCGCTCATCCGCTCGCGCTGGACGCGGAGCATCATCACGGCGTCGGCGTCGGGCAGCACCTCGTCGAGGTCGTACGACGTCTCGAACCCGGCGTCCTTCGACCAGGCGGTCACTCCCGCCGGCATCAGCGTCGGCGGGGCCACCACGGTCACGTGCGCCCCGAGCTTGGTGAGCAGCAGGACGTTGCTGCGGAAGACCCGGCTGTGCGTCACGTCGCCCACGATCGCGATGTGCCGGTCCTCCAGGGAGCCCATCCGGCGCTGCAGCGTGTAGGCGTCCAGCAGCGCCTGCGTGGGATGCTCGTGCGTCCCGTCACCGGCGTTGATCACCACGGCGTCGGTCCACTGGCTGACCTGCTGCGCGGCGCCGCTGGCCGCGTGCCGGATCACCAGCCCGTCGACCCCCATCGCCGCGACCGTGAGCACCGTGTCGCGCAGGCTCTCGCCCTTGCTGACGCTGGACCCCTTGGCGGAGACGTTGATGACGTCGGCGGAGAGCCACTTGCCGGCGATCTCGAAGGACGAGCGAGTGCGCGTGGAGTCCTCGAAGAACAGGTTGACCACGGTGCGGCCGCGCAGGGCGGGCAGCTTCTTGACCGACCGCCTCTGCACGTCGTGCATCTCAGCGGCCGTGTCGAACAGGGTCGCGACGTCGGCCAGGTCCAGGTCGTCGATGGAGAGCAGGTGCTTGTTCATGCCGGCCTCCCCTCGCCGGCGGCGGTCGGAGCTATGCGCACCTCGTCGTACCCGTCGGACTCCTCGAGCCGCACCATCACGCGCTCGGTGCGGGCACTCGGCAGGTTCTTGCCGACGTGGTCGGCGCGGATCGGGAGCTCGCGGTGCCCCCGGTCGACGAGTACGGCGAGCCGCACCGTCGCGGGCCGGCCGAGGTCGTTCATCGCGTCGAGGGCGGCGCGCACGGTGCGCCCGGAGAAGAGCACGTCGTCGACCAGGACGACGACCTTCCCGTCGACCCCACCGGGCGGCATCACCGTGTGGTGCGGTCCGCGGGTGGGGTGCTTGCGCAGGTCGTCGCGGTACATCGTGATGTCGAGGGTCCCCAGCGGCACCTGGCCACCCTCCACCTTCGCGATCCGGTCGGCGATGCGGCTGGCGAGGTGGACGCCACGCGTCGGGATGCCGAGCAGGACGAGGTCCTCGAGGCCCTTGTTGCGCTCGAGGATCTCGTGGGAGATCCGAGTCAGTGCCCGGGAGATGTCACGGGCGTCGAGAACTGTGCGTCCCTCGAGGGCTCCCCCCCGGAAGGACCCGTCGGGCGACTCTTCAGGGGTGGTCGGGACAGATGCGGACTGGGCAGAAGCCACCAGCGCCGGACCTCCTTCTCCGCCTCACAGGACGGCTCGTTAAAGGATGTCGATCGCTGCCGACCCTAGCAGCCGGTCCTCCCACCCGAGCACCCGAGGCGACCCCCGTCCACCGACCGGGCACTTGTGTCCCGCCGTACGACGCCGACCGGGCACCCCTGGTTGGCCACATCGACTGCGAGTGCCGACCGGCGGCCCTGGGGGCTACTCCGGCAGCGGCGGACCCACCACCTGGAGTCCGTACCGGGGACCGACCTCGTTCCACCGCCCGATCTCCTCCTCCATCGAGCGGCCCTCGCCGTCGCCGGGGAGGTGCATGCCCGCGGCCGGCACGCCGACCTCGTCGTACAGGCCCATCAGACCGCCCGGCGTGGTGAGGGCGAGGAATCGGGCCGGCGCATCACCACGGATCCGGAAGGCGTGCGGCAGACCGAGCGGGAGGAAGAGGAACGCGCCGCCGTAGAGCTCGTAGGTCGTCTCCCCCGCGCGGTACTCGATCTCGCCCTCCAGCACGAACAGCGCTTCGGCCTCGTTGGTGTGCCGGTGCAGCGGGGTGGCGATCCCCGGCGGTTGGGTCACGAGCGACATCGCGAGGCTGCCGCCTGTCTGGTCCGCGCTCACCAGGTGCTCGAACAGCGAACCCATGGCCCACGTCCCCGGCCCCTCGCCTGCTCGGTGTACGACGACGTCCTCGCTCATGCCGACTCCCACAAATGATCCGAATTGACTTCGGACGAATACTGCTAGCGTAGGACTCGTGCCCGACCCCGTCAACGGTCCCCGTCGTTACCGCTCACCCCGACGCGAGGAGCAGGCCGCCGCCACCCGCCGCGCGATCCTGCGGGCTGCTCGCGACATGTTCGTCGAGCAGGGCTACCCGGACACCACCGTCGCCGCGGTCGCGCGACGGGCGGGGGTCTCGGTCGACACGCTCTACGCCAGCGTCGGGCGCAAGCCGCAGCTGCTGCTCGCCGTGCACGACATGGTGCTCGGCAGCGCGGACGAGCCCGTTGCCGCGGAGCAGCGCGACTACGTGCAGGCGATCCGGTCGGCGCCGGACGCGAGCTCCAAGATCGCGACGTACGCCGCAGCACTGGGCCGCCTGCTCCCGACCACCGTCCCGCTCGCGGAGTCGCTCCGTGTGGCCGCCCAGTCCGATCCCGAGTGCCGTGCGGTCTGGGACGGCCTGAACGCGCGCCGGGCCGCCAACATGCTGCTGTTCGCCCGCGACCTCCGCACGACCGGCGAGCTCCGGGAGGACCTCACCGACGAGGACGTCGCCCACCTCGTCTGGACGATGAACAGTCCCGAGTTCTACCTGCTCGCCACAGCCGGAGGCCGCACCCCCGAGCAGTACGCCGCCACCGTGGCCGACGTCTGGACGCGGGGCCTGCTGGCCCGAACCGTCCCGTCTCCTAGGGTGACCGCATGTCCACCAGCGCCTCCCCCACCGGCACCCAGCACAGCACCGACGACCCCCGCAACGCGGAGATCCTGATCTGGGTGAACGGCGAGCTGCTGCCTCGGGACCGCGCGGTCGTCTCGGTCTTCGACTCCGGTTTCGTCCTGGGAGACGGTGTGTGGGAGGGCCTGCGGGTCTCCGCCGGGCATCCGGCCTTCCTCGACCAGCACCTCGACCGGCTCGAGGAAGGTGCCCGCGCGATCATGCTCGACCTCGGGCTGGGCCGCGAGGAGCTGACCGAGGCGATCTACGCGACGTTGCGCGCCAACGAGATGACGGACGGCGTGCACGTCCGCCTGATGGTGACCCGGGGGGTGAAGTCGACGCCGTACCAGGACCCCCGGATGACGATCGGGCCCGCCACCGTCGTGATCATCGCCGAGCACAAGGAGCCGCTCCCCGCGACCGTCACCGAGGGGATCACGCTGTTCACCACGCACGTGCGCCGCGCCACCCCGGACACGCTCGACCCGAAGCTGAACGCGCACAGCAAGCTGAACGACATCCAGGCGTGCATCCAGGCCTACACCGCCGGCGCCGACGAAGCCCTGATGCTCGACCCCCACGGGTTCGTGGCGACCTGCAACAGCACCCACTTCTTCATCGTCACCCGCGGCGGGGAGGTGTGGACCTCCGACGGCCGGTTCTGCCTCGCCGGGATCACCCGGGCCAACGTCCTCGAGGTCTGCCGGGCCAACGACCTGCCCGCGCGCGAGACGACCTTCAGCCTCACCGACGTCTACAACGCGACCGAGGCGTTCGTGACCGGGACCTACGCCGGCGTCGTCCCTGTGCGCATGGTCGACGGCCGCACCATCGGCAGCGGCGGTCGCGGACCGGTCGTGCAGCGCCTGCAGGAGCTCTACCAGGACCACGTCGCCCACGACGTCGCCGGCCGGTCCCACCCATGACCGTGCGCGTGGCCATGTGGTCGGGCCCCCGCAACATTTCCACCGCGATGATGCGGTCCTGGGAGAACCGGCCCGACACCGTCGTCGTCGACGAGCCGTTCTACGCCGCCTACCTCGCCCGCACCGGGCTCGACCACCCCGGCCGCGACGAGGTGATCGCCTCCCAGCCGACCGATCTCGACGAGGCCGTCCGGCAGCTGGTCAGTGACGAGTCCGCGCCGGTCCACTACACCAAGCACATGACCCACCACCTCGCTCCCGGCATGGACCTCGGCTGGGTGGGGCAGTTCCACAACGTGCTCCTGATCCGGGACCCGGCCGAGGTGGTGGCCTCCTACGTCCGCTCCCGCGAGGCCTGCGAACCCGACGACATCGGCCTGCTCCAGCAGGTGCCACTCCTCGACGTGCTCCCGGCCGGCTCGCCGGTCATCGACGCCGGCGACTTCCTGCGCGACCCCGAGTCACACCTGCGCTGGCTGTGCGACTGGCTGTCGATCCCGTTCACCGGGAGGATGCTCAGCTGGCCCGCCGGGATCCGGGACTCCGACGGCGTCTGGGCTCCGCACTGGTACGACGCCGTCGCCCGCTCCACCGGCTTCGAGCCGTGGCGTCCACGAGACGTCGAGCTGAACCCGCACGACGCCGCGGTGGCAGAGACCTGCCGGCCGGCGTACGAGGAGCTGCACGAGAGGCGACTCGTGCTCTAGGTGTACTCGGCAGGGACGTTGGTGACGTTTCGGGTCTTGTGAAGAGGGAGAACCTCCCGGCATAGTGGAGATGTCTAGGTCTTCACCAACCAGGAGGTCCTCGTGGCCCACGCTAACGCTCGCTTGAATCTGCATGGTCGTCGTTTGCTCGTCTCGCGCGTGATCGGTGACGGTCGACCGGTCGCCCACGTCGCCAAGGAACTCGGTGTCTCTCGCCAGTGCGCGCACCGGTGGGTCGCTCGTTTCCGTCTCGAAGGTGATGCCGGCCTGGCCGACCGGTCATCACGACCGCGACGGTGCCCGCGGCGAACCCCGATCGAGATCGAGCGCCAAGTGCTCGAGCTGCGCCGCAGCCAACGCCGCGGCCAAGACTGGATCGGGCCCGAACTGGGGATCGCGGCCCGCACGGTCTCCACGATCCTGCGCCGCCACCGGGTGCCCTACCTGCGCGATTGCGACCCACTGACCGGGCAGCTGATCCGGGCCTCGAAGACCACCGCGGTCCGCTACGAACGCGACACCCCCGGCGACCTGGCGCACATGGACGTCAAGAAGTTGGGTCGCATCCCTGACGGTGGCGGTTGGCGGGCCCACGGCCGCAGCGAGGAAGTCCGCGGGCGAGGCGTCGGGTTCGACTACGTCCACTCACTGGTCGACGACCACTCCCGCCTCGCCTACTCCGAGATCCTGCCCGACGAGAAGGGCCCGACCTGTGCCGGGTTCCTGCTCCGGGCGGCCAGCTACTTCGCCGAGCACGGCATCACCACGATCCGTCAGGTGATGACCGACAACCACCTCAGCTACCGCCGCTCCCACGACGTCCGCGACGCCATCACGACCCTGGCCGCCGAACACATCTTCATCCGCGCGCACTGCCCATGGCAGAACGGCAAGGTCGAGCGCCTCAACCGCACCCTGCAGGTCGAGTGGGCCTACCGGCAGATCTTCCTCAGCAACGCAGCCCGCACCGCGGCACTTGCACCCTGGCTGGAGCACTACAACACTCAACGACGCCACTCAGCCCTCGGAGGACTGCCCCCGATCAGCCGACTGTCATGAACGTGTCAGCCGAGTACATCTAGGCCAGGGCCTCCACCGCCTGGCTCACCGCACGGTGCAGGGTCGGGTAGGCGTAGATCATGGACCCCAGGGTCGAGGTCGGCACCTCCGCGTGCACGGCTGTCGTCAGCATCGCGAGGATCTCGCCCCCGGCCGGACCCACCACGTTGGCGCCGACGAGGACTCCCCGGTCGGCGTCCTCCACCAGCTTGACCAGTCCTCGGGCCTGCGCGATCCAGCCCCGGGTGGAGGTCGCGAGGTCGATCGTCCCGACGCGCACGTTGAGCCCCCTGTCCCGCGCCTGCTTCTCGGTCATCCCGACGCCGCCGACCTCGGGATCGGTGAAGGTGACGTGCGGGACCGCCCGGTAGTCCGCCGCCGGGCCGTCCTGGCCCAGGATGCTCGCGACGGCGATCCTCGACTCGTAGACCGACATGTGCGTGAACGCCCCGTGGCCGGTGATGTCGCCGATGGCCCACAACCCGTCGCCGGCCCGCATCCGGTCGTCGACCTCGATGCTGCGCGCCGAGGGGTCCAGGCCGACGGTCTCCAGTCCGAGGTCGTCGAGGTTCGGCGTACGACCGGCGGCGACGAGGAGCTTCTCGAAGGTCAGCTCCTGCTCGTCCACCACGACGGTGAACCGGCCCTGTGCGTGCGACACGGAGGAGATGGTCACCCCGGTGAGCACCTGGATGCCCTCGTCGCCGAAGACGTCGGCGACCAACATGCCGGCCTCCGGCTCCACCGGGCCGAGGAGGTGTGGTCCGACCTCGAGGACGGTCACCTGGACGCCGAACCGTGCGATCCCCTGGGCCAGCTCCGCCCCGATCGGGCCGCCGCCGACGACGCCGAGCGAAGCCGGCAGGACGTCGGTGCGCAGCACGTCACGATTGGTCCAGAAGGGCGTGTCCCCCAGCCCGTCGATCGGCGGCGTCGCCGGCCTCGTCCCGGTGTTGAGCAGGATCCCCCTGGTTGCCTCGAAGACCTCGCCGCCGACCTCGACCCTCCTCGGTCCCGCCAGCCGGCCGTGCCCGCGCACGAAGCGAGCTCCCGCCTCCTCCAGGCGCTTCACGGCAACGGCGTCGTCCCAGTCATCGGTCGCCTCGTCACGGATCCGTGCGTGCACCGGCGTCCAGTCCGGGTGCACCTCGGCCGTGCCCGCGACGTCGTCGATCCGGCGGCCGTCGGCCAGCAGGTTGGCGGCGCGGATGATCATCTTGCTGGGGATGCAGCCGAAGTAGGGGCACTCCCCGCCCACCAGCCGCTCGTCGATGCCGACCACCTCGAGCCCGGCCCTCGCCAGCTCGGCGGCCGCCGCCTCACCACCGGGACCGAGTCCGATCACGACCACGTCACATGAGTTCGTCGCCATGAACGCCAGTCTGACAGGATCCGACCCAGCCGTCAGTGAGAGCCCGGGCCAGTTCGCTGCGGGAAGTCGATGGTGGTGACCAGCTCGGTCACCGAGGGCCGCTCCGGGGTTGAGCCGAAGCCGAACGCCGGTTCCGGGGAGACGGCCGCGAGGCGGCCGAGCTCCCTGCCCTGCCACGTGCCGGCGAGTCCGGTGATCCGGCGCAGGTCGGTGGCGCCGTAGTACTCGCGCCGGTCGTTGCCGGCCGTGCCCCGCGTGCGCACGCCGTGCAGCACCAGCCGGGCCACCGGGTCGGTCAGCCGCGTCCACCCCTGCGCCGTGGCCAGCCGTCGAGGCACCAGGCGGAGCAGCCAGCCGAGCGCGGACCGCGACCCGACCGTGAAGTCGAGGTCGAGCCCGGGCGCCCGGACGCGCCAGGTGTCGGCGTCGATCTGGGCGGTCACCTCTCCGATCTCCACCCGGTCGAACCGGTAGGTCGCCGACACGAGCTCCGCGATCTCGTCACTCGGGGCGAGCAGGACCCGCGTGCCGTCGGGCTCGGCGAGCATGACGTCGGCGAACGCGCCCAGCGGGGACCGTTCCCAGCGGCCCACCACGATGCGCGTGCCGCTGCTGGAGCCGACCCCTGCGATGCTGCCGCTGAAACGGTGGCGCCCCCGCGGCAGGCTCACCTGGCAAGGTGCCGGGCGCGGGCGAAGCAGAACAACCCATAGCACACGATGCCCACGCCGATCGCGATCAGGAGGTAGGGACCGAACGGCTGCCCGAGCACCGACTGGAGGCCAGCGTCCAGCCCGCCGGACTTGTTGGCCTGGTGCGTCACTCCGGCGCCGACGAAGAGCGCGCCGACCAGGGCGAGCGAGATGCCCTTCGCGACGTAGCCGACCTTGCCAACCAGGAGGTACGCCGCACCGCGGTTCCCGAGCTTTCCCTGGGTGTCGAGGTGCTCGGCGAACTTCTCCGTCCAGCCACGCCAGGCGATGTTGCCGGCGTACGCGATGATCGCCAGGCCGGCGGCGGCGACGAGCCACCGGCCCCCAGGAACGTCCATCAGCTGGGCGGTCCAGCCGGTCGACCCCTTGCCCGAGCTCGCGGACCCCGTGGCGACCCGGATGGCGGTCACCGCCAGCGCGACATAGATGACCGCCTTGCCTCCCGAGGCCACGCGCTTGCGCACCCGGTCGGAGCCCTCCTCCTCGCGGTGCCCGAAGGCGGCCTCGAGGACCCGCCAGAGGACGAGCAGCAGCATCCCCAGGGCGACCGCCCACACCATGACCTTGCCGAAGGGCTGCTGCGCGAGCTCGTGCAGGGCGCCCTTGGTGCTGGCCTGCTGGCTGTGGTCGCCCAGCGCCAGCTGGACGGCCAGCCAGCCGATGAGCAGGTGGACGACGCCGTACGCCACGAGACCTGCACGGACAGCGTGGTCGAGCCAGTCACTCGTCTCGGCCTGACGGCCCATCACCTCGGGATCGTTCACAGGCAGGACTCTGCCACTCGGGGAGGCCTCGTGGGGCACTCCCGGGTGACAGTCCGGGTCCCGGTCACGGAAGACCCGCCGACGGTGAGGTGGAGAAGTCCACGTCCTTGAACCAGGACTCCAGCACGTAGTCGGTCTTCCACCCCATCGAGGAGTAGAGCCCGTCGGCACCGGTCGGCGAGTCGGCGTCGACCTCCAGCCCCACCCGGTCACGTCCGCGCTGCGCAGCGTCGGCGATCACGGCGTGCAGCAGGGCCTTGGCCACACCGCGGCCACGGGCGTCGCGGTGCACGCCGATGTACTCGACGTAGCTGCCCTCATGGCCCTCGGCGTTCTCGCGCAGCACGGTGCCCACGAGGGCGCCGGCGGCCAGCGGCCGGCCGTCATCGCCCTCGACGAACGCCAGCCACCAGTGGTCCCAGCGATGGCCGGGGTCCTCGCGGAGCCGCTGGAGGAACTCCGGGAAGCTCTCGCGGTAGGAGTTGAAGTGGTCCTCGAAGGACGACTCGAGCATCTCGTGCACCAGGTGCAGGTCGCCTGCGACCGGCAACCCGTTCTCGTGGCTGGCGACCCGGCGCAGGGAGACCCCTTCGCGGGGGGCGGGGAGCGACGTCGCCTCCTCCGGCGTCACGGGGCGCGTCATCTGCGGCCACGTGCGCCGCTTGGTGTAGCCGGCGGCCGTCAGCCACTGCTGCTGGACCGTGTCGTCGGCGAACGGGCTCGCGTCCAGCCGGGTCTCGGTCACCTCCCGCAGCACGCAGATCTCACGGGCCTGCTCCTCGCCCCAGGCGTAGAGCGCAGCCGCGACGGTGGTGGACTCCTCGACGGTGCGGTCGACGTACAACGCCACCATCGTGCGCCCCGCGGCGCGGTCGTGGACGCTGATCCAGGCACGCGGCACGCCGTCCCGGTCGATCGCGAGCAGCTGGCGGCGGGTCCAGGACGCCGGACCCGCGATCTCGGACTCGATGGCCTCGCGGTCGACGGAGGCCGACCCGGTGTGCGCCAGCCGGTCGGCCCCGCGGAGCCTGAGGAGGACCGCGAGGTCGGTGAGCTCGGGGACGCGCGCAGTCCAGTCGGCGGGCAGCCCAGAGGGGACGGGAACGGTTGGCTGCGCGTGGTCAGAAGTCACGGGGCCATCTTGCCGGACCACGGGACCGAGGAGAGTGACGCCCGCGAGAGATGGGCCACGTCGCGACCCCCGTGGGGCCGCGCAGCCACAGCAGCAGGGGTCCGGCGGATGCCCTGCGCGTCAACGGCGACCAGCGAGGCACCCTTCCTGCGCGAGGGCCCGTCAGCGGGTCAGCAGGTCACGATCCCGGACGATGTTCCCCAGGACACCGTTCACGAAGGCCGGCGACTCGTCGGTGGAGAGGTCCCGCACCAGGTTGAGCGCCTCGGAGACCGCGACCGCGTCGGGAACGTCGTCGACGTAGAGCACCTCGAAGGTCGCCATCCGCAGCACGTTGCGGTCCACTGCCGGCATCCGGTCGAGCGTCCAGCCCTGCGCGTAGGTGGAGATGACCTCATCGAGACGGGTGCGGCGCTCGGTCACGCCCTGCACGAGCGTCACGGTGTACTCGTTGACCACGCCCGCCTCTGCCTGGTCCTCCAGCGCTTCGGCGGTCGAGCGGTTGCGCATCTCAGAGGCGAACAGGACGTCGAGCGCCCGCTTGCGAGCCTTGGAACGGGCGCTCATCGGGCGCCCCCGACGCGATGAGGTGGGGTCGCCATCAGCTGCTGACGCGCCCCAGGTAGGAGGAGTCCCGGGTGTCGACCTTGATCCGCTCGCCGGTCGTGATGAACAGCGGCACCGAGATCTGGTGGCCGGTCTCCAGCGTGGCGGGCTTGGTGCCGCCCGTGGACCGGTCGCCCTGCAGGCCGGGCTCGGTGTACTGCACCTCGAGCTCGACGGAGGCGGGAAGCTCGATGTAGAGGACGGTGCCCTCGTTGGTGGCGACGATCGCCTCCTGGTTCTCCAGCAGGAAGTTCGTGGCGTCGCCGACGACCTCCGGGGAGACCTCGAGCTGCTCGTAGGTGCCGGTGTCCATGAACACGAAGGAGGTGCCGTCGTTGTAGAGGTACTGCATCGTCCGCTTGTCGACGTTGGCCACCTCGACCTTGACGTCGGCGTTGAAGGTGCGGTCGACGGTCTTGCCCGAGCTGATGCTCCGCAGCTTGCTGCGCACGACTGCGCCGCCCTTGCCGGGCTTGTGGTGCTGGAACCAGATGACCTGCCAGAGCTGGCCGTCGAGGTTGAGCACCATGCCGTTCTTCAGGTCGTTCGTCGTTGCCATGCGGTTATCTCGCGCCTTCGTGGTGTCGGGGGGCTCGGGTGAGCAGCTTCGGGTCTCGGCCGTGGCCGGGCACAGCGCCCGAGTCTAACGGGTTTCCTCGCCGCGACCGCCCGGCGTGCCCGCTGCCCGGGGTCAGTCCAGAGACCGGTACGCCTGTGCCGGGAGCGACCGGACGTCCTGCAGCGCCGCAAGCGGACGTGACGTCGCACTAGCCTGCTCCCCATGTCCTTTCGTCGTCGCCAGCTGGTCACCGCCGCGCTGACCGCCAACGCCCTGCGTCCGGTGCGCGGCCGCTACGCCTCGATCCCCGCGTTCGTCGCCGGCTGGCTCGCCGGAGAGCTCGCGCCCCAGCTGCTGGTCACCACGCTCGTCGACACCACGGCGGAGCTGACCGTACGCCGCAACCGGAACCGCCCACGCAGTCGCATCGGTCTCGCCGCGGCGGCCGCATCGGGTGCCGGACTGGGCTACCTGATCCTCAACGCGACCCGGTCGGCCACCCACGTGGAGAGCACCCTGCGCGACGGCCTCGGTGAGGACTATCTCGACGACCTCGAGGAGCCGCCCACCGCCGAGGACCTCAGGCTTCGGCTTCGCGAGGTCGCCCGCCCCTTCAAGATGGCGCAGCCCGACGTCGAGGTGATCCGCGACATCAACTACACCCGCGGCGGCAGGCGGGCCCGGCTCGACATCTACCGCCCGCGGGGCGTCGACCTCGAGCACGCACCGGTGCTCGTCCAGGTGCACGGCGGGGCCTGGACGATCGGCAGCAAGGAGCAGCAGGGCCTGCTCCTGATGAACCGGATGGCCCGGCGTGGCTGGGTCTGCGTGGCGATGAACTATCGCCTCGCCCCCAAGCACCCGTTCCCGTCCCAGATCGTCGACGTGAAGAAGGCCATCGCCTGGACGCGCGAGCACATCGCCCCCTACGGCGGCGACCCGTCGTACCTCGTGGTCACGGGCGGCAGCGCCGGCGGTCACCTGGCCGCCTTGGCTGCGCTCACGCCCGGCGAACCGGAGTACCAGCCGGGCTTCGAGAG
>NZ_JAOPXP010000101.1 GCF_025965085.1 Marmoricola sp.
CGAAGCGGATGATCACCCGATCGAGCTGCTTGACCTGCTTGGTCACCTTGACTGTCCTTCTCTCCTCGACACCGGTGTGCCCCTGACCGGCTCACGGTACGGCCACGTTCCAGGCTCGGGACGGAACGGGTTCCGCGCTGCGCCCGGGCCGCCGGTTCGTCGTCAGGTGCGTCCCACCACCGAGGCCCAACGATAGTCCGCGCTTCCACGGTGGACACGCCGTCTCTCCTTGTAAGACGGGTCTTGTGCCGGTGTGGACCGGATGCTGCAACTTGTCGCGGCGAAAGACGTCTGAATCGCTAACTTGTAGTAACTTACTCGATTAACACCTCCAGAGGTGTACTGCCCACCGGATCGAAAGGCCCTGCCCTCATGTTCGACAAGTCCCGTCTCAGGTGGTTCGCCGCCGCCGCCCTGGCCGCCTCCCTGCTCGCCACCTCCGCCTGCTCAGACCCTGCGGCATCGGGTGCGAGCGGGAGCAGTCAGGAGGTCAGCCTGGTGGGGTTCTCGGTGATGAAGACCGCCAACAAGCAGGTGATCGCCGACTTCCAGAAGACCGCCGCCGGCAAGGACGTCACCTTCAAGCAGTCCTATGGCGCCTCCGGTGACCAGGCGCGCGCAGTCATCGCCGGGCTGCGCGCCGACGAGGTGCACCTGTCCCTGGAGCCCGACGTGACGAAGCTCACCGACGCGAAGCTCGTCCCCGGCACCTGGAAGTCCGGTGCCAACAAGGGAATCCTGACCCAGTCCGTCGTGACCATGGTGGTCCGCAAGGGCAACCCCAAGGGCATCAAGGACTGGGAGGACCTGATCAAGCCCGGCATCAAGATCGTCACCCCCAACCCCGGTTCCTCGGGGTCGGCGAAGTGGAACATCCTCGCCGCCTACGGCCACGTGATCGCCGGGGGCGGCGACGACGCCGCCGCGCAGTCCTACCTGAAGAAGTTCCTGGCCAACGTCGCGGCCCTGCCCGGCAGCGGCAAGGAGGCGACCACCGCGTTCGAGGGCGGCACGGGGGATGTCCTGCTCTCCTACGAGAACGAGGCGATCGAGGCCCGTCAGGCCGGCGCGGACTTCGACTATGTCGTCCCGCCGCAGACGCTGCTCATCCAGAACCCCGTTGCGCTCACCAAGGACGCAGGCAAGGCAGCCAGAGCGTTCCTCGACTACCAGCTCGGCACCGAGGGCCAGACCGACTACGCCAAGCAGGGCTTCCGCCCGCTCGACAAGAGCATCAAGGTGCAGGTCGAGGGCGCCAACAACCCGTCAGACCCGTTCCCCACCCCGAAGACCCTGCTGACGATCGACAAGGACTTCGGTGGCTGGGGTGTGGCCAACACGAAGTACTTCGACGAGAACAACGGCATCGTGACCAAGCTGCTCGCGGCCTCCGGGAAGTCCTGATCCTGTGGCCTCACTAGGAGTTGCCTCCGCGGCCCCGGGGTCGGTGCGCGTGCGCCGAGCCCGGAGCCGACGGTCGCTCGGTGCCGGGTCCAGCCTCGGCCTCGGTATCTCGATGATCTGGTTCAGCCTGCTCGTGCTGATCCCGCTGGTCGCCGTACTCATCTCCGCCGCCGACCTCGGTGCCGGCGGGTTCTGGGAGGTTGTCTCGGGGCCGCAGACCAGTGCCGCGCTGCGCCTGACTGTCCTGGTGTCGCTCGGCGTCACGGCCGTCAACGTGGTGATGGGTACGGCGCTGGCCTGGGTGCTCGTCCGTGACCGGTTCTGGGGCAAGCGACTGCTCGACATCGTGATCGACGTCCCGTTCGCGCTGCCCACGATCGTCGCGGGTCTCGTGCTGCTGTCGCTCTACGGCCCGAAGTCGCCGCTGGGTGTGAACGCCGCCAACACGCGCGTCGCGGTCTTCCTCGCGCTGGCGTTCGTGACGCTGCCGTTCGTGGTGCGCACGGTGCAGCCGGTGCTGGAGACCATCGATCGTGACGTCGAGGAGGCCGCAGCCTCCCTGGGCGCCAACCGGCTGACCACCTTCCGACGCGTCATCCTGCCCTCCCTGGTTCCGGCCATCACCGCCGGCGCCGCCCTGTCCTTCGCCCGCGGCATCAGTGAGTACGGCTCCCTGGTGCTCCTTTCGGGCAACCTGCCCGGCCGCACCGAGGTGGCCTCCGTGCGTGTCCTGACCTACATCGAGAACGGCAACAGGTCGGCCGCGTCCGCGGTCGCCGCGATCCTCCTGCTGGTGGCGTTGGCCGTGATCGTCGCCCTCGACCTGATCCAGAGGAGGTTGGCGCGCCGTGGCCAGTAGCACCTATGCCCGCGACCCCGCCAAGGTGCGCTGGGGCCTGCGGACGATCGTCGTCGCCTACGTCGTCCTGCTGGTGGCGTGGCCGACGGGGCTCGTCTTCCAGAACGCCTTCGCCGACGGTGTCGGCCCCGTGGTCGACGCCCTCAAGGACCCGGAGATCGCCCACGCCCTCCAGCTGACGGCGATCATCACGGTGATCGCCGTGGTGATCAACCTCGTCTTCGGCCTGACCATCTCGATCCTGCTGGTGCGCTACGACTTCTTCGGCAAGCGCGTCCTGTCGGCCCTGATCGACGTACCGCTGTCGATCTCGCCCGTGGTCGTCGGCCTCGCGCTCGTCCTCGTCTACAACGGCCGCGACGGCTGGTTCGGGCCCACCCTCGAGTCGTGGGGGCTCCAGGTCATCTTCGCGACACCGGGCATGGTGATGGCAACCGTCTTCGTCGCGCTGCCACTGGTGATCCGCGAGGTCGTCCCCGTCCTCGAGGAGATCGGCGACGACCAGGAGCAGGCCGCCCGCAGCCTGGGCGCCAACGCCGTACAGACCCTGCGCCGGATCACCCTGCCCGGCATCAAGTGGGCGGTCGTGTACGGCGTCGTGCTCAGCCTCGCCCGTTCGTTGGGCGAGTTCGGCGCGGTGAAGATCGTGTCGGGAAACATCGCCGGCCAGTCCCAGACCGCCACGCTCTCCGTCGAGGAGACCTATCAGAACTTCCAGCAGGGCACGTCGTACGCCCTCGCCGCGCTGCTCGCCTTCGCCGCGATGGCCTGCCTCGTGGTCGTCTCCGTCCTTCGTCCCAAGGAGCACAACTGATGAGCATCACCATTTCCGGCGTGAACAAGAAGTTCGGCGACTTCGTCGCGCTGGACAACGTCTCCGTCGACCTGCCGACGGGTCAGCTCACCGCGCTGCTCGGCCCCAGCGGTGGCGGCAAGTCGACGCTGCTGCGAATCATCGCGGGGCTGGAGGACGCCGACTCCGGCACGGTCACCATCGAGGGCAACGAGGCCACCCACCTCCCCCCGCAGAAGCGGAACGTCGGGTTCGTCTTCCAGCACTACGCCGCGTTCAAGCACATGAGCGTGGCGAAGAACGTCGCCTTCGGCCTCGAGATCCGCAAGCGGTCCAAGGCGGAGACCGAGAAGCGCGTGGCCGAGCTGCTCGAGCTGGTGCACCTCTCCCAGTTCGCGCACCGGTTGCCGGCCCAGCTCTCCGGGGGCCAGCGCCAGCGGATGGCACTCGCCCGCGCCCTCGCGGTGGAGCCGACCGTGCTGCTGCTCGACGAGCCGTTCGGTGCGCTGGACGCGAAGGTTCGCAAGGAGCTGCGTGAGTGGCTGCGGCGGCTGCACGACGAGGTGCAGGTGACGACAGTGTTCGTGACCCACGACCAGGAGGAGGCCCTCGAGGTCGCCGACGAGATCGTGGTCATCAACGACGGGCGGGTCGAGCAGGTCGGGACGCCGGACCAGCTCTACGACGCCCCCGAGAGCGAGTTCGTGATGAGCTTTCTCGGGCCCGTGACGAAGCTGAGCGGCCGGCTGGTGCGCCCGCACGACATCGAGGTCTACACGGCCCCGGAGGACCCCCGGGGCAAGCCGGGCAGGATCACCCGCCTGCTCAGGGTCGGCTTCGAGGTGCGCCTCATCGTCGAGCTCGACGAGCCTGAGCACCCGGACGTGGAGGTGACCGTGACCCGCGCCACCCAGCGTCACCTGCACCTCGAGGACGGCCTGCGGGTGTGGGTGGCGCCGACCAGCGGGGTCCGGGCCATCTCGCCTGTGCGGGTCGCCAGCGGCTGATCGTGGATGGTCAGCGCCGCAGTCTAGGCTCGCCGGTGTCGGCATCTGCCTAGGAAGGGACCACGCATGACCATGGAGAACAGCGCCCACGAGAGCCTGGAGAACAAGGCCGCCGAGTTGTTGCGGCTGCACCAGGACCCGACGCTGCTGACGGTCGTGAACGTCTGGGACTCGATCACCGCCAAGGTCGTCGCCGACACACCCGGCACCGCGGCCCTCGCGACGGCCAGCCACTCGATCGCTGCGTCCCTGGGCTACGAGGACGGCGAGAACATCCCGGTGGAGCTGATGATCGAGACCGTCGGCCGGATCGCGCAGGCCACGACGCTCCCGGTGACCGCCGACCTCGAGGGCGGCTACGGCGACGCCGCGGAGACCGTCCGCAAGGCCATCGGAGTGGGCATCGTCGGCGCCAACATCGAGGACCAGATGAAGCCGCTCGACCAGGCCGTCGCCCAGGTGCAGGCCATCATGGACGCCGCGATCGCGGAGGGCGTTCCGGACTTCGTGCTCAACGCGCGCACCGATGCCTTCGTGAAGGCGGGCGACCGCGACCCGGCTGAGGTGCTGGCCGACGCCATCGAGCGCGGCACCGCCTACCTCGACGCCGGAGCGCCAGTGGTCTTCGTGCCGGGCAAGCTGGACGAGGAAGCAGTCACCACGCTGGTCGACGCCTTCGGGCCCCAGAAACTGACGGTCATCGGACTCCCGGGCGTGCCGTCCCTGGCCCGGCTCGAGGAGCTGGGTGTCGCGCGCGTCTCCTACGGGCCGATGTCCCAACGAGTGGCGCTCACCGCTCTGCAGGAGCTCGTCGAAGAGGTCCACCGTGGTGGCGGCGTGCCCTCGAACATGAGGCCGCTCAACTAGGCAGCCGCCCCGGGCCGACCTCCTGGTTCAGCCCAGGAGTCACACGGTGGAGACCCGGCCGGTCACCGGTAGTTCGTGAACTGCACCGCGAAGTCGTAGTCCTGACCCTTGACGAGCGCCTGCACGGCCTGCAGGTCGTCGCGCTTCTTGCTGCTGACGCGCAGCTCATCGCCCTGCACCTGGACCTTGACGCCCTTGGGGCCCTCGTCGCGGATCAGCTTGCCGACCTTCTTGGCGTCCTCGGAGGAGATGCCCTCCTTGAGGGCGATGCTGATCCTGGTCTCACGCCCGGAGGGCCGTGGGTCGCCGGCGTCGAGGATCTTCAGCGACTGCTGCCGCTTGATGAGCTTCTCCTTGAAGACGTCGAGCACGGCCGTCGCCCGGTCCTCGGCGTTCGCGGAGATCTCGATCGACTCGTTGCCCGACCACTTGATCTCCGCGCCGGTGCCCTTGAAGTCGAAGCGCTGTGAGATCTCGCGGGCTGCCTGGGACAACGCGTTGTCGACCTCCTGGCGGTCGATCTTGCTGACGATGTCGAACGATGAATCGGCCATCGTGGGGGGACCTCCATCCGATTTAAGACTTGGGTAGGTGCTGCGCTATCCTCGGCTGCGCTGCTGGCCCACCTTAGTAGGTCAGCGTGCACGGCAGGTTGTCCGAGCGGCCAATGGAAACGGACTGTAAATCCGTCGGCGTATGCCTACGCAGGTTCGAATCCTGCACCTGCCACCAGCCAGACCAGAACCAGCGTGAACCACCCCTATGACCTGCGGTTCGCAGGGGGTAGGCAAGTGGTCAGGTGACCGCACACGTTCCACCACTGGCCACCACAACCCAGGTCCTGCTGGGAAGCGGAGGACACAGCGGGCGAAGTGTGGCGCGCGACGGCCTCGGGACGCGTGTGGCTCGGGGCGCCGGGCCGAGCCACACGCCCGTTTTGTCGGAATCTTCTGACGACAGAGGTCCGGCTCGGGCATCCTCGCCTCGTGCTGTCTGCAGACGTCTCGTGGCGCTCCGAGCCGGGGATCAACCGGGCCTACGTGTGGCTGTCCGACGGCAGGGGCGTGGGTTATCGCGACCTGGACGTCGGACTGGACTATCCGAGTGGACCGGAGCACGCGGGTCTGCTTCACGCCTCGGTGGAGGAGTGGCTGGCTACCTACGGTGTGCCTTGCCGGCGACCCGGCTTCGAGGAGAACCCGCCGCCGACCCCGGATGGTGGCGGTGGTCTGCGCGCCCGGTGGCGGCGTCGACGACGCCTGAAGCGGGAGGCAAGCCTCGAACGCGCTCAGCGCGAGTGGCGACTCGACCATCCGCTGTGGCGGGTGCCGACCGACCCTCCTCGCGGCGACTGGCGCGACCTGGTCCGCAACGAACCAGGGCAGGCGCTGTGGGATCACGTCGCGACCCTGTCGACACCCGGCTTCTTCGACCTCAAGGCCGGACAGGAACGGAACGCGTGGCGGCACGGCGCACAGGGTGAAGAGAGCCTGGCAGCCGAGCTGTGGCGCATCGCTCGCCCCGGCCAGTGGCGCTACCTTCACTCCGTCCCTGTCGGATCTCGGGGCTCGGACATCGACCACGTCCTGATCGGCCCGGCCGGCGTCTTCACCATCAACACCAAGAACCACCGCGGCTCGAACATCTGGGTGGGTGGCAACACCTTCATGGTCAACGGCACGCGGCAGCACTACATCCGAAACTCACGCCACGAGGCCTTGCGCGCCGGCCGCTTGTTGAGCCAGGCCTGCGGCTTCCCGGTTGCAGCGCGGGGTGTCATAGCGGTGGTCGACCCCCGCAGCCTCACGCTCAAGGAGCGCCCGGCCGACGTCGAGGTCACCACCCGGGTCCAGCTGTCGCGGGGGCTCGCCCGACAGCCGCAGGTGCTCGACCCCAACCAAGTCGACGACATCTTCAGGATTGCCAGGCGCTCTTCCACGTGGAACGCATGACTCACGGCGGATGGCCAGCCGTTTCACGGTGGAAAGCCCCCGTCACCGTGGTGCGCGGATCGCGGCACGGGCGTGCGGAGAGTCAGATCGCCGCTTCCACGTACGAGCTCGACATGTCGTCCGGGTCTGATGTGGCAGCGTTGCAGCGCGAGGTCTGCGTCTTGCGGCGGGGGATGTTTCCCGGCCATCGGGGTACCGACCACTCGTGTCCGACGGCCGCAGCGGTGCACCCCTCGCGAGCGAAGGAGCCCGACCCATGCTGACCAAAGCTCTCCTCGTGCGTCTCGAGGCCCTGCCGGGCAAGGAGACGGAACTAGCAGACTTCCTCACCGGAGCGCGGTCGATCGTGATGCAAGAGCCAGGCACCATCGCCTGGTTCGCCATCCAATTCGGCCCATCGACCTTCGGCGTGTACGACGTGTTCCCCGACGACGAGGCCCGAGATGCCCACCTCGCCGGCGGTGTGGGCCAGGCGCTCGGACCCAACACCGGTGTCCTCTTCTCCGAGCCGCAGATCGAGAAG
>NZ_JAOPXP010000114.1 GCF_025965085.1 Marmoricola sp.
GCGGTGCTGGACGGCAGGCGGTAGTGGACGCGGTACCGCGTGGCGCCGCGCACCGGCGTCCACCTGACCTTCTTCCGGAGAACCCGCACCCTGCTGACCCTGGCCAGGGCCGGCCCCGTGACAGTCGTGGCAGTGCTCAGCGTCGATGTCATCACCCTGCGGATGCCCTGGATCTTGAAGTCGTAGGTCGCCCCCGGGGTCAGCCCGTAGGTGAACGAGCGCTGGGCGGTGGTGCCCACGAGGCGCCACGAACCCCACCTACGACGGGCCCAGATGTCCGCGGAGGTCAGGCCTTGGGCGTCCCAGCTGAGCACAGCGGACTCACCGCGCAGGATCACCTTCGGCCGGAGGTTGCGAACCCAGGGGACACTCGCCGGAGGCGTCGCCGGGGCCGAACGCAGCCACCCGCCACCATGCAGGGCCTGCGCGATCCGGAAGGCGATGAAGGCCTCGCCCTTCGGCGTCGCGTGGATGCCGTCTTGCACCAGGACGGTGTTGGGCGACCAGCCAGAGGTCGTGGATGCCATCCGAAGCGGGGACTTGGGCGTGCTGAGCTCGGCGACGACATCGGCTGCGCGCCTGTTGTACTCCGCGATGAGGCCGTTGACCGCCGGGAGATTGGTCCGGTGGATGGTCAGCACAGGCGAGACGATGATGCCGACGCTGGGACGGGCAGCGCGTGCGTTCGCGATGAACCGGCGCAGGATCCCAGCTGTCTGGTCGGGAGACTGGCCGTGCACGAGGTCGTTCAGTCCCGACGCGAGAACGATCACGTCCGGCTGCTGGCTGCCAACCTCCGCACCGATGCTGCTTGCGTGGCTGCTGAGCTGCGCGCCGCCCCAGGCGAAGTGGTCGTGGTCGAAATCGGGGTCGGCGTACGTCGCTGACGTGTAGCCGGCGGCGACGTAGGGCCATGCCTTCGAGCCGACGAACTCCACAGGCTGGCCCTGTCGCCGGAACTCCTTCCACAGCCGGTAGCGCCACGTGTAGTCACCGTTGATGCCGGCGGTCAGGGAGTCACCGGCGACAAGGACCCGCAGGGGTTCGTCAGCCGCGCTGGTGGCAGCCAGAGGTATCTGCAGGTACGCCACCAGCGTCAGACAGAGGACAAGCAGGACTGCGCGACGCAGTGGGGCCCCAAGATTGTGCACCCGCCTGAGGCTAGACGGGCTTCGGGATTCGCGGGGAGATTCGAAGGAATGCGTACTCGTCCGGCGTCGTGGCTCACCGACGGCGCAGGAGCACAGCCCTCCCTGTCATTCCGGGGTGGAGCGGACAGGCACGGTGACGACCGGACACGTGGCGTTGCGGAGGAGGGTGCGGGTGTTGGATCCCACCATCACTACGACCGGGGCGTGGGAGCCGTGTCGGCCGAGGACGAGGAGGTCTGCGTTGAGAGACGCCTCATAGAGCGCGGCGGGCACCCGCTGGTACTCCAACCGCAACTGCCAGTCCACCCCGGGGTGTGCCGCCGCCACTTCCTCGATCGGCTTGGTCAACGCGTCACGGGTCTTCTTCTCCCACTCGTCCAGGAGGACCCGGCCGGTGATGGCTGCGTCATAGGGACTCTCGGGACGCCAGGCGTGGACCACCTCGAGGGAGGCACCTCGCGCAGCCGCCTCGGCGAAGGCTTCCGTCACCACGATGCGGTCGGTTCGAGAGCCGTCAACCCCCACCACCACGCGCCCCGAGCGGCTGCGCGACTCCTGCCAGGTGCGCGGCACGCAGTGGACCGGGACCGGCGACTGCGCCACGAGCCACAGCGACGTGGTCCCCGCAAGGAAGTGCTGAACCGCGGACGCCCGCGTCCCCAGGACGAGGTACCGAGCGTCCTCCAGGTGGTCGAGCACCGCTGACGTGCGGGGAGTGTCGGTCAGCACGGTCGTGACGCGCGCCGGGTCGACACCAGCGTCCTCCGCCTGCTTCGCGGCCTCCTGGAGCAGCGACTCGCCGATCTCCCGGATCTTGCCGGGCTGCACGTACGGCGCCAGCGCGGGCGCTCCCCGCGGCACGTGGACCAGCCGCAGGGACAGGTCTCCACGAGCGACGAGGTCGGTGACGGCGTACACCAGCGCACGGTGCCCGTCCTCGGTGCCGTCGACAGCGACGACCGCAACGCCAGTGTTCGAGGTGGTCACCATGTCTCACTCCTCGCTTCCCCGCCATCAGGACCGCGATGCCACGCCACACCTCTCACCCTGCGCCGCAGAGCGGGCTTACTCAAGGGGCTCAGTGATACGGCGGCGACTCCCTCGGGCCGAACTGCCCGCACGAGCCGTCCGGATCCGACTCCATCTGCACGACAGGGAGTGGAGCGGAGGTGGACATCCGGGCCCGGGGAGGACGGGCGAGCGGCTCCCCCACCGTCGCGGTCGCGGTCTGTCTCGCGCGGCCCGACCATGGAACTGTCGCCGACCGCATCCCGCTTTGACGGCTCCATCACCCGGCCTCGACCGCTGCGGGATCAGCGGCGGGTGGGTCGGCATGGAGGCCGCGACGACGTCAAGGGTGTCCAGCCGCGTGCCGCGGCCGGTCAGGCCGGCAGCGTTGACCAGGCAGTCGACCCGACCGAACCACTCGACCGTCTGACGGACGGACTGGCGCGCCTGCTCGACGTCGGCGATGTCCGTCGGCACGAAGCGAACGTCGTTGCCATCGAGCGAACGAAGCTCGGCGGCCGCAGCCTCACCCACGTCGACGCGCCTGCCTGTGATGACGACACTCGCACCGGCAAGGAGCGCTGCGCGGGCCACCGCGGCACCTACTCCCTGGGTGCCGCCGCTGACCAGGACGACCTTGTCCTACAGATCGCCGGCAGTCGCTCCGTCGACGTTCAACGGATCTCCTCGTTGCTGCGCCGCGCGGCGTAGGCATCGAGGGCCTCCTCGACCTGTGCGGGCGCCCAGTCCTCGGCGAGCGCCTGCGCCAGGATCTCGGTCTGAGCGAGCGGCGTGAGCCCACCGAGGGGCTGGTCGCGGTCGAGGTTTGTCGGGAACGGATAACCCTCGGCCGCTGCGGCGATGACGTGGGTGAGGGCGGCCGAAGGTGCGCCTGCGTCCTGCCGGTGCTTGAGCGCCGGGTAGATCGCCTTGGAGACCTTGGCACGGTCGACGTACTCCATGGCCCGGCCGAAGCCGGACGAGACCTGCAGCAGGTTGGCGACCCGCTGGACGTCGGCCGAGATGTTGGAGCCCGCACCGTGGAAGAGTGCCGGGTTGAAGAACGCGGCATCGCCCTTCCGGAGCGGCAACTGCACATGGTGGGTCTCGAAGTGCTCGCGGAACTCCGGCCGCCGCCAGGCAAGGTAGCCCGCGAGGTACTGGTGGGAGTACGGCAGGTACAGCGTCGGCCCGCTCTCGCGCGGCATGACGGAGTGCGCAACCGCACCTTGCAGCGTCAGCACCGGCGAGAGCAGGTGGACGTGTGTCGGGTACTTCTCGACGACGTCGTTCGACAGGAAGCCGAGGTGGTAGTCGCGGTGCGGGTCCTGCGCCCTTCCGCCCGGACGCACCACGTTCACCTGCGAGGTCACCTGGTAACCGGGACCCAACCAGGCCGTGGAGACCAGGGCGAGGATGTCGTTGGAGTAGTAGTCGACGAACGCCTGCGGGTCGCGGACCGCCAGCTTCTCCAGGGCGTTCCAGACCCGGCTGTTGGCACCCGGAGGGGCGAAGTGGTCGCCTGCGGGGCCGCCGCGTTCCCGTTCGTCCGCGATGATCGCGTCGAAGGCCGTGGTCACTCGGTCCACCACGGCATCGTCAGGGAACGCGCTCTCGAAGACGACCACGCCGGGCCCCTCTGTGAGGGCGCGGACCAGCTCGGCCGATACCGCGTCGGCGCCCCCGACGGTCCCCACGGTGGCGCGAAGGACGTCGGCGTCGTAGATGAGGACCTGCTCCTCCACGCGGACGGCGTGGGGGTACTGCGCGAGGTCGGTGGTCTGCTCGACCAGCGCGATGAAGTCCTCGATCCGGCACTCCGACTCCTGGAGCCGTCCTGGCGGCCCGACTGCTGCATGACCTGCGGCCTGGCCGTCGAAGTCGGTGGTCATGGGCACTCCCGGTGCGGCTCAGGTCTGAGTGGTTCGTGGCCCGGCGCGGGCCTGATGCCACGTTAGGCTCGGCCCGAGGGGTTTTCGTAGTGGGTAGACCCTGGGTCGCAGCGCGGACTCAAGCCACGGCGGTCAGTCGCCGAGTCCACCCAAGGCATCGCCGAGGCCCCCGGGCAAGTCGGCTTGCCGAGACTGGAGCTGGGACGCGTCGTGCCCAAGTCGGCTGCGTGCTCGATCGTGTGGCAGATCCCCGTGGGCGACGGTCCCGGTTGATCTTGCCCTTGGCACGGGGCAGGGTTGGTTCCACGGCGCCCGAGAAGTGTGCTCCCGAAGTGGACGCCACCGAGGAGGATTGAATGAACCTCATCGAGCGGCCGCCCACGATCGTGCGCGCGACCCTGCGGCTGGAGGAGGCCACGGCCCTCGACAAGCCGGTGCAGGCTCTGGAGCCCGCGATCAGGGCATGGTTCGGCACCGGGGCGCGGGCCTCGGTGCTGCGCGGCGACTGGCTCGGCCACTCGGTTCACCCGCTGCTCACCGACGTCGTGATCGGCACCTGGACCTCCGCCAGCCTGCTCGATCTGTTCGGTGGGGGCGAGTCGTCCGCCGCGGCCCAGAGGCTCGTCGGCAGCGGTCTGCTCGCCACTGGACCGACCGTCTGGACCGGATGGGCGGAGTGGTCGGCAGCCGGGCCGCGCGAGAAGCGAGTAGGCCTCGTCCACGCGGTGACCAACGGCCTGGCAGTCAGCGTCTACGCCGCGTCATGGATTGCCCGACGGCGAGGCCGGCACGGCGCAGGCGCCCGGCTTGCTCTCGCCGGCGCCGCCGTCTCGGGGGTTGGCGCCTACTTGGGCGGACACCTCGCGGCGGCGCGCAAGGTGGGAAGCCGCCACCCGACCTACGACATGGCTCCGCTCTGACCACGGGCAGTGGACAAGCACCATCACCGGCCCTGACCGGGCGCGCCACCGCCGCCGGGACTGGCCGGACTTTCCGTGGATCGACTACGACATCCTCACCGCCAGGGCTTGAAGGGCCCCTGTTGAACTCCCTATTGCTGCGGGCTCGTGTTGTCCGTGCCGCCGAGTCGAGCGAGGAAGTCGTGGCACGTGTGTGCGCGCTCGGAGTCCTGCTCCATTACCTGCTTGAAGAAGTCAGCGATCTCCTGCTGGCCCGCGTTCTCCGCGTCACGCACGTACTGCCCGTAATCGTGCCCCGCCTTCAGGGAGTGGTATTGCACCGAGATGAGGTCGAAGGTGACATCGTCGAAACCAGTCTCACCGGTGGCCATCTGAGTTCCTTTCCGTGGGGTGGAGATCTCCGGCGTACCCACGGCCGAGCGACGCCTGCGCCGTGGCCCTGACGCGGCATCCCTGAGGATCTCCAGCGTGCCGCCCAGGCGTCCACGCCCCTCGGACGTTGCCTACGACGCCCCCACGACGCGTATCGGTCCCTCTCGTCCAGAGGCCGCACTCAGATGGTGACCGGCTGACCACCGGTCAAACGACTTCACCTTCTCCTCGGGCATCGTGGCCGGGATGAGCGGTGTCCAGATGGGTCCCGACGCCACGCAGTTGACCCGAATCGATCGTGAAGACCACCCGCTTCTTGACTGGTTCCAGACAGGTCGACAGACTGCGTTGTGTGGTCGCCGAATCGGATCTGCAGCATCTGCTTCGGGGCGCCGCGCTGCGTGTCACCCGCCCCCGGCTGGCGGTGCTGGACGCCGTGCACGCGCATCCGCACGCCGACACGGAGTCGATCATCCAGGCCACCCGTCGTCATCTGCCCGACGTCTCGCACCAGGCGGTGTACGACGTCCTGCGGGCCCTGACCGAGGTCGGCCTGGTGCGTCGGATCCAGCCCTCCGGGTCGGTGGCGCGCTACGAGGCGCGGGTCGGGGACAACCATCACCACATGGTCTGCCGGTCATGCGGGGTCATCGCCGACGTCGACTGCGCGACCGGCACGGCGCCCTGTCTGACCATGTCCGACGACCAGGGCTTCACGGTCGACGAGGCGGAGGTCACCTACTGGGGCCGCTGCCCCGCGTGCTCCACCACCAGCTCCTGATCAACCCTGCTACCCCGGAAGGAACCACATGACCGAGACGTCCAACCCTCCTGCACACGGCAGCGAGAGCGAGAACCCGGCGATCGACTCGCCGGCCCCCAAGAGCACTCGGCCGAGGACGGTCCAGGACTGGTGGCCGAACCAGCTCGACCTCCAGGTGCTGAAGAAGCACTCGGCCACGAGCAACCCGATGGGCGACGACTTCGACTACGCGAGCGAGTTCGAGACCCTGGACGTCGAGGCGCTCAAGCGCGACCTGATCGAGCTGATGACCACCTCACAGGACTGGTGGCCCGCCGACTTCGGACACTACGGCGGGCTGTTCATCCGGATGAGCTGGCACTCTGCCGGCACCTACCGGATCGCGGACGGTCGCGGTGGCGCCGGGGACGGGGCCCAGCGGTTCGCCCCGCTCAACAGCTGGCCCGACAACGCCAACCTCGACAAGGCGCGGCGCCTGCTGTGGCCGGTCAAGCAGAAGTACGGCCGCAAGGTCTCGTGGGCCGACCTGCTGGTGCTCGCCGGCAATGTCGCGATGGAGTCCATGGGCTTCGAGACCTTCGGGTTCGCCTTCGGTCGCGAGGACGTCTGGGAGCCCGAGGAGATCTTCTGGGGCCCGGAGGACACGTGGCTCGGCGACGAGCGCTACAGCGGTGACCGCGAGCTCTCCGGCCCGCTCGGGGCGGTCCAGATGGGGCTGATCTACGTCAACCCCGAAGGTCCCAACGGCAACCCCGACCCGATGGCCGCCGCGCGTGACATCCGCGAGACATTTGCTCGGATGGCGATGAACGACGAGGAGACGGTCGCGTTGATCGCCGGTGGGCACTCCTTCGGCAAGACCCACGGCGCCGCATCCGGCGACTATGTGGGCCCCGAGCCCGAGGGCTGCCCGCTCGAGGGACAGGGTCTCGGCTGGAAGAACACCTACGGCACAGGCAAGGGTCCGGACACGATCACCAGCGGCCTCGAAGTCACATGGACCAGCACCCCCACGCAGTGGAGCAACGGCTTCTTCGAGAACCTCTTCGGTCACGAGTGGGAGCAGACCTTGAGCCCCGCCGGCGCGCACCAGTGGGTGGCCAGGGACGCCGAGGAGACCGTGCCGGACGCGCACGACCCGGAGAAGAAGCACCGACCGACGATGCTGACCACCGACCTCGCGCTCCGCTTCGACCCCGCCTACGAGAAGATCGCTCGCCGCTTCCTGGAGAACCCGGACGAGTTCGCCCGAGCGTTCGCCAAGGCCTGGTACAAGCTGCTGCACCGCGACATGGGTCCGATCTCGCGCTACCTGGGCCCATGGGTCCCCGAACCCCAGCTGTGGCAGGACCCGGTCCCGGCAGTCGATCACGAGCTGATCGGGGACGAGGACGTCGCTGGGCTCAAGACCGCCCTCCTCGACTCGGGACTCTCCGTGTCGCAACTGGCCTCCACCGCGTGGGCCGCCGCAGCCAGCTTCCGGGGCACGGACAACCGGGGCGGCGCCAACGGCGCCCGTATCCGCCTGGAGCCCCAGCGCAGCTGGGAGGTCAACGAGCCCGACGAGCTGGCCAAGGTGCTGCAGGTCCTCGAGCAGGTCCAACAGGACTTCAACAGCACGCAGTCGGGTGGCAAGAAGGTCTCCCTGGCCGACCTGATCGTCCTCGGCGGCAGCGTGGCGGTCGAGCAGGCGGCCCGGAACGCCGGCCACGAGATCAACGTTCCGTTCCGACCGGGACGAACGGACGCCTCGCAGGAGCAGACCGACGTCGAGTCGTTCGCGGTGCTCGAGCCGCAGGCCGACGGCTTCCGCAACTACCTGCGTTCCGGGGAGAAGCTCTCCCCGGAGACGCTGCTCCTCGACCGGGCCTACGTGCTGAACCTCACCGCTCCGGAGATGACGGTCCTGGTGGGAGGCATGCGTGCACTCGGCACGAACTTCGGTCGTTCGCCGCATGGTGCCTTCACGGACCGTCCCGGCTCCCTGACCAACGACTTCTTCGTGAACCTGCTCGCGCCCGGGACGGAGTGGAAGGCGTCGGAGTCCTCCGAGGGCGTCTACGAGATTCGCGACCTGGCGACGAGCGAGCTGAAGTGGACGGCTACCCCGGTCGACCTGGTCTTCGGCTCGAACTCCCAGCTTCGCGCGATCTCGGAGGTCTACGGCAGCGACGACGCGCACGAGAAGTTCGTGAAGGACTTCGTCGCCGCGTGGGTCAAGGTCATGGAGCTCGACCGGTTCGACCTCCGCTGACACGACGTCGGCGTGAGCTGGCCCGTCATCGCTCACGAAGGGCGATGACGGGCCGAGGGCTCCTCGGATCTAGCTCGAGGGTGCTTGGTCCTTGACCTGGTCGACGGAGGACTGTCCTTCCTGTTTCACGTTCTCCACGGAGTCCTGGGCCTGGGTCCTGACCTGCTGCGCGGCCTGCGCGGCGCTCTCACCGAGTTCCTGGCCCATCTCCTGGCCTACCGACTTGGCCTCGTCCACCAGCGGCTGGCCGTGTTCCTTGGCGGCGTCGACGACGTTTCGGGCTGCTTCGGTCTCCTGCTTGCTGGCCGGCAGAAGAGCCGAGACGAGCATGCCGGCACCGAAGGCGACCAGGCCTGCGGTCAAGGGGTGGCCCGCGGTCGCCGACCCCACCGTTCCGGCTGCCGCTTGGGCGGAGTCCTTCACCGAGCCGGCCGCGCCGGAGCCGGAGCCAGAGCCAGAGCCAGAGCCGAGGCTGGCCTTTGCGTCCTGGGCCGAGCCCATCACCTTGTCGCGGACGGAGGCGAGACTGCTCTTCGCTGCCTCCTTGCGTCGCTCGACGACTCGCTGGGGGCTCACCTTGTCGGTGAGCTCGTCCAGGTTGCGCGAGAGATCGGCTCGGGTGGCTTCGATATCAGCCGGAGTGGTGCTCAGTTCTTCTGCGTTTTGGCCCATTGTGCGTCCTCTTTCAGGGTCTGCTGCGTCACGGGCAGCTGGGGGTTGGCGTCCTTGAACTTCTGGCGGCCCCTCAGGGTCAGGACCGCCGTGGCGATGCCCCAGAGCAAGGCCACGATGAGCGCGGCAAGCTCGATCGGCATCCAGTTGTCGAGCAGATAGGTGAGCGCGAGCGAGGCGAAGATCAGCATCAGCAAGCCGCTGGCGCCAGCGGCGCCGAACATGCCGGCCCCGGTGCCGAGCTTGGTCACCTCGCGCTTCATCTCCGAGGTCGCCAGATCCATCTCCTGGCGAATCAGGGTGCTCAGATCCTCGGTGATGTCACCCACGATGTCGCCGAGCGATCTCGTCGACGCGGGATCGCCGCCCGTGGGCGGACCGCCCTTACCGGGAGCGCGGAGATTCTCGGTCATGCTCGACCACCACTCGGACGTACGATGCCGCCCTCCGACAGCTCGACCCCCGGGGCGCCGAGCTCGGTCTCGAGGGGGGCATTGCCGGGAGTCCCGGGGTCGGTGCGGCCGGCGTACCCCGTGTCCACAGCGGCAGTGGGTGCGCCCGTGGTCACGGTCGGCATCGACGGCTGCGAGGGCTGGAGTGCCGCCCCGGTAGCGCTGGGTGTCTGGTCCTGTGCGGCCTTGGCGCCGCGGGTCAGACGACCGACCACCACTCCGGCTGCGAGGGCTCCCAGCAGGAAAGTTCCCGGCCGGCGACGAGCGAAGGTCCGCACGTCGTCGAGAAGCTCGCGCGGTTCACGGTCCTCCAGCTGGACGGCCAGGGTCCTGGCCCGGTCGGAGACCTCCTGCACGAGCTGCGCCGCCATTCCACCTGAGGCGTCGGTCTGCGCGGTCATCGAGCTCAGGTCCTCGGCCAAGGTGCGCACCGTCTCGGCCAGCTTGGTCTGCTGCGCCCTGGACTGCTCGTCCAGCTGCGAGGTCGTCTCGTCGAGAAGGGCACGTACCTGGTTCCTGGCCTCGTCGGTCACGCGCTGCGCCTCGTCCTTGGCGACGCCCGCGACCCGCTTGCCCTCGTCCTTCGCCGTACCGGCGGCCTGCTTGGCCTGTTCCTTGGTGTCATTGGTGCCGTCGGTCGGACTGCCCTGGGAGGCTTGTGGATCGCTCGAAAAATCGGTGCTGCTCATTCCGTCTCCTTCTGTTGGCGGCTCGGGGTGCTGCGGCGGGCCTACGGGGTGATGCTCGCCGTGCTTGGGCGCCGTCGTGGAGCCCTCCCGGCCGAAATCGCACACATTTCAAGGCCCGACTTACGGACTCTGGCGGCGCTCGGCGACCATTTCGTACCCCTGCTGCGGGCCCCACATGCGTCCCTCGCAGAAATTTGTTTACGTCGTAAACTCGACTTTCCGTGACGTTATGACGCAAGCGGTACGTGCCTTGAATTCGCACACTCGTACCTCCTCCGGTCTGGGCCACCGCAACGACCGTGCGGGCCCCGGCCGGCAACGCGAACGGCTGCACAGGGCGCGGCGAGGAATGCTGGGCAGCTCGCCACGAGCGTCAAGCAGGTCGTTTGACTCTGCAGCCACGGGTACTGCCTGCCCGATCTCAGCCCGTCGACGACAGGCTCCGCATGACGCGGAACACGCTTTCCCGATCTCTGCACGACGTAGGTCTGTCCGCTTGGTTCGGAGGCACCTTGGTGCATGCCATGTCCCTCAATCCCGCAACTGCTGACGCCGGGCGTCGGTGCTGTCGCCAACGTCGGCTGGGATCGGTGGACACCCGTCAACGCCGCCGCGATCGGGCTGTGACTCGCCGGCAGCATGGGCCAGGTCGTGGGCGACGAGGGGCGGATCGCCGGCCAGGAGGGGGTCGGCCCGATGGCCCTGGCTCGATGGCCCTGGTCAAGACTGCTGTGACCGCGGCCGCGCTCGGAGCGTGTCGCCCAGGGGCGCTGCGGTGTCTGTACATGTCAGTGACTGTGCCTGCCGCGCCGGGACTCGGCCGCAGGTGGGATCCACAGGTCCGCAACCAGGCCGGTGACGACGGAGTACAGGCTCTTGTGGGCAACGTCGAGGACGCGCTCGCTGGTCGGCCACGTCGAGGGCGGTGCACCGACTCCTGTCGCGTTCTCCACCGTCTGGTCGAAGGCCAGACGGACCACGGCATGGGTGGCGGTCGCCTCTGTCCCGCGGATGCCGGTGGCCGACCAGACACCGCGAAGAGCGCCGAGCAGTGCGCCGGTGCCCCAGTGCATGGCGTGGTTCCACGTCGTAGGCGTC
>NZ_JAOPXP010000146.1 GCF_025965085.1 Marmoricola sp.
TCGGCGACGAGTGCCACGTCCCACGCCCGGCGGTTGAGGGCCTGGTAGAACGCCTGCTGGGCAGCGAGTCGCCGCTCCGCATCATGGACGTCGTTCAGGTCCTGGGCGAAGAACGTCACCCCGGAAGCTCGTCCGCTGATGTCCCGCAGGACGGTCACGTCGAGGCGCATGGGCACCTGCTTGCCCGTGGCGTGACGACCGACAGCCTCATACCTCTGGGTGTCGCTGGTGTCCGCGCTCGTGAGCTCGCTGACGGGGATCGTGCGCATCGGGTCCCTGACGTCGAGCAGCTCGAGTGCCGGCGTCCCCAGGAGGTCGTGGCGCGCCCGGCCGAGCAGGCGGGCCAAGGCATCGTTGAGGTCGAGGAAACGACCCTCGAGGTCGAGGAGTGCCTGAGGCATCTCCGACTGGACGAAGCTGCTGCGCAGCCAGTCGTGGAGACGCGCGAGCTCCAGGGCGCGCACCTTGCCCTCGGTGACGTCACGGATGACGAGACTGATCCCCCGGTGGTTCTCGTCGGCGGCGGTGAAGGGAGCCGTCGACACCTCGACCTCCACGATGTCCCCGTCGAGCCTTCGTGCCTGCAGCTGGGCGCTGGCCTGTCTCTCGCCGGCGACCGCTCGAGCGCAGATCGCCGTCATGGTGTCCCGTGACCCCTCGTCAGCGAAGAGGACTCCGATCCGCTGCCCCACCAGGTCAGCGTTCTCCCAGCCGAACACGGCCTCCGTCATGGGGTTCGCCCACTCGATCGTGCCGTCCGTGTCCAGCAGGATGATGCTCGACCATGTGTGCATCCCTGCGCTCGTGATCATGCGCATCTGTCGGGCTGTCGGTTCGTTCACCTTTCCTGCCCTTCCTCGGCTGCGGTCGGTCAGGCCACCTCACCATGCCCCGGCCCGTCGCCGTACGCCAGCACCGCGCTGCGCGTGGCGGGTCTCCCACCCCCCGGCTCGACGGGACGTTGCACGTGGCGGAGGTCCGGGGACTGGTGGACGACGACGAGGTAGCCGCGCGCCTCCCGGTCCTCGAGGGGCATGATGCTCGCCGAGAGGGTGCATCTCGACCCGCCGGATCCCTCGTAGGCGAGCTCGAGCCTTCTCGTGCCGGGGAACGACGGCCCCAGGCGCGCCATGACACAGACGCAACCTCCCGTGTCGCGGCGGGCGGAGCCAACAGCTGCCTCGTCGAGGTGGAAGATCTCGTCGATGGACCTCCGGCCGACCACCGCTTGGGCGTCGATGCCCAGCGCCCGCTCGGCCCCCACGCTGAGGCTCGTCACGACGCCCGCGGGGTCGATGGTCATCACGGCCGCGGCACGGTCGCTCACGAGGAGCTCCTGGAGGGCCGCCCGAGAGACCTCGAGCCGGCGATTCTCGAGCCGGAGCGCGATCTCCCGGTCGGCCGCCACTGCCAGTGCCTCGAGCGCCTCGCGCATCTCGGCGGACCATGTCCGTGGCCGGGAGCTCAGTACGCAGAGCGCACCGACGACCACTCCGGCCGGGTCGTGGAGGGGGAACGCCGCGTAGGACCCCACGCCGCCAACCAGCACAGCGTCCACTGCCTTCTTGCGGACATCGTCGACGACGAGGGGGCCGTGGGCCCGGACCACCCGGTGACACAGCCACCGGGTGTCCGCGGGCGCGACGTGCTGCGGGGGCGCACCTGGGCCCCTCGAGGTGCTGTCGAGACCTCGCAGGCGCGGGTCCATCAGGGAGATCCACGCAATGGTGACCGAGGCGAGGGCCACTGCCGCGCTGGTCAGGTGGTGGAGCGCGACGTCCTCGTCCGTCCGGGTCGTAGGCGCTGCCCCCGGGGACGGGTGCGCCACCGGTGCGGTGTCGAGGAACTCGGCCTGCCGGTTGCCGAGGAAGATCAATCCGCGCTCCTGTGCTCGCTCCAGGGGCCGGTCGCCCGGGACTCGGAGGAAGCATCGACCCGTAGGACGGCTTTCTTGAGAGGTAAGGCGACCTTTTCCTCAGCGGCGGCCCACCGTCTGCAGGTAGTCGTGCACCAGACGTACGGCGATCGCACCCTCACCGACCGCCGAGGCCACGCGCTTCACCGACCCGCTGCGGACGTCACCGACCGCGAACACACCCCGGCGCTCGGTCTCGAAGATCCCGGAGCTGCCTCCCCGGGAACCGGTGACGACGAAACCCCGATCGTCGAGGGGGATCTGACCGTCCAGCCAGCTGGTCTGCGGGATCGCGCCGATCATCACGAACAGTGCCGTGCTCTCCACGCGATGCTGCTCGCCCTGCGCCTGCAGGTCGTCGAGGACCACAGCCTCGAGCGCCTCCTCGCCGACCAGCGCGGCCACCTCGCAACTGCGCCAGAGGCGGATCTGCGGTGTCTGGACGACGCGGTCGGCCAGGTACCGGGACATGTCGCGGTACAGGTCGTCGTGGCGGATCGCCAGGTTGACCACGGAGGCGTTCCGGGCCAGGAACACGGCTGCCTGACCCGCAGAGTTGCCCCCGCCGACGACCATGACGGGGTCGTCACGGCACAGGCGGGCCTCGCTCTCGGTCGCGGCGTAGTAGACGCTCGAGGCCTCGAGGCGGTCCATGCCCTTGGCCTCGAGGCGCCTGTACTTCGCGCCGGTGGCCAGGATCACTGCATGGGCGTCCAGCTCGCCGCCGTCGGCCAGGCGCAGGAGGTGGTGCCCGTCCGCGCTGCCGAGCGAGAGCGCCGTCCCGGGAACGGTGAACGTGGCGCCGAACCGGCGCGCCTGGACGACTGCCCGGTCGGCGAGCTCGGCGCCGGAGATCCCCGCCGGGAACCCGAGATAGTTCTCGATCCGCGACGAGGTTGCGGCCTGGCCCCCGGTCGCGACACTGTCCAGCACGATCGTGGAGAGTCCCTCGGACGCGCCGTACACGGCGGCGGCCAGGCCGGCGGGACCGGCGCCGACCACGACGAGGTCGTGCGCGCCTCCCGACGGCACGGTGCGCAGGCCCAGGAGCTTCGCCAGCTCGGCGTTGCTGGGGTTGCGCAGGACGGACTGCCCCTTCCAGATGACGACCGGGGTCATCTCGGGTGGGACCTTCAGTCGCTGCAGGAGGGCCTCGGCCTCGGGGTCCTCCTCCAGGTCGACCCAGCGGTGCGGGATCCGGTTGCGGCTCACGAAGTCACGGATTCGTCGGCTGTCGGCCGAGTAGCGGGAGCCGATGATCCGCAGCCCGGCGCCGATGCCGGAGTGCAGCGATCGCCGGATCATGAAGGCCCGGAGGACGAGGTCTCCGAGGGTGGGGTCTTCGGCGACTGCGTCCATCAGCCCCTCGATCGGGACGTCGAGGAGCTTCACGTCCTCTCGGGCGACGGCTGTCAGATAGGCGTTCTGGCCGATCAGCAGGGACATGTCGCCGAGGAACCGCTTCGGCCCGTGGACCGCGATCAGCCGCGGCTCGGTGTCGGTCTCCTGGATGACTGCGACGGTCCCCTCCAGCACCACGAAGAAGTCACACTCGCTGTCTCCCTCACAGAAGATCAGGCCCCCGGCGGGAACGTCGGTCGTCGTACCGAAGCGGGAGAGCAGCATGATGTGCTCGTCGGAGAGGCGGGGATAGGCGCCGGAGGCGTCCGGGGTCTCGGGCTGCTCCAGCCCTGGGATCTCAGACGAACTGCGCATGCGCATAGCACCACCGCCAGTCCTCCCCGGGTTCGAAGGAGCGCACGACGACGTGGCCCACCGACGCGGCATGGGCGCGCGCGTGCCGCATCGGCGAGGAGTCGCAGCACCCGACCCGACCGCAGGTCAGGCACAGCCGCAGGTGCACCCAGGGGGTGCCCAGGCGAAGGCACTCCTCGCAGCCCTCCGGTGTGCGGGGGTGGACCGGGCGGATGAGCGCGATGTGGGGGTCCGGGACCGCCCGCCCGGCGGTGGCGGTCACGTGTCGGCCTCCTGCTTCGGCAGCTTCTCCTCGAGCCAGGCACGCAGCGCGGTGGCGGGCGCAGCCCCGACCTGCTTGTCGACGACCTGAGCGTGGTCGAGCAGGACCAGGGTGGGGATCGCCTGGACCTCGAACCGGCCACCGACCTGCGGTGAGTCGTCGGCGTTGACCTTGACGAGCTTCATGCGACCTGCCAGCTCACCGGCGAGCTGCTCGAGCGCCGGGCTCACCATGCGGCACGGTCCGCACCATGGAGCCCACACGTCGACGAGCACCGGGATCGTCGCCTCGTCCACCACGGCATGGAAGTCGGCGTCCGAGGCGTCCACCACCCACTTCAGCGGCGTGTGGCACTTTCCGCAGCGGGGGACACCCTCCGCGACCGCCGGGACACGGTTCTTGGCCCCGCAGTTCGAGCAGACGACGGTCGTCGAGCTCTCGGTCGTGGTGCTCATGCCGCGGCCCTCCCTTCCACCGGGTTGGTCCGTGGGATGACGGTCAGCGCACCGTCGGCGACGTCGACGGCGATCACTCCACCCTCGGGAAGGTCGTTGCGCAGGAGTGCGCGGCCGACCAGGGTCTCCACGTGACGGGCGATGTACCGGCGCAGGGGCCGGGCGCCGTACGCCGGGTCGAAGCCCTGCTGGGCGATGAACTTCCGGGCCTCCTCGGTCACCTCGAGGGTGAGCCGCTGCTCGGCCAGACGACCCTTCAGCGCATCGAGGAGGAGGTCGACGATCTTCTCGATCTCACTGAGGGTGAGCGGCTTGAAGAGCACGATCTCGTCGACCCTGTTGAGGAACTCAGGCCGGAAGTGACTCTGGAGCGTGCTCATCACCTGGTCCCGCGCCACCTCCTTGATCTCACCGTCCGGGGTCACCGCGTCGAGGAGGAACTCCGAGCCGATGTTGGAGGTCATCACGACGACGGTGTTGCGGAAGTCGACTGTGCGGCCGTGGGAGTCCGTGAGACGACCGTCGTCGAGGACCTGGAGGAGCGTGTTGAACACGTCGACGTGGGCCTTCTCGATCTCGTCGAGCAGCAGCACGGAGTAGGGCTTGCGGCGCACTGCCTCCGTGAGCTGGCCGCCCTCCTCGAACCCGACGTACCCCGGGGGAGCGCCGACCAGTCGGCTGACCGTGTGCCGCTCCTGGTACTCGCTCATGTCGATGCGGATCATGTTCTCCTCGGTGTCGAACAGGGCGGCGGCGAGGGTCTTGGCCAGCTCGGTCTTGCCGACCCCGGTGGGGCCCAGGAACAGGAAGGAGCCAATGGGCCGATGGGGGTCCTTGACCCCCGCCCGGGCCCTGACGACGGCGTCGGCCACGAGCTGGACGGCCTCGTCCTGGCCGATCACACGCTCGTGCAGCACCTCGTCGAGGCGGAGCAGCTTTTCGCGTTCACCCTCCTGGAGCCGGGTGACCGGGATCCCCGTCCACCGGGACACGACGTCGGCGATCTCGTCCGCGGTCACGACCTCTCGCAGGAGGCGGTGGCCCCCCTGTCTGGTGGCCAACCTGGACTCGGCGGCCTCGAGCCGCCGCTGGAGCTCGGGCAGCTGACCGTGCCGCAGCGCGGCGGCACGGTTGAGGTCGTAGTCACGCTCGGCACGCTCGGCCTCCTGCCGGACCTGCTCGATCTCCTCGCGCAACGACTGCACCTCGCGCAGGGCTGCCCGTTCGGACTCCCACTGCGCGCGCATCGCGTCGGCCTCCGCCCGTGCGTCTGCGAGCTCGCGGCGGAGCTCCTCGAGCCTGGCCTTGCTGGCGGGGTCCTCCTCGAGGGCGAGAGCAGCCTCCTCGATCTCCATCCGGGTGACCCGTCTGGTGAGCTCGTCGAGCACAGCCGGCATGGAGTCGATCTCCGTGCGCAGCATCGCGCAGGCCTCGTCGACGAGGTCGATCGCCTTGTCGGGCAGGAAGCGGTCGGAGATGTAGCGATGGCTCAGGGTCACCGCCGCCACCAGCGCGCCGTCGTGGATCTTCACGCCGTGAAAGACCTCGAAGCGCTCCCGGAGGCCGCGCAGGATCGACAGCGCGTCCTCCTCGCTGGGCTGGTCGACGATGACGGGCTGGAAACGGCGCTCCAGTGCGGCGTCCTTCTCGATGTGGGCGCGGTACTCGTCGAGGGTCGTGGCGCCGATCATGTGCAGCTCGCCGCGGGCGAGCATCGGCTTGAGCATGTTGCCTGCGTCCATCGAGCCCTCCGCAGCGCCCGCCCCGACGACGTTGTGCAGCTCGTCGATGAACAGCAGGATCCTGCCCTCGGCGCTCTGCACCTCGTTCAGGACGGCCTTGAGGCGCTCCTCGAACTCCCCCCGGTACTTGGCGCCCGCCACCAGGGCGCCCATGTCCAGGGAGAACACGGTCTTGTCGTGGAGGCCCTCGGGCACGTCTCCGTCGCGGATGCGCTGGGCGAGGCCCTCGACGATGGCGGTCTTCCCCACCCCTGGCTCGCCGATGAGCACGGGGTTGTTCTTGCTCTTGCGGGACAGGATCTGGATCGTGCGCCGGATCTCGGTGTCGCGGCCGATGACCGGTTCCAGCCTGCCGGCTGCCGCGTCGGCCACGAGGTCGCGACCGTACTTGTCCAGGGCCTCGTAGGTCCCCTCCGGTGTGGCGGAGGTGACCCGCTGGTGTCCCCTGATCTCGGTGAGGGCGCCCAGGAAGCTCGCCCTGGTGACTCCCTGCTGCTGCAGCAGCCGGCCCGCCGCGGACCCGGATCCCTCGTCGAGGAGGGCGAGGACCAGGTGCTCGACGGAGACGTACTCGTCCTTGAGCCTGCGCGCCTCCCGGTCCGCGGTGTCGAGCAGGCGCGAGAGTCGTTGCGTGATGAAGACCTGTCCGGGAGAGGCCCCCGAGCCGGTGACGCGCGGACGCCGCTGCAGCTCTGCCTCCAGGTCCTCGCGCAGCCGCCCCGGGTCGCCGCCGGCCCGCGCCAGCAGCGGGCCGACGAGCCCCTCGGCCTGGTCGAGGAGTGCCAGCAGCAGGTGCTCGGCGTCCACCTCGGTGTGCCCGAACCGCAGTGCCTTGGTCTGGGCGTCGTGCATCGCTTCCTGTGACTTCTGGGTGAGTCGGTTCATGTCCATCTCGGGCCTCCCTCTCGAGGCTGACGTCGTTGTGCGTTCTCGAGCTCGCTGACCCGGTCGAGGAGGTCGGTGACCAGGCCCAGGGCGGAGTACGCCAGGCGCAGGTCGAGGTGGAGTCGCTGGATCCGCGCCAACGCACGCACCTGTGTCGGGTCGAACCAGAGATCCCCGCGGGAGTCCTTCGTCACCTCGAGCAGGCCCAGCGCGAGGAACCGGCGGACCAGGTCGGGATGGACTCCCGAGAGGCGGGCGTAGCTGTCCAGGCTCAACCGGTACGGGCGCCCGAGGGCGTAGCTCGTCGGCGTGCTCATGGGGCGCTCCTCGGGTCGAAGGTGGAAACGCTGCGGAGCTCCTCGAAGAGGCGCTCCTCCTTCTCGGACAGGGAGGACGGAACCTTGATCTGGGCCTCCGCGTACAGGTCACCCGGCTTGCCCCTGGGGTTGGGCAGTCCCCGTCCCCTGAGTCGCAGGCGACGTCCGCTCGAGGTCCCAGCCGGGACCGTGACCGTGGCGGGACCTCCCGGTGTGTCGATGCGCACCTGGGCCCCGAGGGCGGCTTCCCAGGGAGCCAGGGGCAGCCGCGTGTGCACGTCGCGGCCGGTCACCCGGTAGCGCGGGTGGGGGGCGATCCGGGCGATGAGGTAGAGGTCGCCCGCGTCTGCTCCGCCGGAACCGCTGCTGCCCTGGCCGCGCAGCCGGATCCGCTGGCCGTCGACCACGCCTGCGGGGATGTCGACCTCCAGGGTGCGGGGACCGCCGGGGGCGTCGATCGTCAGGGATCGGTGCGTGCCGCGGTAGGCGTCCTCGACGGACACCTCGACCTCGGCCTCGACGTCGGAGCCGGGGATCGGGCCCCAGCCGGCCCGCCTCCGGCCACCGCCACCGAAGATCCCGCCGAGGAGGTCCTCGAGGTCGACGTCGTCACCCATGTCGAAGGGAACGCCACCACCAGCCGACCCGCCGGACCACCGGCTGCCGCCGCCGGCCGGTCCGGCACCTGCACCCGCCCGTGCCCTCGACTGACGGTACTGGGCCGGGTCGACGTCAGGCGAGACGCGGCGGAAGTCCTCGCCGAACGCGTCGTAGCGCGTGCGTTGCTCGGGGTCCGAGAGCACGTCGTAGGCCTCGGAGATCTCCTTGAACCGCTCCTCGGCCCCGGGCTCCTTGTTGACGTCAGGGTGGTGGGTGCGCGCGAGCTTGCGGTAGGCCCGCTGGATGTCGGAGCGGTCGGCGTCCCGGGAGACGCCGAGGGCGTCGTAGAAGTCCCGCGCCATCACTCGCTCCTGGTGGCCACCACGACGGTCGCCGGCCGGAGGATCGAGCGGTCCTCCCCGTACCGGGGACGCAGTACCTGGGCGACGGTGCCCGGGACGAGCTGCTCGTCGGCGACCGTGCCGGCTGCCTCGTGGAGCGCCGGGTCGAACGCCTTGCCGGTGTCGTCGACCTGGGGATACCCGAGGGCGGAGAGCACCGCGAGGGCCTGCTGGTGCACGGCGCGGACACCCTCGACCAACGAGTCGGGGTCGGCATCCGCGTGCTCCAGCGCCCGCTCCAGGTTGTCGATCACCGGCAGCCAGGCTGCCGCGACCCGTCCCCGCTCCTGCTCACGGGCACCGGTGAGCTCCCTGGCGGCACGCTTGCGGAAGTTGTCCAGCTCGGCGGCCGTGCGTCGCCAGCCCTCCTCGAGGGCGGAGATCTTGGTGTCGGCGTCCTCGCGGTCGTCGGTCTCGGGAGGGGTGGTCGGTTCGGTCATCACGGGTCACTGGGTGGTGAAGTCGGCGTCGATGACGTCGTCGGCGTCGCTGCCTGCCTCTTCGTCGACCCGCTCCGCCCCGCCGCTCGAGGCCGCCGATGGACCACTCGTCCTGGCGGCGGCGGCCAGCGCCTGCTGCATCTGGTGCAGCTCGCCGGTCAGGGAGCGGAGGCGGTCCAGTGGCGCCTCCTCCTCCAATGCGGTGCGTGCGTCGCTGATCAGGAGCTCGGCGCGGGCACGGTCGTGCTCGGGGACCGAGTCGCCGGCCGCCTCGAGCGCCCGCTGCACCTGGTAGGCGACGGAGTCGAGCTCGTTGCGCGCGTCCACGGTCTCGCGCAGCGCCGCATCCTCGCTGCTGTGCGCCTCGGCATCGGCGACCATGCGCTCGACCTCGGACTGGTCGAGGTTCGAGGTCTCGCTGATCGTCACCTGCTGCTCGGCTCCCGTCTCCTTGTCCCTCGCCGAGACGTGGAGGATGCCGTTGGCGTCGATGTCGAACGTGACCTCGATCTGCGGGACACCCCGTGGCGCCGGCGGGATGTTCTCAAGGCGGAACCGGGCCAGCACACGGTTGTCGCTGGCGCGCTCCCGCTCTCCCTGGAGGACCACGACGTCCACGGCGGACTGGTTGTCCTCGGCGGTGCTGAAGACCTCGGTACGCCGGGCCGGGATCGTCGTGTTGCGCTCGATGACCTTCGTCATCACGCCGCCCATCGTCTCCAGGCCCAGGGACAGCGGGGTGACGTCGAGCAGCAGGACGTCCTTCACGTCGCCCTTGATGATCGCGGCCTGGACGGCGGCCCCCAGAGCCACGACCTCGTCAGGGTTGACGGTCATGTTCGGGTCCTTGCCGCCGCTCATCCGGCGTACGAGGGCCTGGACCGCCGGGAGCCGGGTGGAGCCGCCGACCAAGATCACCTCGTCGATGTCGTCGGTGGTGATCTTCGCGTCCTCCAGAGCCTGGCGAACGGGCCCCTGGCAGCGATCGACGAGGTCCGCTGTCAGCTGGTCGAACGTCGAGCGCATCAGGTTGACGTTGAGGTGTTTGGGGCCGGACGCGTCCGCGGTGACGAAGGGGAGGTTCACGGCGGTCTGGGTGACGGCCGAGAGTTCCACCTTGGCCTTCTCGGCAGCCTCGAAGAGGCGCTGCAGGGCTTGCGGGTCCTCGCGCAGGTCGATCCCGTTCGACTTCTTGAACTCGTCGGCGAGGTAGTCGACGACGCGCCGGTCGAAGTCGTCACCACCGAGGTGGGTGTCGCCTGCGGTGGACAGCACCTCGACCACGCCGTCGCCGACGGTCAGGACGCTCACGTCGAAGGTGCCACCGCCGAGGTCGAAGACGAGGACGGTCTCGTTCTCGAGCTTGTCCATGCCATAGGCGAGCGCCGCGGCGGTCGGCTCGTTGATGATGCGCAGCACCTCCAGGCCGGCGATCTTGCCCGCGTCCTTGGTGGCCTGCCTCTGGGCGTCGTTGAAGTGGGCCGGGACGGTGATGACTGCTTCCGTGACGCGTTCACCGAGGGCCTTGCCGGCGTCCTCCACGAGCTTGCGCAGGACCTGCGCCGAGATCTCCTCCGGGGCGTACAGCTTGCCGTTCAGGTTGAAGCGCACCGCGCCGTCGGGACCCGCGACCACGTCGAAGGAGACGGCGTTGAGCTCGCTGGTCACCTCGTCGTACTTGCGACCGATGAACCGCTTGGCGGAGTAGACGGTTCCCTTGGGGTTCAAGATGGCCTGGCGCCGGGCCATCTGGCCGACCAGGCGCTCACCGGACTCGAGGAACGCCACGACCGAAGGAGTGGTCCGGTTGCCCTCGGCGTTGGGAATGACCTCAGGCTGTCCACCCTCCATGGCCGCGATCACCGAGTTGGTCGTCCCGAGGTCGATCCCCACTGCTCGTCCCATGGCCCGCTCCTGTCACTGGTTGGCCAGCGCCACGTTTCCGCAGCCCCCACGGACAGGCATCCCGTGAATGGGGGTGAATGGCCGGCGTTCCGCGAGCACGCTCAGCGGTGCGCGGGAAGGTGCTCCAGCGCGAGGACCGTGAGTGAGACCCGTGAGTGGATGCCGAGCTTGATGTAGGCGTGCTTGAGGTGGGCGTCCACGGTGTGGTGCGACATGGTCAGCCGGTCGGCGACCGCCCGGTTGGTCAGGCCGTCCGCCACGAGCTCCGCGACGCGGCGTTCCGCCCCCGTCAGGGTCATCCAGAGGTCCGGTGGCTTCCCGTGCCGGTACGCGGGAACCGCGGCCATGCCGCGACCGGGGACGGCCGGCCCCGTGTGCCCCCGCGTCTGCGGGCGGAGGGGGGCCGCGAGCACGACCCGGTCCACGATCACCTTGGAGTGGGTGCGGAGCACGTCGATGAGCATCCGGGCGTCGAAGCGTTGCAGGTCGTACATGCACATGTAGACCGCCTGGGACTCTTCCACGACCTCGCTGACCGCCGACTCGTAGCGGAAGAGGTCATGGGCCTCCGGGTCGAGGTCGTCGATCAGGCGCCGCCCTCCGTCCCCCCTGCGCAGCCCACTCTCGAGGAACGAGCAGAGCATGCGCTCGCGCTCGTCCGGCGTCGAGTAGAGCGCGCAGAGATGGCTCCCGGGAAGGAGCTCGCCGACCCCTGGAATGCCGGATCCCGTGGCGGTCACGTCGTCCTCGAGTGCGCGACGGGGACATAGAGACCCTCCCGGTCGGCCCGGACCGCGGCAAGGGTCCGCGTCGATGCCTCGAACTTCACCAGGATGTGCTCCACGTGGGAGGCCACCGTGCGTTGCGCCAGCACGAGCCGCCTGGCGATCTCGCGGTTGGAATGCCCCTGGACCAGATGGCCCAGGACCTCCAGCTCGCGCGGCGTGAGGCCCCGGCACTGGGCGAGGGGGGAGAGGACGACCATGCCGGCGTGGAGCTCGGGCACCTCGCAGGCCGTGCCGAGGACGGTGACGCGGACGTGACCTCCGGGTGCGTGCCGCCCTCCCAGCGGCCACAGGAAGGAACGGTAGACGTCGCCTGCACGGATGGCTCGCCACGCCGCCTCGAGCACCGGTGAGTCGCCCGCGAGGAGCGAGTGACCGTCGAGACCCGGTAGAGGCTGCGTCCCTCCGTCCACGCGGACCACGACTCCCGCCGTGGCGCCCTGAACGACGCCTGTCGCGGCGTGCATCGACCGCATCGGGTCGACGCCCTTCGACAGCACGGCCGTGATCGCGCCGAGCCTGCGTCGTGCGCCCGGTGAGGGCGGTTCACGGCTCGAGGAGAGAAGGGACAGCAGGCCCACGTGTCGACCGCCCGGGGCGAAGAGTGCGACACACAGGGACTCGCGGTAGCCCGCAGGCAGCAGGCAGTCCGCCCAGGTCTGGATCTCCTCGACAGGGTAGGGCCGATCGGATGGACTCATGGGGTGACGCGCACGGTTCGCGCCCGTCCACTCGATGTCCCGTGCGGTCCACGGGCCAGCGAGGTACGACAGCGTCGAGCGGTCCAGGTCGTTGCTTCCGAGCGAGGTGTAGGCGTGCGTGACGGGGTCCGCGACAGCCAGCCAGGCGCCGTCGAAACCGACCACGCGATGCAGCTTCTCGAGGAACGCTGCAGCGCGCCAGGTGATGGGCTCTGCCGAGGCGGCGATCTCGTTCAACTCAGCCCTGCTGAGCGTGTAGTGCATGCCAGGTCCTCTTTTCGACGGGCAACGGCGCGATACCCACAGGACGCACAAGTAACCGGCGTCGACCCGGATCGAGGGCAGGCAGGGATCGGCACTTCTGCCGATTGCGGCGCGCCGGGGTCACGCCCTGGACTGGCGGAAAGCGATCCACGGATGGATCCCACAGTTGGAGGAACCATGAAAGCCGTTGTGTACGAAGGGCCCCGCAAGGTCAGCGTCAAGGACGTGCCAGATGCACGTATCGAGGAGCCGACCGACCTCTTGGTGCGGATCACCACGACGAACATCTGCGGGTCGGACCTGCACATGTACGAGGGCAGGACCTCCTTCGAGACCGGTCGCGTCTTCGGTCACGAGAACCTGGGTGAGGTCGTCGAGGTCGGCCCGGCGGTGTCGAAGGTCAAGGTGGGCGAGTACGTCGTACTGCCGTTCAACGTCGCCTGTGGCCACTGCAAGCAGTGCGAGAAGGGCCTCACGAACTACTGCCTCACGATGCAGCCCGTGCCCGAGCTCGCCGGTGCGGCGTACGGATTCGCCGACATGGGTCCCTACCAGGGTGGTCAGGCCGAGCTGCTCCGCGTGCCGTACGGCGACTTCAACGCGCTGCGGCTCGGGGAGGACGCGGAGGAGCGCCAGACGGACTACGTGATGCTGGCCGACATCTTCCCGACCGGCTACCACGCGACCGAGATGGCACAGGTCAAGCCGGGGGACCAGACAGTGATCTTCGGTGCCGGACCCGTGGGGCAGATGGCGGCGTACTCGGCGATGTTGAAGGGTGCCAGCAGGGTGTGGGCTGTCGACCACCAGCCGGACCGGCTCGCCCTGGCCGAGAAGATCGGAGCGATTCCGGTCAACAGCGCCGAGGTGAACCCGTCGGAGGTCATCAAGGACGCCACCCTCGGACTCGGCGCCGACAACGGCTGCGAGTGCGTGGGTTACCAGGCCCACGACCCTCAGGGCCACGAGGACGCGAGCCTGACCCTGAACGGCCTCATCGACGCCGTCCGGTTCACCGGGCATCTCGGTGTGGTCGGGGTGTTCCTTCCCGAGGACCCCGGCGGCAAGGAGGCCCAGAACGAGCTGGAGGCCCAGGGCAAGGTGCCGATCGACTTCGGAATGATGTGGTTCAAGGGACAGACGATGGGCACGGGACAGGCGCCGGTCAAGAAGTACAACCGAGCCCTGCGTGACCTCATCGCGGGTGACAAGGCCCGCCCCAGCTTCGTCGTCTCCCACGAGATCGACCTGGCGCAGGCCCCTGACGCCTACAACAACTTCGACGAGCGCAACGACGGCTGGACCAAGGTCGTCATGCACCCCTGACCCTTGCGTGCTCCAGGGCGTCCAGACCACTCACGAATCGGAGACACACACATGGCACGAGAGCTGCACGGAAGACGGGTGGCCATTCTGGCCGCCGACGGCGTGGAACGGGTCGAGCTCGAGAATCCGCGGGACGCGCTGGAACAGGCCGGTGCGGACACGGATCTCCTGTCGTTGAACGACGGGGAGATCAAGGCCCGGAACAACGACCTCGAGGACGCCGGGACCTTCGCGGTGGACGGGCTCGTCGCCGATGCCGCCGTGGAGGACTACGACGCCCTCCTGCTGCCCGGTGGCACCGTCAACCCGGACAAGCTCCGGATGGATGCGAAGGCGGTGGCGTTCGTGCGGGCCTTCGTGGAGTCGGGCAAGCCGGTGTCGGCGATCTGTCACGGGCCGTGGACGCTGCTGGAGGCCGGCGTCGTCTCCGGGCGGACGGTGACCTCGTTCCCCAGCATCCGGACCGACCTGCGCAACGCCGGGGCGAACGTCGTCGACCAGGAGGTCGCCACCGATGGCAACCTCCTGACCAGCCGGTCGCCGGCCGATCTGCCGGCGTTCTGCGCGGCCGTCGTCGACTCGCTCGTCCAGAGCGCCGCGCAACCAGCCGGCTGAGGGGGCCGTCGTGCGCGCAATGGTCTACCGCGGGCCCTACCGGGTCCGGGTGGAGGAGAAGGACCATCCGGCCATCGAGCACCCGAACGACGCGATCGTGCGGGTGTCTCGGGCAGCGATCTGCGGGTCCGACCTGCACCTCTACCACGGGATGATGCCCGACACCCGGGTCGGCATGACCTTCGGTCACGAGTTCATCGGTGTGGTCGACGAGGTGGGGCCTTCGGTGCAGCACCTGCAGGTGGGCGACCGGGTGATGGTCCCGTTCAACGTGTTCTGCGGGACGTGCTTCTACTGCGCCCGGGGGCTCTACAGCAACTGCCACAACGTCAATCCCAACGCCACGGCAGTCGGCGGCATCTACGGCTACTCCCACACGTGCGGCGGGTACGACGGGGGGCAGGCCGAGTTCGTCCGGGTGCCCTTCGCAGACGTCGGGCCGAGCAAGATCCCCGAGTGGATGGAGGACGAGGACGCCGTACTCCTCACGGACGCACTGGCCACCGGCTACTTCGGTGCGCAGCTCGGCGACATCGCCGAGGGCGACGTCGTCATCGTCTTCGGTGCCGGGCCGGTCGGACTGTTCGCTGCGAAGTCGTCGTGGTTGATGGGCGCCGGCCGAGTCATCGTCATCGACCACCTCGAGTACCGACTGGAGAAGGCTCGCACCTTCGCCCACGCGGAGACCTACAACTTCACTGAGTACGACGACATCGTCGTGCACATGAAGAAGATCACCGAGTTCCTCGGCGCGGACGTGGCCGTCGACGCCGTGGGCGCCGAGGCTGACGGCAACCTGCTCCAGCACGTGAGCTCATCGAAGCTCAAGCTCCAGGGTGGGTCACCGGTGGCGCTGAACTGGGCGATCGACTCCGTGCGCAAGGGCGGGACCGTCTCGGTGATCGGCGCCTACGGCCCGCTGTTCAGCGCCGTGAAGCTCGGCGACGCGATGAACAAGGGACTCACGCTGCGGATGAACCAGTGTCCGGTCAAGCGTCAGTGGCCGCGGCTGTTCGAGCACGTGAGGAACGGCTACCTGAAGCCGAGCGACATCGTCACCCACCGCATCCCGCTCGAGCACATCGCCGAGGGGTATCACATCTTCTCCGCCAAGCTCGACGGCTGCATCAAGCCCCTCATCGTTCCGAGCGCCTGATGACCGTGATCGGGAGGACCCCATGACAGAGACCTGGACCTACGGTCCGGCCAAACCACCGCTGCCGGAGTCCACGAGTGTGCTGCGTGAGCGGATCCCGGGCTGGGGCGCCGACCTGGACCCGAAGGACAGGCCGTCCGTGCCGAAGTTGCAGTTCGATCCGCACCTGAGCGGCGCCCACTGGGAGTTCCCGGAGCGCCAGCCGGAGAAGTGGCCTCGGGAGCGCTCCATCGAGCACGCCTTCCTGACGCCCGTGTTCGGCACGTCGTGCCCTCCGAGGGGTCTCTCCGGGCGTATCCGCAGGCTCGCGTACGCGAGGTACAGCGAGGGACGTACTGCTCACTGGCTGCTCCTGCTGGGCGCCGACCGGGTCGACACTCTCGGGAGCACCCTGTGGTCGTTCGCCAGCAGGCACCCCGACAACCTCCTGACGGAGACCGGTGTCCTGAGTGAGCTCAGCCATCACGGGCTGAGCTCGCGCCTCGGCCGCAAGCGGACCGACACCATCCATCATCCGCTCGATCCACTCATCGTGGCCGGCCCGTGGCTGCTGGTGGCCGGGGTGATCTACAAGGCGCTCAGGAGAGTGGCGAGGACGCGCACCGGCTAGCGCCGGAAAGTGCGGGCCGGGTCTCGACTTTCGGGACTCCTCCGTGGACCATGGAGATGGATGCGGGTTCGCGGGGGACGTCAGAACCTCGTCCCGGGGCGGGTAGAAGTCCCGCGCGGCAACATGGACAAGCAGACCCACAACATGTCATGCCACTTCACGACCCGCTGAGGACATGGGCGGGACACTCCTCGAACGAGGTCCGTCGTGCCCTTCCCCAGCCGATCACCCGCGTCAGGCATGCCGCCGACAGCGACCGCCCAGGAGCAGCACCGGGCCGAGCGTGCCCGGCGCACCACCGAACTGCTTGAGCAGGCGCGCTCCGCTCGCGACCCTGCCGAGCACGAGCAGATCATCGAGGACATCGTCGTGCTCAACATGGAGGTGGCCGAGTCGGTGGCGTGCCGGTACCATCACCGGGGAATCGCCCACGAGGACCTGCTGCAGGTGGCCTACCTCGCCCTGACCCAGGCAGCCAAGCGTTTCGATCCCGCGCTCGCATCGGGCAATGACGAGTTCCTGGCCTTCGCGGTTCCCACGATCCGTGGCGAGCTCCGCAAGCACTTTCGCGACCATGGGTGGGTCATCCGTCCCACCAGGCGCATTCAGGAGCTCCAGCCGCGGATCCTCGCAGCCAGGGACGAGCTGCACCGGAACCTGGGGAGGACGCCCCAGCCTCGGGAGATAGCGGCCCACCTCGACGAGGATGAGGCACTGGTCAACGAGACGCTGGCCCTGGACGGCTGCTACCGGCCGTTGTCGCTCGACCTGCAGGCGCCAGACGAGGGCTGCCGCGTTCCCCTGGGCACCCTGGTGCGTGCACAGGACGCGGCGTGGGAGTCGGCCGAGGCCCGCATCATGCTGGAGAACTCGCTGCAGGCTCTGGGGGAGCGTGACCGGCGCATCGTCTTCATGCGGTTCTTCCTCGGGCAGACCCAGCTCGAGATCGCCGAGGCGCTCGGCCTGACGCAGATGACGATCTCCAGGAACCTCACGCGCATCCTCCGCGAGATCCGGCAGCAGATCGGCGAGCTGGGCGACACCGTCACATTTCCTCAGCAGCAGGCCTCGCGGCGGGCGGGCTAGATGTCCGGGTTCGTGCCCCGTGGCGCCCCGCGAAGTCGCCAGGCCCGGGTGGAGAGGTGCAGGTTGAGCTTCGTCTCCACGTCGGAGAGGTCGTGTCCGGAGATCTCGGTGATGCGGGTCAGTCGGTAGCGCAGCGTGTTCCGGTGGATCGACAGCGCCTGAGCGGTGTCGTCGTACCTCCCTCCCCGGTCAAGGTAGGCAGCAAGGGTGGCCACCAGCTCCGCCTGGTGGGTGCTGTCGTAGCTCAGCAGCGTGCCTAGCCAGTCGGCGATGAGGCGCTCCACCTCCTTGCCGTTTCCCTCGACGGCGAGGATCCGTTCGACGCCGAGGTCCGCGTAGGCAACGGCGCCGTGCGGGTTGCTCGAGTGCTGGCGGGCCGTGAGGGCGCGCCGAGCCTGGTCGTAGGCGAGGGGGATCTCCTCCGCCGCGGCCGCCGGTTCACCGACGGCGACCTGACCTTCGGAGGGCCAGAACTCCCGGGAGAGGTCCTGGTAGAGCTTCTGGATGTCGACACCGTGCTGGGCGACCACGACCACCATGCCGTGCTTGTGGGCCACGAAGCAGGGCAGGTCCTGGCTGGCCATCGCCTGACGAGTGAGCTGGACGTCCCGGGACCAGGTGTCCCCAGTCCGCCCCGAGGGCCAGGCGACGAGGATGACGTCGTGGGGGACTCGCAGGTCGTGCCCCTGCGCCGCCGCCCGGGCAGCCACGGTGTGGAGGGCCGCTCCCTCGAGCAGGTCCTCGACGAGGTCACGGCTGAGCCGGTCCTCCATCTCGGCCACAGCGGCCTCGTGCGCCTTCAGCATGCCGAGTGCGTTGCCAGCGGTCCGCAGGGCGAAGCGTGCATCCTCCTCCTTCTCGTCCCCGGCCGGGATGTCCAGCTCGATGGTGCCGCCGTCGATGCGGCCGCCGCCGATGTCCGTGACCAGGGTGCCTCCATGGCGCAGCGTCGTCCGCGTGCGGTGTTGCTCGACTCCCAGCGAGGGTGCGGCGGACTCTCCGTCCGCGTCACTCACGGTGGTCACATGGCCGAACCCGTCACGTACGACCACTCTCCGGCCGGTCAGCCTGCTGAGCGCGATCGCCACGTCTCCCGCGTCGCCTGTGGCACCGATCTGGGTGAACGCGTTCTGGACCAGCTCTCGGTGACGGAGCGCGGCAACCGTGCGGGCGAGCTCCTCGTTGACCCGGTCCAACTCCGTCGCGCGCCGCTGGTCACGCTCATGCAGCTCCGCGTCGACCAGAGCGGCACCGAGGAGATGACCGAGCCGTTCGACCACGAAGAGCTGCTGGGCGTCAGGCTTGCCGGCACTCCGCAGCACGAGCCTGCCCGGTGGTCCACTCAGGCCGGCGATGGGGGTGGTGCACGTCCATGAGTCACCTTCCTGCTCGAGGATCAGTCCCGCGGACGGAGTGGCCTCCCACGCCGCGACGTGCGGACCGGGCCAGGACGTCCATTCGTGCTCACGAAGGAACGTCACCTGCACCAGCTGGCACTGCGTCACCGAGTCCACCGAGTGACCGAACACCCGGAGCACTTCGTCGACCAGGTGGTGGTCGAACAGCAGCATCGACAGCACCAGCAGCTCCTGGAGGGCGTTGAGAGCGCGTCTGAGCTGTGTGTTGCTCGGGTCGTCAGTGGCGTCAGCCATGGTCGGGGTGCTCCCGGCACTCAGCCCGGCGTCTCAAAGAAGGGGTTCTCCAAGACCAGTCCCGAGAGCCAGATGCGCGGATGCGCCTTCATGGCATCGAAGACGATGCCGGCCCCGAGCTCGTCGATGTCGTAGAGGCACAGGATGGACGCACGGTGCCGGGCAGCGAAGTCGTTGAGGCGGACCTCGTAGCGATGCAAGTCATCGAGGGTTGGCGCCTGTTTCATCCACCAGGTCCCCTCCGCGCTCAGTCGCACGAAGTCGACCCCTTCGGTGTCGAGCGCAGCGGTGACCAGCTGCTCCCAGAACGTGATGACGTCCTCGGTGTCGAAGGGGTTTTCGGCAAAGACCGGCTCCGTGCGGACGATCAGCTCTCCGGGTCCCTCGTCCGCGCTGAACGCACGCACCCGCCCAGAATCCTGGTCACTGATCGCCACGAAGCAGGTGTCACCGGCGCGCAGTCCCTCGGAGAGGTAAGGGCCCAGCAGCTCGTCGCGCTGGGTGCGCCCCCGGTACATGCAGCACAGGTGTGTTCCGGGAGCGAGATCGAGTGCCTGGGTGCTCACATGCGATCGCCAACCATCTTCGACCTCCACACCGGATCGGCAGCACCTTCACTGTCTCACCAGTCCGGAGCGATGGACAGGAACCCGGGGCCCCTCGTATGCGCAGCACTTCGCGTCGGAACCGGCTGTGCTCACGGACCAAGTCGACCCGCCCACTTGGGTTCCCTGTGCCCATGACTTCGGCCGGAGCGCCTGCCACTCTCTAGAGCCCGAAGACGTTCAATCCTTCAAGATCCCCCACGGCGAACTCGGAGACATCGTGACGCGTCATGACCCCGATCAGGTGCTGGCAGACACGGCCCGGTTTCCGACCACCGACTCCGAGCCCGACAGCGCCCTGGACGCCATCGCGCGCCTGGCGTTGACGTCCCTGCCGGGAATCGACCAGGTCGGAGTGGCGCTCGCCCGGTCCGGCGCGGCCATCGAGACCATCGCCGGCACCGGCTCCCTCGTGTGGGAGCTCGACCAGCTCCAGTGCTCGTCCCACGATGGTCCGAGCGTCACCGCCCTTGAGCAGACCGGGACCGTCGTACTCCAGCACGCCGCGCTCGAGCACAGGTGGCCCCGCTTCACCGGACCGGCAGCGGCGCGCGGGCTGCGTTCCCTGCTCGCGATCCGACTGGACGCCGGCCACAAGGCGACCGGGGTGATGACGATGTACAGCACATCCACCGACACCGTCGACGACCAGACCAGGCGACTCGGACCTCTCTTCGCCACCCACTCCGCCCTCGCCGTGCGCCACGCGCGCACCGTCAGGGACCTCAACGCCGTGCTTGAGTCACGCCACGTCATCGGGCTCGCCTGCGGAATGCTGATGAAGGCCTACCAGATCGACCAGGACCGGGCCTTCGCCATCCTCACCCGCGTGTCCCAGGAGAAGAACACCAAGCTGCGCAAGGTCGCTCAGGACCTCGTGAACGCTGCGGAGGCGGAGGCCAACCCGGCCTCTCGCAGAGAGGTTCGCCCGCAGCGCGACCGAACCGGTGCGGGCCGCGCCGGAAGCCGCCGATGAAGCGGGGTGAATGCGTGTACGACGGAGGTTTTCGGGCATCGGCGTGAACGGAGAGCCGACCTGAGAGAAGAGTGCGGTGAACGACGAACACACGCAGTACACCAAGCGCTGGCGGAGCTTCTGGGGCGGCATCATCGCCCTGAGTGTGGCCGTCTCGGCCGCTGTGGTCGGTCCCGTCGTGCTGATCACGACGGCTGCAGCCGGCGCAGCGGGGGCGGCGATCGTCGCCATGGTCCTCGACTGCGACCAGGACGAGTCGCTCGCGAACAGGCTGCGACGCCTGGGCAAGGCCACTGCGTGGGGCGCGGGAACGCTGGCTGCGCTCCTCGTCCTGGGGACGGTCTCCGGATCGCTGCCGCTGTGGGCTGTCGTGGCCGCCGTGCTGTCCAGTCCTCCGGCGGTGCAGGTCGCCCGCTTTGCGCAGGCGCGCGTGAGGGAACCGACCCGGTACCACGCAGGCCAGGTCGCCCCGGAGCGCACGACGCGCGACGTCCTCGTGCAGCTCAGCAGCGCCGAGCTGTGCCAGGCGTGGCAGTCCACCCATCGCCAGCTGCAGCTCGCAGCCTCGGTCGTGGAGGTCGGCGCCTACGCACGGCTGCGGCTGCTGCTGCTCGAGGAGCTGGAGTGCCGGCACCCGCAGGAGGTGGCGGCCTGGTTGGCCACGGGAGGAGACGCGGCGGAGGCGCTCGAGGGGTTCCTGCCGTCCGACCCGCGCAACAGCTGAGTCTCCTTCGCGGCCACGAGGGTGTGCGTGGGCCCTGCGCGGTCGGGGTCACGCCCCGGGCTCGGACGACGGCGAGGCTGGCTCAGCCCGGTGTGCTACCGCCGCCCGCACGCCACCTGTGGCAGCCGCACGGTCACGTGGTCGAACCGTTCCCCGGCCGGTCGAGCGTCACGGTCTCGCCGCGCCGTACGGGGCGGAGCAGACCCCCGAAACCGGTGGCGACCGCGGCCTGCTGGAACTCGGACAGCGGCGAGCGGAAGACCTTGTAGTCGTCGTAGTGCACCGGGATGGCCTGGACCGGCCGGATGCGACGCAGGAAGTCGACGCCCTGCTCGGCGTCCATCGTGACGGTGTGGAACAGCACCCGCGTCCCGCCGAGGTGTACGACGGCCACGTCGATCCCGGGATGGCGTCGGGCGATCTCGTCGAGATGGTCGCCGGTCAGCGTGTCGCCGCTGAGGTAGACGCGCCGACGTACGACGCCATCCTGGCTGTGCTCCAGGAGGGTGCCCATCACGGGCGGCAGCAATCGTGCGAGGAGCCCACGCGCGTGCACCGCCGGCAGCGCGGTCAGCGTGAGGGTCTCCGTGCCATGAGCGATGGTCCTGGAGTCCCACGGCGAGAGGCCGTCTGCGTTGAATCCCCAGTCGGCGAGGGTTTCCGCTGCCTCAGGGGTGGTCAGGACCGGCTGGGTGCGGTCCAGCTTCGCACGCGCGACCCGGTCGAAGTGGTCGCCATGAAGGTGGGAGAGCACGACGGCGTCCAGCTCCGGAAGGTCCGATGGCTGCATGGCCGGTTCGGTGAGCCGACGGGACCACAGCCCCTTGCCGAGGTAGGCACGTTGGCCCCGGTGCAGGAAGTTGGGGTCCGTCAGGAGGGTGAAGGTGCCCAGCCGGAGCACGGTGGTGGCGGTTCCCACGAAGGTCAGCGTGTCCATGTGGGCAGTCCCATGAGAGCTCCTCGGTAGTGGTCGTCACGCAACCACTACCCACGGGGCCGCGAAAGACACGCCGAGCTGGGCGTCGGGGCGACCGGCCGCGTCCACGTCCTGCCGGAAAGGTCCGACTCCTCGGCTGCCTCGTCTCGAGCAGCGGCGCCGCGACTGTGATCTGCGGAGCCATACGGTGACACCCTCGAGCCGCAGGTCGAGGTCAGGCGGATGGACGGGAGCTCAGCCGCCCAGTGATCCGACCGCACGCGCGACGACCAGCAGTGACACCACCAGCGCAGCGGTTGCCTCGATCCCCATCAGCACCTTGGCCCGGGTGGACAGGGGCATGGTGTCGGTGGGGCTGAACGCGCTGGAGTTCGTGAGGGACAGGTACAGGTAGTCCACGAAGATCGGGACCCAGCCGGAGGACGCGCTCGAGCTCCGGCTCACCTCGATCACGGCGTCGTCGTTCTCGTCCTGGGAGAAGCGCCAGTCCGCGACGGGCATCTCGTCGCGCCGCTTGCTCCGCCTGGAGACGGGACCACCGCGGTCCAGCTCCCAGAACAGCAGCCCGAAGCCGATCACGTTGGTGACCCAGATCTGCATCGCGGCGACCAGCAGGTTGCCGCCGCTCGAGTTCTTGCTCGAGAGCTCCGAGACGAGCAGTGCGAGGGAGACGAGGTTGGTCAGGATCACCACGACGGCGAGACCTATCGAGGCCCAGCGTGACCACCGGGTCTCACGGGTGATCCGTCGCGGGTTGGTGATCAGGAGAGCGACGAGGAGGAGGACCTCGACAACCGGCGTGACCAGTCGTCCGGTGAACAGCAGCGCCGACGGCAGCAGGGCGTAGACGACGAGCGCGACCACGACGGCGATGGCTGGCGGCAGGCGGTTCTCACCCTCCGCCACGCGTCGCCGCGTGAGCTCCTCCGCCAGGTCGTCGGGCCCCATGCCACAAGACAACCACGGCAGGGTCGTGACCGGGGTCGAGACGGGCCCATGCGGCGGCGTCGGATCGGGGGGCGGCCTAGGCTGACCGGATGAGCAGCCCCGTGGTGTTGGTGGTCGGTGCGGGTCCCGGAGTCGGCGGTTCCGTGGCGCGGACCTTCGGGCGTGCCGGGTACGACGTCCAGCTCGTCGGGCTCCACGAGCCCGTCCTGGTGGAGCTGCAGCAGTCCCTGGACGGCGAGGGGATCGAGTCGACATGGCGGGCCGTCGACATCACCGACGGCTCCGCGTTCGCTGCTGCCGTCACGGAGCTCGGCGAGGCGGCCGGGCGCATCGACGTGCTCCACTTCAACCCGAGCGCCTTTCGCCACAAGAGCCCTCTCGAGCTGACGCCGCAGGAGCTCGCGGCCGACGTCACCCTGGGGGTCGGGGCGCTGCTCACGGCGTTGCAGGCGGCGCGCCCCTTCCTGTCGGCCGGCGGACGGGTGACCGCCACGGGGAGCCTGGCCGCCGACAGGCCGTGGCACGAGGCCGCAAGCCTGGGCGTGCAGAAGGCCGGCCTGCGCAACCTGGTGCGCAGCATCGACGCGACGCTGGCGCCCGAGGGGATCAGGGCCGTGTCCGTGACGGTGCGCGGCACGCTGGCCCATGAGGGTGCGTTCACGCCGAGCCGGGTGGCGGCAGCGATCTTCGCGGCGGCCGCCCAGGACGAGGACAGCTGGCAGACCGAGATTCCCTACTCGGGATAGGTCAGCGGGCGCCGGGGGCGTGCTGCTCGGTGAGTGCGGGACCGCCGGCCACGAGTCCGAGGCCGGCGTTGTCGGCGTCCTCGAGGGCGTCATGGGTCGGCTGGTCGTGGAGGTCGGGCAGTACGGCGGCCGCGGCGGCGGCGACCAGCATCCCGGCGGCGAGGATGGCGAAACCGATCGCGTAGCCGCTCTCCACGGGCACACCGCCGGGACCGACCCGAGCCGTGACCACGCCGGCCATGACGGCAGACCCGATGGAGCCGCCGATCGTGCGGATGTTGGCGTTCATGCCGCTCGCGACACCGGTCTGCTCGGCCGGGACGGACGCGATCACCACGCCCGCGAGGCTGGAGAACACCAGTCCCGAACCGATGCCCTGGAGGGTGGTGGCCGCATAGAGCTGCCACGTGGCGTCGTGCCAGAGCGCGATGGAGGCGAATGCTGCGGCACTGAACAGGCTCCCCGACGCGATCACGATCCGCGTCCCCAACGCCCGCACCAGCCGGGCCGTCGCGAAGCCCATCAGGAAGCTCGCGACCGCGGACGGCAGCAGCAGCCAGCCGGACTCGGCGATCGTGGCGCCGAAGCCGTAGCCGGCCGCCGGCGGCGTCTGCAGGAACTGGGGCAGGAACCCGAACGAGGCGAACATGCCGAAGCCCACGAACCCGGCCACGACGTTGGTGGTCCAGACGCCGCGGCGACGCATCATCCGCATGTCGATGAGCGGCACGGTTGCGTGGCTCTCGACCTTCACCCAGGCCACGCACAGGACGAGGGTGGCGGCCAGCAGGCCGAGCACCCGGCCCGAGGTCCAGCCCCAGCTGTTGCCCTGACTCAGTCCCAGGAGCAGCGTCACCAGCCAGGACGAGAGCAGCACGGCGGGGATGACCGGGATGCGGCCCGGCGTACGCACGGGGGACTCCGGCACCAGGAACACACCACCCAGACCAGCGGCCGCGGTGGCGAACATCGGCAGCCAGAACAACCAGTGGTAGTTCAGCAGGTCCACGATCGGGCCGGCCACCACGATGCCGATGCCGAACCCGACGGCGGCCAGGGAGGCGATCACGCTCAACGCGCCGTTGACCTTCTCGCGAGGGAACTCGTCACGGATGATGCCGAACGACAGCGGGAGCACACCGCCACCGGCACCCTGCACGATCCGCGCGAGGATCAGCCACGCGATGTTCTGCGACAGCGCCGCCAGCAGCGACCCGATCGACAGGGCGGCCAGGGTGACCACGAGGATCCGCTTCTTGCCCAGCACGTCACCGAGGCGACCCAGGAGCGGCGTGCAGATGGAGGCGGAGAGCAGGTACGCCGTGAGCACCCAGGTGATCGTGCTCTGGTCGGTCCTGAAGGCGGTCTGGAGCTCGGCGAGCACCGGGACCACGAGGGACTGCAGCAGCGCGAACGACGCGACGGCGATCGTCAGCACCGCGAACGTGATGCGGTGGCTCGAGCGGGCATGCGGCACGGCGGAGGGCTTCCTCGGGATGTTGGTTGCGGGATGCAAGTTTCTCAGGCCGAAGAGTACGGGGTCCGCCGGGCCCAGCCGGCGAGCTCCGCCACGAGCTTGTCCACGACCGGGTTGTCGACGTCTGCGGCCATGAGGCGGGCTGCCTCGGCGTCACTCGGACTGCCCAGGGCGGCACCGTGGACGAGTGACCGGACGGTCAGCTCCCGCATCCCGGTCCGAGAGGCGAGCAGGCGCAGCTCGGCCACCCACCGGTGGGTGTCGGGGTGTCCGTGCTCTCGGCCCAGGGTGCACTGGGCGTCCAGGATGTAGGCGTCGAGCCAGACGTAGGGGTCGGCCAGCCGGTCGGTGCGCAGCCGCGCATCGGCCAACATCTCGAAGGCTTGCGGGAACGCACCGTCCGTGGCCGACACCAGGGCGAGCGCCCGCGCGGACATGCCTTCCCAGCAGGGATCGCCCAGCTGGCAGGCGCGCGCGAAGGACTGCTCCAGCAGGCGCCTGGCAGCGACGACGTTCCCGCGCACGAGCTCGACCTCACCCCGGATCGCCTGCGGCCACGGCATGAAGGACAGCCAGTGGTCCTTCTCGCACAGCTCCAGCGCGGCGTCGAGGTGGTCGACGGCGCGGTCGAGGTCGTGGCGCAGCAGATGGGCACGCCCCAGCATGGCCATCGCGTAGGCCCCACGTCGCTGGTCGCCTGTCGCCCGCGCCAGCCCGGCCGCCTCGTCCAGCAGCGCAAAGGCCGTCCGGTACCTGCCGCGGTCGCTCTCGGCACCCCCCAGGTAGCTGAGGGCCTTGGCGCTGGTCTGGGGCGCGTCGCCGGAGAACTCCAGCGCCTGCTCCAGCCAGACCTGCGCACGGTCGTAGCGTCCCCGGAGGAAGTCGACGTAGCCGAGCTCGGCCCTCGCCTCGGCCACCGCCACGCGGTCGCCCTGCGCCAGGGCGATGTCGCCGACCGCCTGCAGCGCTGCCATGCCCTCCTCGTCCAGACCGCGGACCGCATGGATGAGGGTCTCGGCCAGCACCAGCCGGGAGCCGACGCGCAGGCTCGTGTCGCCTGCGCGGTCCGCCATGCGAACGGCGTCGCGCAGCGAGTCCGCGCCGATCTCGATCGCGCCGGCCGACACTGCCGCGCGACCCGCCTCGAGGGCGGCCTCCACCGAGGCGACGTCGGTGGGCAGGTCGGGGTCGGTGCGTTCCTCACGCAGCGCAGCGTGTACGACGGGCCCGGGCAGGACCCCGAGCTCGCGCTGCAGCAGCTCGGTGCAGGTCATCAGCTGGTGCTGGGCCGCTGCGTTGTCGCCCGCCAGGCGGTAGAGCCGGATCAGGAGGGCGTGGTGGTTCTCCTCCAGCGGCGTCATCGCGACCAGGCGTACGGCGTACTGGATCGCCTCGTCGAGGAAGTCGCGCGCCAGCGACGCCAGGGCTGCCTCGTGCAGGATCTCCTCCGTGGCCGCCGCCGCCCGATGCTGCTCGGCCAGCAACCACGACTCGAAGGCCGACGCGCCCGGAACCCGCAGCCCCTCGAGCAGTGCCGAGCCGAGACGGGGCAGGTCGATCGCATCCGCCCACGAACCGCCCTCGATGATCGAGACGTCGGCCGCCGTGGTCCGGGGCAGCCGGAGAACCACTGGGTCGCCCTCGACCTCGGCCTCGCCGTCCAGGGCCCGACGAATCTCGGCAAGGCTCCCGCGCAGCGCGGTGAGCGGGTCCTCGGCCTCACTGAACAGCAGCTCCGCCAGGTGGAGCCGGGACTGGGGCCGTTCGTTCAGCAGCAGGTAGGCCAGCAGTGCCCAGCTCGTGCGGCTGCGGATCCGATACGTCCCGGACGTCCCCTCGATGTGGGGACGTCCGAGGAGATGGATCGTCGTACTCATCACCGCCAGAGTCTCACGTCGCCGGCGGACGCGAGCCCGTCAAGGCTCAGGCGTGTCCGGCGACGTGGTGCATCTCGACGCCGACGAGCCCGTGCGCCTCCTGGTTGCACCCCGTGCGCCGCGGTGGCGTCAGGGCGTCGACCAGGCAGCCGCCCCGGGGGGCGTGCACGTCCATGAACAAGGACATCCCTGGACGTCTCTTCTGGGCGGTCCCGGCTCCGGTGCCGGAACCCCGGTTGCGAAGAGCTCAGCGCTTGCGCGTGTGATGCGGCGTGTGACGGGGAGACGAACCGGTCAGGACCTCAGGTCACGCAGGACCCGCTGGCTGGCCAGCTTGCCCGGGGCGCCGATGACGCAGCCGCCGGGGTGAGTGCCCGAGCCGCACTGGTAGTAGCCGTGGATCGGGGTGGCGTACTGGCTCCAGCCGGGCGCCGGGCGGAAGAAGTACATCTGCGGCGCCAGGAACTCACCGGCGAAGATGTTGCCCTCGGTGAGCCCGGTGAGGCGCTCGATGTCGACCGGGGTGACGACCTCGCGGTGCAGCACCAGGTCGCCGAAGCCGGGGAAGTGCGACTCGAGGACGGACTGTGCCCGGTCGCCGAAGCGCTCCCGCTCGGCCTCCCAGTCGCTGCCGCGCAGCTCGTACGGCGCGTACTGCACGAAGCAGGACATCACGTGCTTGCCCGGAGGCGCCATGTCGGGATCGACGACGGACTGGATGGCGGCGTCGATGAAGGGTCGCTCGCTGTACCAGCCGTACTTCGCGGCATCGAAGGCACGCTCGACGTACTCGATCGTCGGCCCGATGTTGAGGAAGCCGCCGTAGTGGTCGACCGTGTCGGGGAGCGCGGGGAAGACCGGCAGCGCGTTGAGCGCGAAGTTGACCTTCGCCGAGACCCCGCGGAACCGCATCCGCTCCACGTTGTCGACCAGGTCGGCGGGCAGCTCGCGCGGGTCGACCAGCTCCAGGAACGTACGCCGGGGGTCGAGCGCCGACACGACCACCGGGGCACGGAACTCGGTCCCGTCCTCGAGGGCCACGCCCACGGCGCGACCTTCATGGGTGATCACGTGGCTGACGCGGGCCCCCAGCCGGATCTCCGCGCCGTTGGCCTCCGCGGACCGGGCGAGCACCTGGGTGAATCCGCCGTTGCCGCCCTTGTGGAACGCCCACGACCCCAGGCGTCCGTCGTGCTCGCCCATCTTGTGGAACAGCAGCACCATCCCCGAGCCGGGGGACATCGGCCCGACCTTCGAGCCGATGATGCTGGAGGACGCGTGGAAGCCCTTGACCGCCTCGTGCTCGAAGTAGTCCTCCAGCCAGTCCGAGGCGCTCCCGGTGAGCAGGCGGACGACGTCGTGCATCACCTTGCGCTCGACGCCGCCGAGGTGGTCGAGCAGCCAGGCGACGTCAGCCCGGTCCTCGGGGTCCTTGCCGAAGACGTTGGGCGGCGGGTTGTCGAAGAGCGGCTGGACGGCCTGGACCACCCGGTCGAGGTCGTGGTGGTAGCGGTCGTAGGCGTCCGCGTCGTGTGGCGAGTGGCGGCGGATCTCCTGCACGTTCTGGCCGTGGTCGTCGCCGAGCAGCAGGTAGCCGCCGTCGCCGGTGGGGTGGAACGACGAGGGCATCATCAGCGGCATGAACCCGTGCTCGACGAGGTCCAGCTCCTGGATGATCTCCGGTCGCAGCAGGCTGAGCGCGTAGGAGAAGGTGGTGAAGGAGAACCCGGGGACGACCTCCTCGGTGATCGCGGCCCCACCCACCAGATGTCGCTGCTCCAGCACCAGCGTGCGCAGACCTGCCTTGGCGAGGTAGCCGGCGTTCACCAGGCCGTTGTGGCCGCCGCCGACCACGATGGCGTCGTAGGTGGATCCGGTCTGTGCGGAGCTCATGGGCGCGCCGTCCTCCTCGCGGGGTTGAACAGGGGGAGCTTCGCGGTGCCAGCGGCGACCCGCGTGGTGTGGTGCGAGATCGCGATCTCCAGGTGCACCGGTGAACCGGGCGCCGCGAGACCGGGCCTCAGCCTGGCCAGGCCGATGTGGCGTTGCAGGACGGGGGAGTAGACGAAGCTGGTCACGAAGCCGACCTGCGAGCCGCCCTCCGGCGCGTCGTACAGCATCGACTCGTAGGGCAGCGGGCTCTCGTCCTTCGACGGCAGCAGGCCGGCGTCGCGGTGCAGCCTGTCCCAGTGGGCCCAGTCGACGACCACGCCGACGGTGGCCCACCGGGAGGTCCCCGTGAGCTCCCTGACGATGGCGTCCCGGCCCACGAAGGGCCGGTCGCCGTCCTCGACGCCGCGCAGCATCCAGCCCATGCCCAGCTCCTGGGGTGTCACCCTCTGGTCGTCGGTGAAGGCCAGGCGGCTGTTGTGCCACTCGACGTCGACCAGCGGGAGGCCGGCCTCTATGCGCAGCGACATCAGCGCCTCCTCGCCGAACGGCCGGATGCCGTGACCCTGCCCCGCCTCGAGGACCGCGTCGAGGACGTCGAGCGCGTGTCCGGACTCCACGGTGATCTCGAAGCCCAGGTCGCCGGTGTAGCCGGTGCGCGAGAGCGTGACCGGTGCCGAGGCGACCTGGGCCGGGGCGTGGTCGAAGAACGCGAGCGAGTCCGCCTCGGGCATCAGCGCGGACAGCACCGTCCGCGAGCGAGGTCCCTGTACGGCGAGCATCCCGAAGTCGTCCGAGACGTCCTCGAGGCTCACCCGCAACCGGCCGGCGAGGTCGCAGAACCAGCCCAACGCCGGCCGTGCGACGGTGAGCAGGAACTCGGTCGCCGAGTGCCGGAAGACGACGCCGTCCTCCATGACGTAGCCGCGGTCGTCGCACCAGAGCGTGTACTGGGCCTGCCCCGGCCGGCAGGTGCGGATGTCGCGGACGAGCACGCCGGCCAGGAAGCGCTCGGCGTCCGGCCCCTCGATCCGGTACTTGAACAGGGGAGAGGTGTCGAAGACCCCGACGGAGTTCCGGACGGCGAAGTACTCGTGCTTGGGCGAGTGGGTGTAGCGCAGCGCCGAGAGGTACCCCTGCCAGTGGGTGTAGAGCCCCTGGGTGTTCAGCTCGCTCAGCCGCGCGTGGAACGGAGTCGTCCTGATCACCGCGGCCACCTGACGCTCGCGATCCCCATGGCGGGCAGCATAGGACCCGACGAGGTCGTGGAGGCCGGGACGTCGGACCCCGAAGCCGGCCGTTTCCGGGCGGGCACCGCCGTCGCGGCAGGGGTCGGCGTCCTCCTCCGGAGCCTCCGGGCCGGCACGTCACCGGAGGCTCGAGGCCGGCATCCACCTGTCGACGCTGGATGAGCTCGTCGCGGCGTACCTGCGGGCATGCGCATTTCCTCAGTCGTTGACGAAAGTATGACGATCGCGCGCGCTACCTGTTGCTGCACATCAGCGGATCTTCCATCGCCGCCGTGGCAGTATCCAGTCATGTCGCACCTGCTCTCCGGTCGGGCCGAGACCCCCACCCAGTCCCGCATCCTGACCTACGTCCGTGACGAGGGACCGCTCTCGCGGATGGATCTCGCCGCCCGTCTGAATGTCTCTCGCACGACGGTCGCCGCCGAGGTGGGGAGGCTGGTCGAGCTCGGGCTGGCCGAGGACGGGGGACCTGCGGCCTCGAGGGGCGGCCGCCGGTCGACGTTGGTCGACCTGGACGCCGGGCTCAGGTTCGTCGGGGTCCAGCTCGGCGCGACCTCCATGCGCGTGGCGATGACCGATGGACGCCTGGGCGTGCTCGCGCGTGCGTCCTCGCCCGGAGCAGACATCCGGCGCGGGCCCGAGGCCGTCCTGGCCGAGGTCATCGTCCTGATCCGCAAGGTCCTGGCCGATCACGGCATCGAACGTCCGGCAGGCATCGGCATCGGCGTCCCCGGCCCGGTCGACTTCCAGGTCGGCGTACCGGTCTCGCCTCCGATCATGCCGGGCTGGGACGGCTATCCCGTGCGCGATGCCCTGTCGCGGGAGTTCGGGAGCCCGGTGCTCCTCGACAACGACGTGAACGTCATGGCGCTGGGGGAGCAGCACAACGGCGTGGCCCGATCCGCCTCGGACTTCCTCTTCGTGAAGATCGGCACCGGCATCGGCTGCGGGATCGTCGTCCAGCGCCACCTCTACCGCGGGGCAGACGGTTGCGCCGGGGACATCGGCCACATCCGGCTGGACCAGAACGGGCCCGTCTGTGCGTGCGGCAACCACGGGTGTCTGGAGGCCTTCTTCGGTGGAGCCGCGCTGGCCAGGGACGCCACGGCCGCCGCACGGACAGGCCGCTCGGACGTGCTGGCCGACCTGCTCGAGCAGCACGGCTCGCTCACCTCGGAGCACGTCGGCCTCGCGATCACCCAGGGTGACCCCGCCTCGCTCCAGCTCGTCCGCGACGGTGGGCGCCGGGTCGGTGACGTGCTGGCCAGCCTGGTCTCCTTCTTCAACCCCGGGCTGATCGTCATCGGGGGCGGCGTCGCCGGTCTCGGGCACGCCCTGCTGGCCGAGATCCGCAGCGTGGTCTACCGGCAGTCCCTGCCGTTGGCGACCGGAAACATGCCGGTGGTGCTGAGCGAGCTCGGCAACGACGCGGGCGTCATCGGCGCCGCGAGGCTCATCAGCGACGCGGTGTATGCCGCCGGGTGATCCAGCATCTTTCGCAAGTGACTTTCGAAATAGCCTTGCTCTCTTTCCTTTGATCCCCTAGGTTTCGTGCCAGACCGCGAGTGACCCTCGTCACGCTGGTGGTCCAGAGGAGTCAGGGTGAGTGTTCCCGAAGGCGCGCCGTTGCTCGAGATGAGCGGCATCGTGAAGACGTTCCCGGGTGTCCGGGCCCTCGACGGCGTCGACCTGGTCGTCCGGCCGGGCGAGGTCCACTGCCTCCTGGGCCAGAACGGCGCCGGCAAGTCGACCCTGATCAAGGTGCTCGCCGGGGCGCACCGCCCCGACGAGGGCTCGATCCGGTGGGCGGGCGACCCCGTCTCGCTGAGCACGCCGGACACCTCGATCGCCCTCGGCATCTCCACGATCTACCAGGAGCTCGACCTCGTCGCTGGGCTGACCGTGGCCGAGAACATCTTCCTCGGGCACGAGATGTCCCGCGGCGGTCTGGTCCGCCGCGGTGAGACACGGCGGAAGGCCACGGCGCTCCTCGCCCGTCTGGGCCACCAGGAGATCCGCGTCGACCGCGAGGTCGGCACCCTCCCCGCCTCGGGGCAGCAGATCGTGAGCATGGCGCGCGCGCTGTCGCACGACACCCGGCTGATCGTCATGGACGAGCCGTCGGCCGCCCTCGACCAGCAGGAGGTCCAGACGCTCTTCCGGGTGATCCGCGACCTGACCACGCAGGGTGTCGCCGTCGTCTACATCTCCCACCGGCTCGAGGAGATCAGGCAGGTGGGCGACCGGGTCACGGTCCTCAAGGACGGCCGGACGGTGGCGACCGACCTAGCGGCGAAGGACACCCCCACGGCGGAGCTGATCCGGCTGATGACCGGCCGGGACATCGAGTACGTCTTCCCGCAGCGGACCCCGCCTGACTCTTCGGCCGCCACGCTCCTCGAGGTCGAGAACCTCAGTCTGAACAAGGTCTTCGCCGACGTGAGCTTCACGGTCGCGGCCGGTGAGATCGTCGGTCTCGCGGGGTTGGTCGGCTCGGGTCGCTCGGAGATCCTGGAGTCGGTGTACGGCGCCCGCAGGCCCAACGGCGGAACCGTGCGTGTCGACGGCAACCGGCTTCGGGCCGGCTCGGTCGGTGCGGCGGTGAAGGCGGGCATCGGCCTGGCGCCCGAGGAGCGCAAGAGTCAGGGCCTCCTGCTCGACCAGCCGATCTACCAGAACATCACGGTCTCGAGCATGGGGCGGTTCGCCCGCGCCGGCTTCCTCAAGGGCTCCTCCGAGCGGGCGTCGGCGACCGAGTGGGCGAAGGCACTCGACGTGCGGCCCGCAGGGGTGGAGCGTCCGGTGCGCACGCTCTCGGGCGGCAACCAGCAGAAGGTCGTTCTGGCTCGCTGGCTCCTCCGCGACTGCCGGGTGCTCCTGCTGGACGAGCCCACCCGCGGCGTCGACGTGGGCGCCCGCAGCGAGATCTACGCGGCAATCCGCTCCCTCGCCGACAGGGGCATGGCTGTGGTGGTCGTCTCCAGCGAGGTGGAGGAGGTCCTGGGTCTGGCCGACCGGGTCCTCGTCGTACGCGAGGGGCGGATCGTGCACAGCGGCCCCGCGACCGAGATCGACGAGCACCGGGTACTCGACCTGGTGATGGAGGGAAGCGCGGCGTGACTCATCAACGAGAGGCCGTCACCGACGGCGAGAAGCCGGACGCCGGCCCGGACTCTGGAGTGGTGCAGGTGCCCTTGTCCGGCAGCGGCAAGGCGCGCACCGGCGCCGCAGGCTTCCTGCTCGGTTCGTCGGTCGGGCGCAACCTGGGACTGGTCGTCGCCCTCTTCGTGCTCTGCCTCGTCGGGGTGGCGACCGCGGGGCAGCAGTTCGCCAGCGTCGACAACGGCCTCACCATCTTGAGGCTGGCGTCGGTGATCGGCGTCGTGTCGGTCGGGATGACGTTCGTGATCACAGGCGGTGGCATCGACCTGTCGGTGGGGGCCATCGTCGCGCTGGCGTCGGTGTGGTCGACCACCCTGGCCACGCAGTCGCTCGCTCGCGGGAACCACTGGACCCTGATCATCCTCGTCGCCCTCATCGTCGGCATGGGGTGTGGGCTCGTCAACGGGCTCCTGATCGCCTACGGCAGGGTCGTTCCCTTCATCGCCACCCTGGCGATGCTGGCCGCTGCCCGTGGGCTCGCCGAGATCATCGCCCAGCGGCGGACCCAGATCGTCAGCGTGCCGGGGTTCACGGACTTCTTCCGGCATGACGTGCTGGGCATCCCGCTGCTCGTCATCATCTTCGCGGTGGTGGCCGCGATCGGCTGGCTGGTGCTCAACCGCACCACCTTCGGGCGCCGCACCTTCGCGGTGGGTGGCAACCCCGAAGCGGCGCGGTTGGCCGGCATCAACGTCCAACGGCACACGGTCGCCCTCTACGTGATCGTCGGGCTCTGCTGCGGCATCGCGGCCGTGATGATCGTCGCCCGTACGACGACGGGCTCGTCCACGCACGGCACGCTCTACGAGCTCGACGCCATCGCCGCAGTCGTGATCGGCGGCACCCTGCTCTCCGGCGGTCGCGGCACCATCGTCGGCACCGTCCTCGGGGTGCTGATCTTCACGACGCTGTCCAACGTCTTCACGCAGAACAACCTGTCCAGCTCGGCCCAGTCGGTCGCCAAGGGACTCATCATCGTCGTCGCGGTCCTGCTCCAGCAACGTCTCGCGGCACGCAGCAACAACGGCAGCACCTAGCGCGCACCACCGCCCCACGAAGGTCCACCACCTCTCACGACAACCAGTTCTCGAAACACCGAAGGAGCAGCCATGTCTCGCACCACCCCACGCCGCCGGCTCGCGCTGGCCACCGGAACCGCCCTCGCCGGGCTGCTGGTCGTGTCCGCCTGCAGCACGTCCACGAACGACACTGCGAGCGGCAGCAGCAACAGCAGCGACTCGGCCCGGGCCACGTCGAAGAACGATGACCCGGGGAAGAAGGTCGTCATCGGGTTCTCGGGCCCGGCCGCCGACCATGGCTGGCTGGCGGCCATCAACAGCTCCGCCCTCGCGGAGGCGAAGAAGTACTCCGACGTGGAGCTGAAGAGCGCCGAGGGCACCAACGACGCCAACCAGCAGATCAGCCAGGTCGAGACCTTCATCAACGACAAGGTCGACGCCATCGTGCTGCTGCCCACGGACGGCGCAGCGCTGACCGACGTGGCGACCAAGGCCATGCAGGCGGGCATCCCGGTCATCAACGTCGACCGCGAGTTCTCGACGCCGTTCGCCGCGCGAACCACCATCCTCGGTGACAACTACGGCATGGGCGTCTCGGCCGGCACCTACGCCTGCAAGGTGATCAAGGACAAGAAGATCAAGGACGCCGTCGTCGCGGAGATCGCCGGCATCGACGCGCTGCCCCTGACCCAGGACCGGTCGAAGGGCTTCAAGGACGCGCTCGCGGACTGCGGTGAGAAGGTGGACAACCGCGTCGCGGCGGAGTTCACCGTCGAGTCGGGCGAGAAGGTGGCCTCGAACCTGCTGCAGGCCGCTCCCAAGATCGACATCATCTGGAACCACGACGACGACCAGGGGGTCGGCGTCAAGGCTGCCTTCGACAACGCCGGCCGCAAGGAGTTCACGTTCATCGGTGGCGCAGGCTCGGCCAACGCGATGCGATGGATCAAGAGCGGCGAGATGGCCGCGACGGTCATCTACCCGCCCACCCAGGCGGCCGACGGCATCCGCCTGGCGCGCCTGATCGCGCAGGGCAAGGGTCTCTCCGACCTGGTGCAGCTCGAGGTCCCCAAGAGGATCGTGCTGAACGCCCCTGTGGTCACCAAGGACAACGTCGACCAGTACATGGCGCTCGGTTTCGAGTCCTGACCGGCGGGCGGCCGGATCGTGACGACCCGGCCGCTCACCGTCGTGCGGGCACACCCCGCTCGCACGCGACCGCCTGCAACACTCGGACCTCGAAGGACATCGCATGGATCCGCTCGCTCCCGACCTCGGCATCGGCATGGTCGGCTACGCCTTCATGGGCGCGGCCCACTCCCAGGCCTGGCGCACGGCGCCCCACTTCTTCGACCTCCCCCTGAGGCCGAGGATGCGGGCGCTGTGCGGCCGGGACGCCACCAGAGTCGCCCAGGCGGCGCAGCAGCTCGGGTGGGAGTCCACCGAGACCGACTGGACCCGGCTGCTCGCTCGCGCGGACATCGATCTCGTGGACATCTGCAGCCCGGGCAACACGCACGCCGAGATCGCGGTGGCCGCGCTCGAGGCCGGGAAGCACGTTCTGTGCGAGAAGCCGCTCGCGAACACGGTGGCCGAGGCGGAGACGATGGCAGCCGCGGCCGAGCGCGCCGCCGAGCACGGCGTCCGGTCCATGGTCGGCTTCACCTACCGGCGGGTGCCCGCGATCGCCCTCGCCCGCCGGCTGGTGCAGGAGGGACGCATCGGCCAGGTCCGGCACGTCCGGGCGCAGTACCTCCAGGACTGGCTCGTCGACCCGTCATCCCCGATGAGCTGGCGACTGGAGAGGGACAAGGCAGGCTCGGGGGCACTGGGGGACATCGGGGCCCATGTCGTGGACCTCGCCCAGCACATCACGGGTGACCAGGTGGTGGGCGTGAACGGTCTGCTCCAGACGTTCGTGGAGGAGCGTCCTGCTGCGTCCCCGAGCTCGGGCGCTCGCCTCGGTGGCGAGGCGCGCGACGGGGGTGTACCCGAGATGGGCCGCGTCACCGTCGACGACACCGCGGCCTTCCTCGCACGTTTCGGGAGCGGCGCCGTCGGAGTCTTCGAGGCGACCAGGTTCGCGACCGGGCGGAAGAACGCGATCCGGCTTGAGATCAACGGCTCCCGGGGAAGCCTCGCCTTCGACTTCGAGGACATGAACGTCCTGCAGTTCTTCGACGCGGAAGGCGACGGTGCGACCGCCGGGTTCCGTCGGATCCTGGTGACCGAGCCCGTGCACCCCTACGTCGGGAGCTGGTGGCCGCCCGGTCACGGCCTGGGCTACGAGCACGGCTTCACCCACCAGGTCGTGGACCTGGTGACCGCGATCGCCAGGGACGAGCAGCCGCTGCCGTCGTTCGCGGACGGGCTGCAGGTCCAGCGCGTGCTCGCTGCCGTGGAGCGCAGCGCCGAGGCCGGAACCTGGCAACCCACCACTGCCACGCCCGAAGGGACACCCAGATGACGCGACCGATCACCCTCTTCACCGGCCAGTGGGCCGACCTGCCCTTCGAGGAGGTCTGCCGCCTGGCGTCCGGCTGGGGGTACGACGGCCTCGAGATCGCCTGCTGGGGCGATCATCTCGATGTCGTGCGGGCCGTGGAGGACGACGCCTACCTCGCGGAGAAGAAGGAGGTCCTGGCGACCTACGGCCTCCAGGTCTGGACGATCTCCAACCACCTGAGCGGCCAGGCCGTGTGCGACGACCCCATCGACGAGCGGCACCACGGCATCCTCTCCGCCCGTGTCTGGGGCGACGGTGCCGCCGAGGGGGTGCGCTCCCGGGCGGCGGAGGAGATGAAGATGACCGCCCGCGCCGCCCGCAGGCTGGGCGTGGACACGGTGGTGGGCTTCACCGGCTCCTCCATCTGGAAGTACGTCGCGATGTTCCCGCCGGCGACGCAGGAGATGGTCGACGCCGGCTACGAGGACTTCGCCGACCGGTGGAACCCGATCCTCGACGTCTTCGACCAGGAGGGCGTCCGCTTCGCGCACGAGGTGCATCCCTCCGAGATCGCCTACGACTACTGGACGACCGAGCGGGCGCTCGAGGCGGCCGGTCACCGGGAGTCCTTCGGGCTGAACTGGGACCCCTCACACTTCGTGTGGCAGGACCTCGACCCGGTCTCGTTCCTGTGGGACTTCCGAGACCGGATCTACCACGTCGACTGCAAGGACACGAAGCTCCAGGTCGACAACGGGCGCAACGGCCGTCTCGGTTCGCACCTCGCCTGGGCGGACCCCCGACGCGGGTGGGACTTCGTCTCGACCGGCCACGGCGACGTCCCGTGGGAGCGGTGCTTCAGGATGCTCAACACGATCGGCTACCAGGGGCCGATCTCGGTGGAGTGGGAGGACGCCGGCATGGATCGCCTACGCGGTGCCCCCGAGGCCCTCGACTTCGTCCGCTCGCTCGCGTTCGATCCGCCGGCCGCGGCGTTCGACGCTGCGTTCTCCTCCGGCGACTGAGGGGCGAGGGCAGCCAGCCCCGAGCTCGACCAGCCGCCGCCCGCGAGCATGGTCGGGCAGTCCCAGGGAGAACGGCCGGTGGCCGGGCACGGGCCGCGGGCCGTCCATCTTCCGGGATCCGGATCTGGCAGTCCCGGACGCCGGCCGAGGCGGCAGCGGCCCAGGTGCCGGTCCTCATCGGGTTGATGGCCGGCCAGCCGATCTCCCCACGGTGAGCCGCACCGGTCATCGAGCTAGGGGCGGACCTTCTCCAGCCTGGTCAGCTTGAAGTCCTGGTTGCCCGCCTCTCCGGGGGTGGTGTTGGAGTCGTCCTGGCAGATGAAGGCGCCGTGCGGGAAGTCCGGCCCCAGGGGCTGCGACGTGGCCGTGATGCCGTCGGTGTGCGAGCAGCCGTCAGCCTGGTCGCCGGCGACGATCCGGAAGGACGACCGGTAGGCGCCAGTGTCGCGGTCGAACGTGCTGAAGTACGACTTCTCACCGGTCTGTCCCTGCGAGGAGGTGATGACCAGGCCCTCACCGTTCCCGTCGTCGACCAGGGTGACGCCCTCGATGTCGGCGATCTGGTGCCCCTGGGGCTTGATCTCGTCGACCATCGTGCGGGTCGGCCCAGCCTCCGGGTCCGCGTCGTACTTCCAGACGCCGACGTTCTCCTCTGACACGTACAAGGTGTCGGTCACGTCGTCGACGACGCACCCCTCGGCCTCCGAACCGACCTTGAACGAGCGCACCAGCTGGAGCGAGAGGTTGCCGGAGCCGTCGTCCTCCAGCGCGAACTGGCGGACGCCGCCCGAGATGAACACCATGAACACCGACAGGCCGTCCGTGGGGCTGGCGTGGAGACACACACCCTCGCCCCCTCCGGTGTCGAGGGGGGCGCCGTCGGCGGTGATCGGGGAGAGCCGACGAGTCGCGCCATCCATCGAGTAGAGACGCACCCCGCCGTTGGCCACGGCCACGACGTCGGTCGGACCGGAGGCGAGGGGCACGTCCTGGCGAATGTCGACGTTGCCCCAGAACGTGGTCGAGCTCTCGATGCGTTGTTCCAGGGTGCCGTCCAGGTTGTAGGTCTCGAGCGCCCCCCGCTTGTCGTTCCCGATCACCAGGGACTCGGCGGGATTCCCGGCATCGACCCAGATCGCCGGATCGTCGACGGAGTCGCCCGAGTGCTGCGAGGGCCGGGTCTCGGCGTCGGCCGGGACCTCGATGACACCGGCGGCGCTCCCGCGGGTGGAGGACTTCGTGGGCGGCTGCTTCGAGGGCTCACCGGTGGAGCCCTGCCCCCCGCCGCAGCCCGCGAGCAGCCCCGCGGCGCTCAGCAGCGCCAGGGCGGCCCGGAGTCTCGGCATCCCACCAAGGTAGGGGACACCCGGAGCACCGGACCTTCGTCGGCGACGCAGTCAGGTTCTGGTCAGGTACGCGCCGGTCCCTCAGGGCGTGGCTCTGGCGACGCCGGTGGTCGATAGGCTGCGGCGGTGAGAACCGCTGAGATACCGAGGGCCCGTCGGCAGTCGGCACCGTCCACCGACCGGGAGACGGACTACCGGTGGCTGGTCCGGGTGTGGGCGCTGGTGGCCGCGTTCATGCTGGTGACGTGGTACTGGTCCCACCACGTCGGCATCCCGGTCAAGGACCCGCAGGGCGCGGTCTTCCTCTCGCGCATCGCCATCTCGCTGGCCATCTTCGTGCCGATGACGGTGATCGACGCCAGCCTGCGGGTGGGGCGACGTGAATGGACGGTCCGCAAGACCAGCGCCGTGCTGCGCGAACGCTGGACGAGGCACCGCCTGGCGCTCGCCGGCAGCGCCCTGCTGGCCTACCACATCGTCTACTTCTGCTATCACAACCTGAAGAGCTGGGACGTCCTCAACGAGCCGCGCGACCAGATGCTGCTCGACTGGGACCGGTGGCTGTTCCTCGGTCACAGCCCGGCGGTGCTGCTGCACGACCTCCTCGGCCAGAACGTCGCCGCCTACGTGCTGATGCTCATCTACGAGTCCTTCGGCACCATGGTGCTGATCGCCATCCCGATGCCGCTGGTCTTCTCGACCCGGATCCGGGACGGGTTCGTCGCCATCGCCTCGGGGCTGTGGATCTGGATCTTCGGCGTGGCCAGCTACTACCTGATCCCGTCCCTCGGGCCCTTCCAGTCAGCGCCAGAGGAGTTCGCCGGACTGCCGCACACGATGATCCAGGACACGCAGGCGAGGTACATGGACCAGCGGGCCCACCTGCTCGCCGACCCGCAGGCGCACGACGCCTACGCCCAGGTGTCGGCCTTCGCGAGCCTGCACGTCGGGGTGACCTGCGTGATCTTCTTGATGTGCGCGTACTACGGGCTGCGGCGAACGACGATCGCCATGGGGGTGTTCCTCCTCGGCACGATCATCGCGACCGTCTACCTGGGCTGGCACTTCTTCGTCGACGACCCGGCCGGGATCGCGATCGGCGTGCTCTCCTGCTACCTGGGCGCCAAGATGATCTATCCCCATGGGCGTCGGGCTGCTGGTCCCAGGCCTGAGTCACCGCAGTGACGCGAACACGTCGTCCAGCAGACCGGAGGCCACGGGACGTCCGCGTTCCCTGAACCACTCCCGACCCAGGGCCAGGCCCAGGATCGGCCCGGGCAGCCGGAGGAGCAGGGCGACGGTACGGATGGATCCGCCGCCCGTGGCCTGCGAGGCGTGGGCGGCCAGCGCGGCGCGCTTGGCATCGAGATGACGGCGCACGTCGACCTGGTGGGTCAGCTCCGCCCGGGGCAGGAACGACGAGGCGAACCGGGACGCGGGGATCAACCGGGACACGCCGGGGACCCACCGCATGACCGACGCGACCCGCTGCAGCCTGCTCCGGTCGATCGTGGCCTCGAGGACCACCGGCGTGCCCGCGAGCTCGGCCGCGAGGATCCCGACGCGGTGCACCTGCACGTGGTCGGGGTGGCCGTAGCCTCCGTGTGCGTCGTAGACCGTGAGGGCGTCGGCCCTCTCCTCGCGCAGGATCCCGGCCAGCCGCTCGGCGGGCCCGGCGGGGTCGAGGCCGGAGAACGGGTTGCCCACTGTGGCTTCGTGCCCGGTGTGGTGGCCGGTGTGGTGGCCGGTGTCGTGGCCGGTGTCGTGCCCGGCCGGGGGACTCCAGCCGGAGTCCTCGTAGTCCAGGAGCTCCCACCTCGCGCACCCCAGGGCTGAAGCGGCTCGCGCCAGCTCGACACGGCGGCGTTCGCCGAGTGGAGCATGTTGGCGCATACGATCGGACAGACCTGCCTCGCCAGCCGTGGCGGTCACGAGGACCACGCGATGCCCTTCGGCTGCGGCGCGAGCAAGCGTGCCGCCGGTGAGGAGTGCCTCGTCGTCCGGATGCGCGTGGAAGGAGACGATGGTGAACGGCACGTCGGAAGTCTGGCATGCAGCGCCGGACGACGCGGCCGACCCCAGGGTGCGTCGCGCCAGCGGCCGAGCCCCTCGCGTCGTGCTCTCCCTCGCACTGGCCGTGGGCCTCCTCGGCTACGCGCTCCCGCGTCTCGTCGGCACGACGGTGCGCGAGGTCGTCCGAGCCCTCGAGCTGGTCACCGCCCCCGAATCCGTGATGCTGGTCCTGATCTGGGCGGCCGGGCTCTTCGTCTACTCCTTCGTGCTGACGGCTGCCCTCCCGGGCCTGAGCAGGCAGCGCGCACTCAACCTGAACCTGACCGGCAGCGCGGTCGCCAACCTGCTGCCCTTCGGTGGAGCGGCGGGCATGTCGCTGAACTACCTGATGATCCGCTCCTGGGGCTTCAGCGCCGCCGGCTTCTCGGCGTACACGCTGATCACGAACGTGTGGTCGATCCTGCTCAAGCTCGCCCTCCCTGCGGTGGCCCTGACGGCCCTGGTGGTCTCCGGCGAGCACGTCAACCAGACCGTACGGTGGACCGGGCTCGGGGCCGCAGCCGTCCTCGCGCTGCTCGTCGTCGTCCTGCTGTCGGGCCTCGCCACGCATCGGGCAGCCGCCCGCGCTGTGGCTGTCGTCGCTCCCGTCGTGGAGCGCGCCAGTGGCGTCGTCCGCCGGCCTGTCGGGCGGGACGTCGTCACGGCCAAGCTCCTCGACTTCCGCGACCACGTGGCAGGGCTGGTCGAGGAGCGCTGGGCGCAGCTCTCGCTCGGCATGGTGGGGTACGGCGTGCTCCAGGCCTTGCTGCTCTGGTCCTGCGTGCACGCGGTCGGCGGCCACCTGGGGCCGGTCGTGGTGCTGGCAGCCTTCGCCGTCGACCGCGTCATGTCGATGGTGTTCCTCACCCCCGGTGGCACCGGCTTCGCGGAGGCCGGGACCGCTGCGGTGCTGGTCGCCCTCGGGGGAGCGCCCGCGGTGATGACGGCCGGAGTGCTGCTCTACCGCGGGTTCACCTATGCCCTGGAGATCCCGGTGGGCGGCGCCTGGCTGGGCGGCTGGCTGCTGATGCGGCGGCGGCAGCGGCTCGCGGGGACGGTGGCCTGATGCGCATCCTGCACGTGACCGACGTCTACCGCCCACGCGTCGGCGGCATCGAGATGTTCGTCGAGGAGCTGGCGGCTCGCCAGTCTGCGGCCGGCCACGACGTCACCGTGCTCAGTGCGACCGCCGACCGTTCCGGGACGGTCCCCTCGGGCCCCGTCCGTGTCATCCGCACGCCGCCCCCCGCGCCGTGGCCGCTGCCGTTCCTGCCCCGTCGTGACCTGCTGCTGCCGTCCTACGACGTCGTGCACGCGCACCTCTCGGTCGTCTCCCCGTTCACCAGCCGGGTGGCGAAGGCCGCCGTCGCCTGCGGCACCCCGACGATCGCCACGGTCCACTCGATGTGGAGCGGACGCGAGGGATGGGTGCGCCTCGTCGGCTCGATCGCCGGCTGGGCCCAGTGGCCGGTCAGGTGGACGGCCGTCAGCTCGGCTGCCGCTGCGTCGATGCGCGGACCGCTCGGACAGGACACCCAGATCGACGTCGTCTTCAACGCCGTCGACGTCGACTGGTGGCGTGCGCTGGAGCGTGACCGCGACGCCTCGCGTCCGTTCACGATCGCCGCGGTGATGCGGCTGGCCGGACGCAAGCGCCCGCTCCCGATGCTCGAGGCGCTCGCTGTCCTGCGCGAGGAGGTCCCGGACGAGATCCCGCTGCGCGCGGTCATCGTCGGCGAGGGACCGCTCGAGGACAGGCTGCGGGCGCACAACGACCAGCTGGGCACGAGCGACTGGGTCGACGTGGCGGGGCCGAAGTCGCGCGACGAGATCCGCGACCTCTACCGCGTCGCGGACGCCTACGTCGCCCCGTCCTACCAGGAGTCCTTCGGCATCGCTGCGCTCGAGGCACGTGCCGCAGGGCTGCCGGTGGTGGCGATGCGCAGCGGGGGAGTGGGCGAGTTCGTGCAGCACGGAGTCGAGGGCTTCCTGTGCCACGACGACGACGAGATGGTGCGCGCGCTGACAGTGCTGGCCACCGATGCCGAGGTCCGCGAACGGCTCTCCGGGCACAACATCGCTCATCCGCCACCGATGGACTGGCACATGACGATGGACGGGTTCGAGGCGGCGTACGCCCAGGCCGACCGTGCGCAGACGGCACACCGGACGATGCGGGCCTGACCGGCGAGCGGGATCTTCTCTCCGACAGGCCTGCTGCCGTGGTCCGGCAGAGGGAGCGGGCTGCTGGCTGAGTCGCGCTCAGCACGCGACCTCGTCGCGGCACGTGTACGGGGCGGCACGACGGGTACTGCGATCCCCCCAACCGCGTCCGTCCCTGACGAAGGAGCACCTGTGTCCCATGACTCCCCTCGCACGCTGACGATCCTCGACCCCAGGGACGGCACCTTGGTGGGGCGGCTGGACTGCATGGCTCGAGCCGCCGTCGATGCCGCCGTCGCGGCTGCGGCGAAGGCCGCCCCGGACTGGCGGCGTACGGCACCGACCGAGCGCGCGGGCATGCTTCATGCAGCCGCCGCACGGGTGGCCGGGGCAGCGGACCGGCTGGCCGAGCTGACCGCGTGCGAGATGGGGAAGCCGCTCGAGGATGCGCGTGGCGGCGTCGAGGCCGGCGTGTCCTCGCTCAGGCAGTACGCCGAGCTGGGCCCGCTCCATCGCGGACGCAGCCTGCAGGGGTCCTGGGACTCCACCGACCTCATGGTGCCCGGGCCCCGCGGCGTCGTCGCCGCCATCACGCCGTGGAACGACCCGGTCGCGGTGCCGTGCGGTCTTCTCGGCGCCGCGCTGGTGACAGGCAACACGGTGGTGTTCAAGCCCTCGGAACGGACTCCGCACACCGGGCTCCAGCTGGGCCGCCTGCTCTCGGCGGAGCTGCCCGCCGGTGTTCTGGAGGTGGTGGTGGGGGACGGCTGCGCGGGTGCGTGGCTCAGTGAGTCCCCCGAGGTCGACCTGGTGGCGCACGTGGGTTCCACGGAGACCGGCCGCAGCATCGCGGCCGCCGCCGCGCGGACCGGGGCGAAGGTCCTCCTGGAGAACGGCGGCAACGACCCGATGGTCGTCGACGGGGACGTCGACCCCGAGTGGGCAGCGGAACAGGCCGCACTGGGTGCGTTCGCGAACGCCGGCCAGATCTGCACCTCGGTGGAGCGGATCTATGTCGTCGCCGACGTAGCCGAACCGTTCCTGGAGTCGCTCACGCGGCGTGCCCGGAACTGTGCGATCGGTCCGCTCGTGGACGAGCGGATGCGCCGGGCCGTGCACGCGCAGGTGAGCGAGGCGGTCGCCGCCGGCTCCTGCCTGCACACCGGGGGAGTGGTTCCCGACGGAGCCGGCACCCACTACCCGCCCACAGTGATCTCCGGCTGCACCCAGGAGATGACCGTGATGTGTGAGGAGACCTTCGGCCCCGTGGCACCGGTCATGGTCGTGCCCGACTTCGACGCGGCCCTCGAGGCCGCACGTCAGGGCCGGTACGGGCTGGCGGCCGTGGTTCTCACCGCGTCGATGGAGCACGCCCAGCGAGCCTGGCGCGAGCTGCCCGTCGGGACGGTCAAGCTGAACGCCGCCTTCGGCGGGGCTCCCGGCGGCGCCGCACACCCACGTGGGGCGAGCGGGTCCGGTTTCGGCTACGGACCTGAGCTGCTCGACGAGATGACCGCCACGAAAGTGGTCCACCTCGGGGTTCCTCGGCCGCGGATTGCATGACCTTCGGACCCCTGGGTTCGTCGAGGAGCCGCCGAGTCCGTTCGACCTGCCGCGGCACAGGTCGCCGTCGCCCCAGGGCCCGGGGGAGCCGTGCCAGCGCCTGTCGCACCGCCGACCTCCCGGCGCGACCGCTCCTCAGCTCCACGAGCACGCACCTGAGGACCACCGGCCACGGGCGCCGCAGCACTGCGGTCAGCAGCCGGTTGCGCTCGGCGCGAACGCTGCGCTCGACCGGGTCTCGCGAGGATGAGGGATGGTGATGCGCGACCACGTGGTCCACGTAGGCCAGGCCCCAGCCCCCGCTGGCCAGATCGAGAGCGAGGCGCTCCTCCTCGCCCATGAAGAAGATCACGTCGTCGAAGCCGCCGGCCGAGAGGAACGCCGACCTGCGGACCACGGCACCGCAGGCCAGGAACCCCAGGATGGAAGGCCCGGGCAGGTCGTCGTCCTGGCCGAGCGGCGACCGGGCCATCTGCTCGCAGATGGGGTCGGGCCTGTTGTCCTCCCCGACGAGCACCCGCCCCGCCAGGACTGCCAGTCGCGGATGGGCGTCCAGAAGGTCGGCAGCCTCGGCGAGCGCGCCCGGAGCCCACCAGGAGTCGTCGTCCGCGAAGGCGACGTAGGGCGTGCGGGAGCGGAGGACGCCGAGGTTGCGAGCCACCGCGCCCCGGTTGGTCCCGAGCTCGACGACCGAGGCATCGGGATGGTGCTGCCTCACCAGGTCGGGGGTGCCGTC
>NZ_JAOPXP010000156.1 GCF_025965085.1 Marmoricola sp.
GGGCTACGTCGAGTTCACGAGCATCTTCCCGGGGGCGTACTCCGGTCGCTGGCCGCACCTCCACTTCGAGGTGTACCCGAGCCTGGACGACGCGACCAGCGCGTCGAACAAGCTGCGCACCTCGCAGATGGCCCTTCCCGAGGAGGTCTGCAAGCAGGTCTACGAGGCGGACGGGTACGACGCAAGCGTCGCCAACCTGTCCCAGTCCTCGCTCAGCAGCGACAACGTGTTCAGCGACGGCTACTCGCTGCAGATGGCCAAGGTCACGGGCAGCAACGACGAGGGCTACCTCGCCACGCTCAACGTCCCGGTCTGAGCCGGGGGCTCAGCGCCTGACCCTGGTGAACCAGTAGCGGGTCGTCGGCGTCGGAGGCGTCGTGAACCGAGCGCTGGGCAGGTAGAGGGCGCTGCCGAAGGTCGCGATCGTCGTCGGCACGTCGAACCCGCGCGAGCGCAGGGTGCGGACGAGCCGTCCGGACCTGCCGTCCTTGCTGAGTCGCAGCGCCGCCACCTTGTTGTCCTGGTTCTGGGTGACGTACAGCGTGCGACGCAGCCGCAGCATCCCGTCACCGTTGGTGAGCGCGTAGCCCCCGAGCCGGACCCGGGCTGCGCGCCCGGAACGAGGGTTGACGCGGAAGAGCTTGCCCGTGACCGACTGCACGACGAGGAGGGCGCGACCGTCGGGCGTGGTGCTGATCCCGTTGGCGTTGAACTGGCCCGCCACCTGGTTCCAGGCGCCCGTGAGTCGCACCGTCCGGAGCCGTGCCCGCGCGGGCCGGCCGTCGACCGGGGAGATCTTGTAGAGCACCGCCCGGTTGGAGTCGGTGAACCAGGCGGCCCCCCGGAAGAGCACGATGTCGTTGACGAAGGAGGAGCCCGTCGTGAAGTCGTAGTGGGCCAGGACCCGCCCGGTGCGGGCGCTCACGACCTTGGCGTCACCATCGACGCCGCCCGCCACCCACAGGCGGCCCTTGCGGTCGAGCTTCAGCCCCACGGACGGAGTGCCGTCGCCCTGGCTGAGCACCCTTCCCTTGCCGGTGCGCAGGTCGGCGCGGTAGATGTCGCCGTCGCGCAGGGAGCCGACATAGGCGACGGGGGCTCGACCGATCGCGATGCCCTCGGGCTGGAACCCGTTCGGCAGGTGGGTGCGAGGCGGTGAGCCGGGGCCGGGCGCCGCCCCTGCGGGGGTCGGTGCGGCGGTGCCGACCAGCGCGGCAGCCAGCAGGCCGGCGGTCAGGGTGCGGGTGGGACGTACGAGCGACATCGTGGGACTCCCTTCCTTGCTGAAAGAAGTTACCCCCGACATCTGGCCGCCCGGCAAGCCCGGCCGACCCGGTGTGAGACTGGTGGGGTGCCTGTCGCCCCCCTCGAGGTCCCCGTCGAAGCCCCCGTCGAAGCCCCCATCGGTGTGCCCTTCGGTTTCTACGTGCACGTCCCCTTCTGCGCGGTCCGCTGCGGCTACTGCGACTTCAACACCTACACCGCGACCGAGCTCGGCGGGGGCGGGTCGCAGGCGGCGTACGCCGGGCACGCGGTGGCGGAGGTCGAGTACGCCGCACGGGTGCTCGGCCCCGACCGGCCCGAGGTCGCGACGGTGTTCTTCGGTGGCGGCACCCCCACCCTGCTCCCCGCCGGTGACCTGACCCGCACGCTCGCCGCCATCGACGAACGCTTCGGTCTCGCGCCCGGGGTCGAGGTGACGACTGAGGCGAACCCCGACAGCGTGACCCCGGAGAGCCTCGAGGCGCTGCGCGCCGGCGGGTTCAACCGGGTGTCGTTCGGCATGCAGTCGGCCGTGCGCCACGTGCTGCGGGCCCTGGAGCGGACCCACGACCCGGCCAACGTCGCGCGGGCGGTGACCTGGGCACGTGAGGCGGGGTTCGAGCAGGTGAGCCTCGACCTCATCTACGGCACGCCGGGGGAGTCCGTGGGTGACTGGCAGTCCTCTCTCGACGCGGCGCTGGCGTGCGAGCCGGACCACGTGTCGGCCTACTCCTTGATCGTGGAGGACGGCACCCGTTTGGCCCGCCAGGTGCGCACTGGTGCGGTCCCGGCCCCGGACGACGACGACCTGGCAGAGAAGTACGTGATCGCGGACGAGGCGCTCGGCGCCGCAGGGCTGCAGTGGTACGAGGTCTCCAACTGGGCCCGTGATGAGGCGGCGCGCTGTCGCCACAACGAGCTCTACTGGACCAGCGGGAGCTGGTGGGGCGTCGGCCCCGGTGCGCACTCGCACGTCTCGGGCAAGCGCTGGTGGAACGTCAAGCACCCCAGCGCGTACGCCGCCCGGATCGCCGCGGGGCAGTCGCCGGCCCAGGACGGCGAGGTGCTCGACGAGGACACGCGCGCGCTCGAGCGCGTGCTGCTCGAGATCCGGCTGCGCGACGGAATGCCCCTCGACCTCGCTGACCGGGTGCGGGTCGACGAGGTGGTCGCTGATGGACTGGGTGTGCTGGAGGCGGACCGCCTGGTGCTGACCCGCAGGGGGCGCCTCCTCGCCGACGCAGTGGTCCGGGAGCTCGTCGACTGATCCGTCAAGGACGGTGGCCGCTCTCGGGACCGGCAGGGCTGGTCCTGGGCCCAGATCGGGGAGGCGCTCGAGCTCTCCCTGTGGCGGAGACCGTACGCAAGACCGGCTTGAGCAAGCAGCTCAGCGGTCCTCCGTCGTGACGAAGTCGATCAGCTCCTCGACGCGGCCGAGCAGGGCGGGATCGAGGTCCTGGAACCCGCGCACGCCGCCCAGGATGTGCTTCCACGCCCGCGCGATGTCGGCCTGCTCCCGGTGCGGCCAGCCGAAGCTCTGGCACACGCCGTGCTTCCACTCGACGTTGCGCGGGATCGTCGGCCACGCCTTCTTGCCGAGCCGCTCCGGCTTCACGGCCGCCCAGATGTCGATGAAGGGGTGGCCCACTATCAGCACGTGCTTGCCGGTCGGAGACTTGCGGACCGAGGCGGCGATGCGGCTCTCCTTCGAGCCCGGCACGAGGTGGTCGACGAGTACGCCGACCCGGCGCTCAGGTCCGGGGCCGAAGTCCCGCAGCTTCTCGCCGAGGTCGTCGATGCCCTCGAGGTACTCCACCACGACGCCCTCGATGCGCAGGTCGTCGCCCCACACCTTCTCGACCAGCTCGGCATCGTGGCGTCCCTCGACGAAGATGCGGCTGGCCCGCGCGATCCGCGCCTTCACTCCCTGGACCGCCACCGAGCCGGAGGCCGTTCGGGTCGGGGCCACCGGGCCCTTCCTGGTCGGAGCGACCAGCACCACCGGGCGCCCCTCGAGCATGAACCCGGGCCCCAGTGGGAACGTGCGCCGCTTGTTGCGCCGGTCCTCGAGCGTCAGCGTGCCCAAGTCGCGCTCGACCTGGACGATCTCGCCGCACCAGTCGGTGGTGACCTCCTCGACGACGAGGCCGAGGTCGGCGTCGATCTCGACCGCGCGGCCGTTCTTCGGCGTACGCCAGTCGGTGGCCAAGACGTCGGAACCGTAGCGGTCGTGGGGCTCGAGGGGGCCGGACGAGGGAGGCGGGGGAGTCACCGCCCAGACGCTACGGCGACAGGACGGTCCGGCACGGATGCCGCGCCCGAACCGGGAACCAGCGAGTCCGAGGGCCTTGTGGCAAGAGCGATCGCGATATATCGTCAACATATCGAGACAGTGTCGGAAAGCCCGAGGAACGAGTCCGGGCCCGACTCGTTCAGCGGAAAGGACCTCGACATGGGACACGCAATGTGGACACAGCAGTTCGAACCCTCCCGGCGTCAGCGCGGCGGACGGGGACGGCATGGCCACGGGGGACACGGCCCGTGGGGCGGCCCCTGGGGCGGCCCGATGGGCGGGCCGCCGCCGTGGCTGGCGCAGATGTTCGGCCCCGGGTTCGGCGGTGACTCCCCCGGCGGGCGGGGTGGCGGCCGTGGTCGACCTCGGGTACGCCGCGGCGACGTCCGTTCGGCCATCCTCGACGTCCTGCACACCTCCGAGGAGCCGATGAACGGCTACCAGGTCATCCAGCAGATCGCGGAGCGCACCGACGGTGTGTGGAAGCCGAGCCCCGGCTCGGTCTACCCGACCATCGCCCAGCTGGAGGACGAGGGGCTGGTGGAGGACGCCCCCACCGGGCGCAAGGCCGTGCAGCTCACCACGGTGGGCACGGCCTACGTGGAGGAGCACCCCGAGGAGATGGAGGCCGTCTGGGCGCCCTTCGCCGAGGAGCCCGACGACCAGGAGGCGCTGGACTTCAAGCAGGTCATCGGCCAGACCGTCGGAGCGATCGTCCAGGTCGCCACGACCGGCACGCCGGACCAGCGCGAGAAGGCGATCGAGATCCTCGGCGACACCCGGCGCCGGCTCTACGGCCTGCTGGCCGAGGGTCCTGACGGCACCAGCCCGGATTCCTTCGAGGAGGAGTGATGGACGCGCTGCGCATCAGTGACGCAGACCGCGAGGCGGCGATGGAGCTGCTCGGCGAGCAGTACGCCGTGGGACGGCTCGCCAAGGAGGAGTTCGACGAGCGCAGCGACGCCGTGTGGTCGGCGAGGACGCGGGGTGACCTCGCCCCCGTCTTCGCCGACCTGCCGGTGCGCTCACCGGCAACGCCTGACCGCACGGCCCTGCGCCCCCGCACCGGACGGCGACGGTTCCCCGTCCCGCTGGCACCGGTGCTGGTGGCGCTGGTCGCCCTCACCGTCCTGACACACCTGCCGTTCGTGCTGATCGCACTGCTGGCGTGGTTCGTGCTCTCGCACAGGACGGGCACGATGCGGCCCCCGTGGAGCCGTCCCGCCAGCCGGAGGCACTAGCCCGAAGCGCGACACGCCCCTAGCGTGGCTCCATTCCTCGGGAAGGAGCCCCATGGCGACCACCTCCGCCGACGCGGACGTCCAGGAGCGCGGACTCGCCCGCTTCGCCCAGCGCCTCGCCGGCTGGACCGAGAAGTGGTTCCCCGACGCCTACGTCTTCGCGCTGATGGGCCTGGTCGTGGTGACCCTGGCCGCGCTCCTCAACGGCTCCGGCCCCCAGGCGGTGGCCGAGGCGTTCGGCGGCGGCTTCTGGGACCTCGCCGAGTTCACCCTGCAGATGGCCATGGTCGTGCTCACCGGATACATCGTCGCGACCTCACCGCCGGCCGCCAGGGCGATCTCGCGCATCGCGATGGTGCCGTCGACCGCCCGCGGCGCGGTCGCGTTCGTCTCGCTCGTCGCATGCTCGGTCTCGATGCTCAACTGGGGCCTGAGCCTGGTCTTCAGTGGGTTGCTCGCCCGCGCCATCGCACGCCGGACGGACCTCGAAGTCGACTACCGGGCGATCGGCGCTGCGGCGTACATGGGTCTCGGTGCCGTGTGGGCCCTGGGACTCTCGTCCTCGGCCGCGCAGCTCCAGGCCACCCCAGGGTCGCTGCCCCCTGACCTGTTGAAGATCACCGGGGTCCTGGACTTCGGCGACACGATCCTGACCTGGCAGTCGCTGACGATGGCCGGGATCCTGATCGTGCTCACCGTGGTCATCTCGTGGTTCTCGGCGCCCCAGGGCAGGGCCATCAGGACCGCCGAGGAGATGGGAGTCGATCTCGACGACACCGTTGACCCGCCGCCGCCGCGCACCCGACCGGGGGAGTGGCTGGAGCGCTCGAGGGTCCTGCCCATGTTCGTGGGTGTGCTGACGCTGGTCTGGCTGTTCTACCAGTTCATCGACAAGCCGTTGCTCACCGTGATCAGCAGCCTCGACACCTACCTGCTGGTCTTCGTCGTCCTGGGGCTGGTGCTCCACGGCACGCCCCGCGGCTTCCTCGACGCCACGGCCAAGGCAGTGCCCACGACCGCCGGAGTGCTCGTGCAGTACCCGCTCTACGCCGCGATGGCGGCGGTGCTGACCAGGGCGACCGGCCGCGGGGGTCTCTCGGTCTCCGGGCACCTTGCCGACCTGTTCGCGAACCTCGGTGGGGGCGGCGCCTTTCCCGTCGTGATCGCGCTCTACACCGCGGTCCTGGGCATCCTGGTGCCCTCGGGTGGCGGCAAGTGGCTGGTCGAGGCGCCGTACGTCATGCAGTCGGCGACCGACGTGCAGATGAACCTCGGCTGGACCGTGCAGGTCTACAACGCGGCCGAGGCGCTGCCCAACCTGGTCAACCCGTTCTTCATGCTGCCGCTGCTGGCCGTGCTCGGGTTGCGCGCTCGGGACCTGATCGGGTTCACGTTCCTGCAGTTCCTCTTCCACCTGCCGGTGGTGCTGCTGCTCCTGTGGCTGCTCGGCATGACCTTCGAGTTCGTGCC
>NZ_JAOPXP010000174.1 GCF_025965085.1 Marmoricola sp.
AGCCCGAGCACCGCCGTGACGGTGCGGGTCTCTTCCTCTTCGGTGTCGCGGTCGTCGTCGGGGCCGCCGTCTGGTTCCAGCTCCCGGGCGGGGTCATGGACCTCGCGCGCACCGTCGTCGCCGGCTCGGTCGGCAAGGTCGGCTGGTTCGTGCCGCTCGCCCTGGTCTACGTCGGGTGGCGCACCATGCGCGACCCCGTCCAGAACGGCCCCGCGGGCCGCCAGGTCGTCGGCTGGGCCGCTCTCGGCTTCGGCATCCTCGGCATCGTCCACATCGCCAACGGCAGCCCGCAGCCGGTCCGTGGCGACGCCAGTGACCTGCAGTCCGCCGGGGGAGCCATCGGCTTCGTCGTGTCCTCCCTGCTGCTCGACCTGCTGCGCACGCCGTACGTCGTCGTGCCGCTGCTGGTCCTGCTCTCCTTCTTCGGCCTGCTCGTGATCACGGCCACCCCGATCTACCAGGTCCCCACCAAGCTGGCCGCCGCGCGCGACCGGATGCTCGGTCGGCACCCCGAGGCCGACGCCGCCGACGATCACGACGTCACTCAGCCCATCAAGACCCGTGGCCGCGCCAAGACGGCGGACGACTTCGACCCCGAGGGCGACCCGGCGTACGACAGCCCCGTCCTCTCGGATCGCGAGCTGAAGAAGCGCCGCCGGGAGCGTCCCGACGTCATGGTCGAGGACGACCAGGTCGGCGTCGACATCTTCGACCCCTTCGCCCCCGACGTCCCCGAGCCCAAGACCGAGCTCGAGCCTCCTCCGCACTCGCCGCTGCCGCAGCGCGTCGAGCAGCTCGCGCTGTCCGGGGACGTCACCTACTCCCTGCCGGCCAACGAGGTCCTCAAGCCGGGCTCGGTCCACAAGGCCCGCTCCCAGGCGAGCGACGCGGTCGTCGACCGGCTCACCCAGGTGCTGGAGGAGTTCGCGATCGACGCGCAGGTCACCGGCTACACCCGGGGCCCGACCGTCACCCGCTACGAGGTCGAGGTCGGCCCGGCGGTCAAGATCGAGAAGGTCACCGCGCTCTCCAAGAACATCGCGTACGCCGTCGCGTCCGCCGACGTGCGGATCCTCAGCCCGATCCCCGGCAAGTCGGCGATCGGCATCGAGATCCCCAACCTCGACAAGGAGATCGTGTCGCTCGGCGACGTGCTCCGGTCGAACATCGCCCGCAACGACCACCACCCGATGGTGTGCGGCCTCGGCAAGGACGTCGAGGGCGGCTTCGTCGTGGCGAACCTGGCGAAGATGCCGCACCTGCTCGTCGCGGGCGCCACGGGCTCGGGCAAGTCGAGCTTCATCAACTCGATGATCACCTCGATCCTGATGCGCTCGACGCCCGACGAGGTGCGGATGATCATGGTCGACCCCAAGCGGGTCGAGCTGAACGCCTACGAAGGCATCCCGCACCTGATCACGCCGATCATCACCAACCCGAAGAAGGCCGCCGAGGCGCTGCAGTGGGTCGTGCGCGAGATGGACATGCGCTACGACGACCTCGCCAACTTCGGCTTCCGCCACGTCGACGACTTCAACAAAGCCGTGCGTGCGGGCAAGGTCCAGGTGCCGGCCGGCAGCGAGCGCGTGCTGGCGCCGTACCCCTACCTGTGTGTCGTGGTCGACGAGCTCGCGGACCTGATGATGGTCGCCCCGCGCGACGTCGAGGACGCGATCGTGCGCATCACCCAGCTGGCGCGCGCCGCCGGTATCCACCTGGTGCTGGCGACCCAGCGACCGAGCGTCGACGTGGTGACCGGCCTGATCAAGGCCAACGTCCCGTCGAGGCTCGCGTTCGCGACGTCGTCACTGGCCGACAGCCGGGTCATCCTCGACCAGCCGGGTGCCGAGAAGCTCGTCGGCCAGGGTGACGGCCTGTTCCTCCCGATGGGCGCCTCCAAGGCCGTGCGTGTCCAGGGGTCCTGGGTCACCGAGGCGGAGATCGCCCTCGTGGTCAAGCAGTGCAAGGACCAGCTGCAGCCGAGCTACCGCGACGACGTGACGGCTCCGGCCGCCGCCAAGCGCGACCTCGACGACGACATCGGCGACGACATGGACCTCGTGGTCCAGGCGATCGAGCTCGTCGTGTCCACCCAGTTCGGCTCCACCTCGATGCTGCAGCGCAAGCTGCGCGTCGGTTTCGCCAAGGCCGGGCGACTCATGGACATCCTCGAGAGCCGCGGGATCGTCGGCCCCAGCGAGGGCTCCAAGGCACGCGACGTGATGATCAAGCCCGACGACCTCGACGACGTGATCTCCAACCTCCAGGGAGAGCAGTGATGGGCGTTTCGGTTCGGCACAACTCGAGGCTCGCGGCGATCGTGGCGCTGGCCGCGGCCGTGATGACCGTCGCGTGGTTCTCACGCGCACTCCAGAGCGGTTCGGTCATGGACTGGCTGTGGTGCGTCGTGGTCGCCACGGTGGGAGTGGTGCAGCTGCTCGTGGTACGCGACGGCCGGGCGCCTCTGCTGGTCGCAGACGACCAGGGCGTCCGCGTGCGCCGGGGCGAGACGTGGAGCGGGCTGCGCTGGCAGGACATCGAGCACGTCGAGGTGCAGTCACCCGCCTCCTGGCTGCGCGACGGCCAGATCGTGGTCCACCCGCGCGTCATCCCGGCGGAGGAGGCCCTCCTGCGGGAGAGCCGCGCCCAGGACGGTGAGACCGGTGACGACCTGACGGTTGACCGCTCTGCCGGGCCTGCCTCGCAGGCGATCGAGGCGTACGTCGTCCCGCTGGGCCGCACGACCAGGGTGGAGTTCGACGGACTCACCGGCGACCTCGTCGGTGACCTGGACGCCCTCGCCAGCGGGCAGGCGCCCGTCCTGGTGCTGACCAGGATCGAGGAGTCGGCCGAGAAGCCGGCCAGGGCGGAGAAGCCCGCCAGGGCCGAGAAGCCCGAGAAGGTCAGGGGCGAACGTGCCCGCTGGGTCGGGATGCTCGGCAGGTCCGAGGGCGAGCGCCGCGACCCCGACGACACGGGGAACGACGACACGGGGAACGACGACGCCGGGTCGTTCGACGGTCCGGGCGCAGACCGTGAGAGCGAGCCGGAGCCCGGGACCGCCGAGGTCCTGGAGCAGCCGGACGACGAGAACTGCGACGAGTCCGGTCCGGAGTTCGCGCCGGTGCGCCCCGGCCGCGCGACGGTTCCGGCGGCCCGGTCCGAGGTGCTCCGCGACTCCGTGCGGATGCTGCCGAAGCCGCCCCCGATCCCGTTCCAGCGCAACGGTGACGCCCCGGTCGTCGTGGCCCGGGTGGACGACTACTCCGT
>NZ_JAOPXP010000182.1 GCF_025965085.1 Marmoricola sp.
CGCGCGCCAGCATCCGGCCGAGCATGACGTGGGGCGTGCCTACGGCGTACAGCGCCACGACGCCGTCCCGGTCCGGTGGCTCACCCCCGAGCCTGCGCACCGTCTCGATGAAGGCGTCCGGGACCACCGTGGCCGTCTCGACCAGGGTCCCGTCCATATCCCAGATGACGGCGGAGCGAGGAGGTGTGCGCACACCGCCACCTCATCACCCCTCGGTCTGCCGGACGCCGACGGGTGCCGAGCGCTGTCGGCCTGCCATTGGCCCGTCGCGGGCAGAATGCTCCGCACGAGCACGGCATTCGTCAACGGGACGTCTTCGACGGCCACCGGCAGCGCGGCCCGATCGGCGCCGTGGTGGTCCGGCGGTCGCGGGGAGCGTCAGCGGGCGGGGGCGACGCCGGCGCTCACGACGAGGCCTTCCGTAGCTTCTCGAGCAGCGGCCCGGCGGCCCCCGCGAGGAACCGCTCCTGGGTGTCTCCGCCGATCTGCACCAGCGCCACGTCGGTGTGACCGGCGTCCCAGAAGGGCCGCACGCTCTCCACGATGGCGTCCAGGTCAGGGCCACAGGGAATGGACGCGGCGACGTCCTCCGGGCGCACGTACTGGGTCGCGCCGGCGAACCCGGCGGTCGTGGGCAGGTCGGCGTTGACGCTCCAGCCACCGGCGAACCAACGGAACTGCTCGTGCGCGCGCTGCACGGCCGCGTCCTTGTCCGGATCCCAGCAGATCGGGACCTGGCCGACCGCTCGGGCCCGGTCGCCGATCTTCGGCGCACCGTCGGTGGCGTTCCAGTCCTCGACCAGGTCGGCATCCGGCTCGGTGGCGATCAGGTGGTCGGCCAGCGGCGCGAACTCGGCGATGGCCCGGTCGCCGCCGATGGCGACACCGATCTCCACGGGGTGCTCGGGCAGGTCCCAGATCCGCGCAGAGTCGACCTGGAAGAACTCCCCGCGATGGTCGACGAGCTCGCCGGTGTGCAGCGCACGGATGATCTCGATCGCCTCGCGCAGCATGGCCTGGCGGTCCTGCAGGGCGGGCCAGCCCTGGCCGACCACGTGCTCGTTGAGGTTCTCCCCGGTGCCAAGTCCCAGGGTGAAGCGACCCTCCGCCAGCAGCTGCACGGTCGCGGCCTTCTGGGCCACGACGGCCGGGTGGTAGCGGATCGTCGGGCAGGTCACGTACGTCATCAGCCCCACGTGCGAGGTGGCGTGCGCGACGGCGCCCAGCACCGACCACGCGTACGGCGCGTGGCCCTGCGACGCGAGCCAGGGGAAGTAGTGGTCGCTCATCACCTCGAAGTCGAAGCCGACCTGCTCGGCCGAGACGGCGTACTCCACCAGCTCGCGGGGTCCCGACTGCTCGGTCATCAGTGTGTAGCCGAAGCTCGTCATGCTGCTCCTCTCAGGGCAGGTACTGGTCCCAGTCGAGGTCCACGAGGTCCTCGGGGCCGTCGACGACGAGCACGGCGCCCGCGTCGACGAGCTCCGCCTCGCTGTACCCACCCGAACGCAGGCCGATGCACGCGAGCCGGGCCCGCCCGGCGGACTCCACGTCGTACGGCGTGTCCCCGACCATCACCGCCCGGGTGGTGCCGAGAGCCTCGAGGGTCACCTCGACGAGGTCGGGGTCCGGCTTGGAGCGGTCGACGTCCGCGGAGGTCTTGAGCACCACGACCTCGTCACGGATGTCGAGGTCGTCGAGCGCCTCGTCGGCGAACTCCGGGTCGCCCGAGGAGGCCAGCGCCACCTGGTAGCCGTCCCCGGCCAGCTTGCGCACCAGCTCGGCCGCGCCAGGCAGCGGGTCGACCTCGGCCTTGATCTGGAGGTACTCGTCCCTCCATGCGTCCCGCAGCGTGTCGCCGAGACGCTTCTCGACGTCGTCGCCGGCCACCTCGGCCACCAGCTTGTCGCCGCCCATGCCAATGGTGCGGTGGATGCGCCAGAGCGGGATCGGGAGGTCATTGCGGTCGAAGGCCCGCTGCCAGGCGATCGCGTGGTGGTAGGTCGAGTCGACGAGGGTGCCGTCGATGTCGAACAGGACAGCAGCATTTCCGGAGGACGTCACCTCGCACTGGTGCCCCGCCGGGGCGATGGCAAACGCGTCAGGGCGCCGTTCGGGCCCGGTGCCTCAGCGCAGGTTGACGACCGACTTGCCGAGCGTCCTGCGTTCCTCCATGTCCTGCAGCGCCTGGCCGAACTCCTCGATCGGGTAGGTCTTGCCGATCGGTGGGTCGATGACGCCGGACTCCATCATCGGCAGGAGCTCGTCCCACTGCCGGCGCATGTAGCCCGGACGCACCATCGCGTAGGCGCCCCAGCCGACGCCGCGGACATCGACGTTGTTGAGCAGCAGCCGGTTGACCTTGACCGCGGGGATGGCGCCGGCGGTGAAGCCGACGACGAGCAGACGGCCCTGGGCGGCCAGCGATCGGAGCGAGTCGGTGACCAGGTCACCACCGACGACGTCCATCACGACGTCGACACCCCGGCCGTCGGTGAGCTCCTTCACCGCGTCGCGGAACCCGTCGACGAGCACGACCTCGTCGGCGCCGGCCCGCCTGGCCATCGCGGCCTTCTCGTCGGTGGAGACGACGGCGATCGTGCGGGCGCCGTACCCCTTGGCGACCTGGATGGTGGCCGTGCCGACCCCGCCGGCGGCGCCGTGCACGAGCACGGTCTCGCCCTTCTTGAGGTCGCCGCGCTCGGCCAGGGCGAACTGGGCGGTGAGGTAGTTCATCGGGAGCGCCGCACCCTGCTCGAAGCTGAGCGCATCGGGGAGCGGGAAGACGCTGTCCGCGCCGAGACCGACGACGTCGGAGGCGCCACCGTGGCCGAGGCAGGCGGCGACCCGGTCGCCCTCGGTGAGCCCGGATCCCACCGGCGCAGAACGCACGACGCCCGCGAAGTCGACGCCGAGGGTGAAGGGGAGCTCCGGCTTGAGCTGGTACTCGCCCTTGCTCAGCAGCAGGTCCGGGAAGGAGATGCCGACGGAGTGCACGTCGATGACGACCTGCGGACCGAAGGGTCCGTCCGCGGTCGGCTCCGGCACCTCCTCGACGCTGATCGCTGACGGGCCATCGGTTCGGGTCACCTGCACTGCGCGCATGGGGTCGAGGCTAGAGGGTGGCCCGGATGCCGCGTCAGCGAGGCTCGACGAGCCTGGCGAGCTCGAAGTGCATGGGGTCGGTGTAGTTCCAGTCGCCGCCCCAGGCGAAGCCCCACTTCTTGAAGATGGCCACCACCCGGCGGTCCATCCGGCCGGGGATGCCGCGGTAGTTGTCCGCGGCGTTGAGGTCGATCGCGGTGCCGAAGGTGTGGAAGCTGAGGCCCTTGGACGGGTCGCGGGCGATGAAGCGCGGCACGTAGCACCCGTCGTAGTGGTAGATCGAGCTGGAGAGCCGGAGCGCGACCACCTCGTTGAGGGCAGCCCGCAGCTGCGGCAGCATCACGCGGTTGCCGGTGACCCTCCCGATGATCGGCATCTCCTCGGTGGTGATCTTCGCCGCCACCCAGGCCGGGTCGGGCGTGACCGTGCCGTCGGGGTTCGCGGTGTAGGAGAACGACCCGACCGCGGCCGCCACCGAGCCTCCTGTCAGGAACGCGGTCTGGGTGGCGCCGAGGTCGGGGTTCTGGGCCAGGATCTCGATCTGGGCCTTGCGCCCGACGTACTTCTTGAGCTGCTTGAGGATGCTCGCCGGCGACGCCTCGCCGAGGGCGACGAGCATGGCGTTCCCGGGGCGCATGCCGAGCCTGTCGGTCCACCTGTAGTTGACGACCGCGTCGATCCGGGAGGGGCCGAGGCTGTTGAGCAGCGAGGCGTAGGCCCCGATGTGGATCGTGTCGGCGGTGGCCTCGTTGCCGAGCCGCATGTAGCCGCCCTTCTGCCCGAGCTGCCTGCCGATCGTGGGCTCCACGGCGATCTCACCGCCGGCGACGCGGTTCCACACCGCCTGGGTCTGGGCCGTTCCGGGCTTGGTGAACCGGCGGAAGGTGTCCGGGTGGACCGCCGCGTAGGTGACCTCGCGGTCCTCCACGAAGAAGGAGCCCATCGAGATGAGCTCCACGTTGTCCACGCCCTTGATCGCCTTGATCTTCGCAATCGTGCCCTTGTCCAGGCTGTTCTGGCTGTAGACCAGGATGTCGGAGGACAGCAGGGCGTCGGTCAGCTTGCCCGGGGGGTCGACGGCGACGTCGCTGGTCGCCGGCCTGGTGGGGGTGCCCTTGCGGGTCCCGGTCGCGGTCCGGGCTGACGTGTTCGAGGTGTCCTCGCCGGTGCCGCAGGCGGCGGTGAGGAGTACGGCGCCGGCCGCCGTCACCAGCCCGCGTCTGGACACCTCTCGCATGACTCCCCCTGCTCCCCGGGTCCACCCGAGCTCCGCGGACGAGAGTACCCGCCCGCTGCTTCACCGGGGGCGTGCACGTGCGGGCTCAGACGCCCAGCACGCGCTCGGCGATCCAGGCGATCGTCTCGGCGGTCTCGGCCGGCTGGGCGGTGGGCTGCATGACGTGGCTCAGGACCAGGCGGACGACCATGTCGATGAGCACCTCGACCCGGTTCTCGTCCAGCTCCACGTCATAGGTCGCCACGTGCTCGCGGATCATCTGGCCGGCCGCCCCGAGCAGCGGCTCGGAGTGGGTCGTCAGCAACGGGAGGAGCTCGCTGTCGGCACCCTGGCTGCTGCTGAGGATCGCGTGCAGCAACGGGTCGGTGCGCGCCAGCCCGAGCACCCGGAACGCAGCCGCCTCGATGGCCCGGACGAGGTCCTTGGGGTTGTCCTGGAACGCGGAGTCGACGACGTCGAGGAAGATCTGGAGCTCGCGCAGGACCATCGCCTCGGCCAGCTGCGGCTTGCCGCCGATCTCGTTGTAGACCGTCTGCCGGCTGACACCCACCAGGTCGGCGAGCTTGGCCATCGTGAGCTCTCCCCAACCGTGCTCGGCGGTGAAGCGGGCCGCTGCCGCGAGCAGCCGGTCACGATGCGTGACGGAGGCGGAGGCGAACGAGCTCATGCGGTCCACCCTAGGTGCGCGGTCCAGCGGAGCGCGCCACCGAGGAGCTAGTCGACCAGGCTCAGGGCCAGGACCGGGCAGGCCTCGACGGCCGCGTGCACCTTCGCGCGCGACGACTCCGGCGGTGACTCGTCCAGCACCGTCATCGTGTCGTCGTCGTCGAGCTCGAAGAACTCGTGGGCCATCGCCTCACACATCCCGAGGCCCTCGCACCGGTCACGGTCGACGACGATCCTCATGACGCGATCCCGGGCTCGAGCTCCGAGTCGACCGGGACGAAGTCGACCTTCTCGCGCACTCCGCAGTCGGGGCAGCACCAGCTGTCGGGCACGTCGGCCCACGCCGTGCCGGCCGCGAAGCCCTCGTGCTCGTCGCCGCGGGCGACGTCGTAGGTGTAGCCACACCCGGGACAACGGGCAGCCAGCACCTCACTGGCGACGGCCGCGACGGCCGCTGCCTCGTCACGTCGGGCCTGTTCGGCCCTGCGGGCCTCCTCGACGCCGTACTTGCGGTAGATGCGGTCACGTTTGCTCGGACTCACGTTCGCCCGCGTGATGTCACCGTCGAAGTGGGCCAGGACGCGGGGGTCCATCACCCGGCGCCACACGGCGGGGATGATGGCGAGCACGATCATCCCGGCGTATCCCGTGGGCAGGACCGGGGACTCCTCGAAGTCCCGCAGGGCCTGGTAGCGGCGGGTGGGGTTGGCGTGGTGGTCGCTGTGGCGCTGCAGGTGGTAGAGCAGCACGTTCGTCGCGATGTTGTTGGAGTTCCAGCTGTGGCTGGGGTCGACCCGCTCGTACCGCTGGCGCTCGCCGACGCCGACCTTCTGGCGCAGCATCCCGTAGTGCTCCATGTAGTTCACGACCTCGAGCAGCGAGAAGCCGACGACCGCCTGGACCACGAGGTAGGGCAGGATCTCGAGGCCGAGGACCGCCACCATCGCGCCCCACAACACCGCGGACATCAGCCAGGCGTTCAGCACGTCGTTGCCGATTCGCCAGGGGTGCTTGCCCTTGCGCGCGTAGCGCTTCTTCTCCAGTCGCCAGGCGCTCCTGAGCGAGCCGCCGACCGTGCGTGGCCAGAACTGGTAGAAGCTCTCGCCGAACCGGCTGCTCGCCGGGTCCTCCGGGGTGGCGACGCGGACGTGGTGGCCGCGGTTGTGCTCCACGTAGAAGTGCCCGTACCCGGAGCTCGCCAGCGCGATCTTCGAGAGCCAGCGCTCGTTCTCCTCGCGCTTGTGCCCGAGCTCGTGCGCGGTGTTGATGGCGATCCCGTTCAGCATGGCCAACGTGACGGCGACGCCCATGCTGTCGACGATGCCCAACCCGCCGTGCCTCGTGATCAGCCAGAAACCGGTGAACCAGGCCGCGAACTGGATGGGCAGGAACAGGTACGTCACCCACCGGTAGTAGCGGTCCTGCTCGAGC
>NZ_JAOPXP010000161.1 GCF_025965085.1 Marmoricola sp.
CGCCGCGCTCGCCGACCGCCGCGGTGCCCGCGCAGCCGGCTGTGCGGCGCTGGTGGCAGCCGCGTGGCTGGCCGCGGCCTCCGCCGACGTCCGGGTGCTGGAGGCGTGGTCCCTGCCGGCGGCGGCCGGGTTGCTGCTGTTCTCCGGGCGCCGGCTGGCCGAGGCCCCCTCCTGGTCGTCCTGGGGCCCGGCGCTGCTCACCGGCTTCGTGCCGTCGGTGGCGCTGGCGGTGACCGAGCCGGGGACGTTCCGGCTACTGCTGGTGGTCGCGGCCGCCACGCTGACGACGACGGCGGCCACCGGCTGGGGCGTGCAGGCGCCGTTCGTGGTGGGTGCCGGGGCGCTGGTCGTGGTGGCCGTGGGCCGGCTGGTCTGGGCCCTGCCGTGGCCCGGGCTGGTTGCAGTCGCTGTCGCCGGCGCGCTGCTGCTGCTCGTCGGCGGGAGCTACGAGAGCCGCCGCCAGCAGGCCGTGGAGGTCGTCGGCCGCGTCACTGACATGCGCTGACGTCGGTTCACTACAGCCTCTGCAGCCAGTCGGGAGCCGACGAGCACCTCGGCGCAGACGGGGCGGTAGCCGGCGGTGAGGAAGGCGCGCAGCGAGGCGGTGTCGGCCGGGGCGACCTGTGCCCACACGCCGCCCCGGCGGGCAGGAGCGACGGCGTCGCGGCGGCCGGCGCGGCCAGGAAGCGCGCGTCCAGCGGGGCCGCGATCGGCAGAGACACGTCGACCACGGCAAGTCGCCCGAGCTCGCCCGCCGCTGGACGCTGTCGTCCGACCAGACGAACGCCGACCTCGTCGCAGCGACCCGTGAGGCCGCCGACCTCGTCGTGCTCATCGACTGAGCTGCCACGCACGGGCTACCGAGAGCGAGCAGTCCTCAGTGCGGCCCGGAGCAAGGGCAGCTGGAGGGGCAGCCGGCCGACCGCCGCGGCCTTGAGCTTCGTGTTGCGGGTCCGCAACGCGTCGCCCGCCATCTTGAAGTTGGCCGGGTAGACGCCCAGGAGCACCGCCAGGCTGCCCCAGCCCGCGAGGCGCCGGGTGCGGGGGTGCAGCAGACCGGCCGCGCACAGAAGCTCGGCCACCCCGCTCGCATAGATGACCTCGCGGGGCGCCGGCACGAACCGCGGCATGATCGGCTCGAAGGTCTGGGGCCGCACGAGGTGGACGATCCCCGATGCGGCGAACACGGCCGTGAGCATTTGGGCTTCCCTGGTGAGCGACGACGTCATGCAGTGAGGGTAGAGGGGCGCCGGACTCGGGTCCGGCCCCCTCCACCGTTGCGTCAGCGCCCGCCCACGGCGACAGCGGGACGGAGCCCGTGCGCCCTCGCGTCCCTGGAGGACAGGGGCGCCAGACCCAAGCTGTGCTCGATCGTGGCGAGGATCGAGGTCGTGTCGTAGACCGTGTGGTCGACGCCGGACCTCTTCAGCCGACCCCCCAGCACCAGCGCCGGGATCCGCGTTCCCGGTCCCCAGGCGTCAGTCTTGGGAGGAGACACGTGGTCCCACTGGCCACCGAACTCGTCGTAGGTCACCACCACGAGGGTGCTCCGTGCCTGCGGGCCCCTGGCGATGGTCCTGAGCAGCTGGACGAGGTGGTCCGAGCCTTTCGCCTCGCTCGCGTAGCCCGGGTGCTCGTTCTCCGCGCCGTACGGCTCCACGAACGACACGGTCGGCAGGGTGCCCTTCCTGGCCGCGGCGATGAACCGCCTCTCGTCCTTGAGGTGTGCCCGCCCCGGCTTGCCCGGCGCGTAGTCGGCGAAGTAGTTGAACGGCTGGTGGTGGAACTGGAACAGCGGCCCCGGGTGACCGGAGCTGGCGGCGTCCCATCCGCCGGAGTACCAGTTCCAGGAGATGCCCTTCCTGGTCAGCCGGTCGCCGATGTTGGGGTACTTCGCGTCGTCGATCAGCGGGATCGAGGGTCCGGTGGCCGCCTTGGGCTGCACGGCCGGCTGGACCGTGTTCACCGCGAAGCTCCCGCACGCCTTCTTCGCGTCGTTCACGTTCGGGTCGGCACACCTGCGGGTGAGCTGGCCGTCGACCACGGCGCCGGAGGTGGCCTGGTACAGCGGGTAGGACGTCGGCATGCCGTTGCGGTCGAGCACCGAGTACTGGGCACCGGTCGCGCCCTTGCTGGTGTCGAGTGGCGACCGTGCGGCGATCAGGAACTGGTGGTTGAGGAACGACCCACCGAAGGCAGCCTGGAAGAAGTGGTCGGCGACGACGTACTTCGGCGCGCCCTTGCCGTGCAGGTAGCGGTAGATGGGCAGACGCCTGGTCCGGTAGGTCCCCTGCGTGAGGCCGACGGCGTCGGAGCCTGTCGTGTACCGGTTCTGCCTGCCCCCGTTGATCTGGTACTGCTCCTGGTAGAAGCGGTGCACGATGTCGCGCGTGCAGCCTCCGGGTCGGGCGCCTGCCGAGCCCCTGGGCACCCCGTTCGGGGCGAAGACCCCCGGTGCGGGACAGGTCCTGTCTCGCGGCTTGATGAAGGCGTCGATGCTGAACGGCTTGTTGGTGAAGTGGCTCGCGGAGACGCCGTGCGACGCGTCGCGGCAGGTGCTCGACAGCGGTGGCGAGGTGAGGTTCACGTCGTTCTGGCGCAGGCAGGCGTACGCCGACCCGTCCTGGGCCACCTGCCTGGTCCTGGCGGCACGCGCGTGGGAGAGGTCGTCGACCTGCTGGCCGTTGACCTTTCCCCAGGTGCCGTAGAGGTTGTCGAAGGAGTGGTTCTCCTCGTAGACGACCACGAGATGCCTGTAGCCCCCGGGCAGCCGGCCCTTGTGGTGCCGGTGTCGGGAGGGCTGGCCCGCAGAGTGGCCTGCCTGGCGGGTCGCGACGCGTGGTGCGACGGCGTGCGCGGGTGTGAGGGCGGCGGCGCCCGACAGTGCGACGGCGAGCACGGCCGCCGAGGCGATCGCCTTCCTGCTGGACGTGGTGGTCACGTCTCCTCCTCGTGCTGTGAGGGTCCCCGGAGCGGGGAGCCACCTCCAGCAACCTTCGCCCGTACCGCGTCGCCCGGGCAAGGCCCATGTGGGCAGGCAGGTGAACCCCTGTGGGCTCAGAACATCAAGGTGGCGAACGTGCCGACCTGCTCGAATCCCGCCCGTGCGTACGCCGCCCTGGCGGGCAGGTTGTGGGCGTTGACGTACAACGAGACCGCAGGCGCGATCTCGCGCAGGCAGATGTCCACGACCGTCGCCATGCCGGCGGTGGCGAGACCCTGGCGGCGCAGGTCGGGGTGCACGTACACGCCCTGGATCTGGCAGGCGCTGGGCGTCGCACAGGCGACCTCGGCCTTGAACAGCACGCGCCCGTCCTCGATGCGCGAGAACGACCAGCCGCGGCCGATGAGCTGGTTGACGCGTGCCCGGTAGAGGTCCTTGCCGCCGTCGATCTCCGGGGAGATGCCCACCTCCTCGGTGTACATCGCCACGCAGGCGGGGTAGAGCAGGTCGCTCTCCTGCTTGGTCGTACGCCGCACCAGCGGGTCGCCCCTCAGTGGGGCAGGAGAGGTGGCGACCATGTGCGGCTGGTCCCAGCGGAAGTCGCGTGGCTTCGGCCAGTGCTCCTCCAGACCAGCCCACAGCTGCGCGACGGCTTCATGGGGACCCACGATCGTCGAGCTCCGGGGCCCGGACCGGAGCGCCCGCTCCGCGAACGCCTGGCTGGCGGCCGGTGTGGCGTTCACGGGCACCAGGTTCGCCCCCACATGGCACATCGAGACCAGCCGGTCGTTCTCGAGGAAGCCCCACATCTCACCGCCGAGCCAGCGGGTGTCGAGCTGGGTGATCCGGGTGCGGTACTCGGCGAACACGTTCGTGACCGGGTCGGTGGCGACGAGGGCGAGGGCCTCCTGGACGTCGCTGGGGCCCAGCACGCGAATGCTCTGGCTGGTCCGGACCACGCCCGGAGCCTACGACAAGGGCCGGGGACTCAAGGCCCCCGCCGGCAGCGGCTGTGGGTCTACGGTGCTCCCATGCTCCGTCCCCGTGCCCGGGTGGGCCGCACCGCTGCCGTCGTACCCCTGATCGGGCTGCTCGCGCTCACCGGTTGCGGCAGCTCCACCGACGAGAGCAGGACCGACGCGCCGAGCAAGGCAGCCCTCGCGTGCCGTGCCACGTGGAAGGAGCTCGGGGCCCAGACGAGCGGTCGCGACTCCAGGACCAACCCCTCCGCCCTGGCGCCGCGCTGGAACAACATCGCGGCCACGGTCGACTACTACGCGACCTCGGCGTCCGCGGGCGACTGCGGCACGAGGCTGGACGAGCAGAAGGCCTCGATGCAGGCGCTGGCGTCGTTCACCACGAGGCTGGCGCCGTACGACATGGAGCTGCGGCTGGAGCAGGTGCAGTCGGACGCGCAGCGCTACGCCTCCGGCCCGCAGCCGGCTGCGCCCGAAGAGTCGGGCCCGGCGAAGAAGCGCGACAGGCCGAAGCCGGCATCGCGCACCGCGGGGCCCGCGGAGGTCGGGCTGGCCCTCAAGACGCTGCAGCAGCAGGCACCGGTGGCGACCCGGCAGCAAGGACCGGGGTGGCAGCAGGCGCGCGTGGCCGACCTGGCCGACACGGCCGCCGTGACGAAGACGGTCAAGGACCTGGCCTTCCTCTCCGGCGAGAGCCCGGCCTACCGCGCTTGCAGCGCCGCGCTGATCCTGATCGGCCGGGCGCTGGCCACGACGAGGAAGTGACCGTCAGGAGACGGTCACTGCGGCGGAGGCGCCCTCCTGGGCCTCCATCCCTTCGGCGATGCGCATGGCCTCCTCGATGAGGGTCTCCACGATCATCGACTCCGGGACAGTCTTGATGACCTCGCCCCTGACGAAGATCTGACCCTTGCCGTTGCCCGAGGCGACACCCAGGTCGGCCTCGCGCGCCTCGCCGGGACCGTTGACGACACACCCCATGACCGCGACCCGCAGGGGCACCTCGAGCCCCTCCAGCCCTGCGGTCACCTGCTCGGCGAGCGTGTAGACGTCCACCTGGGCCCGACCGCAGGACGGGCAGGAGACGATCTCGAGCTTGCGAGGACGCAGGTTGAGCGACTGCAGGATCTGGATGCCGACCTTGACCTCCTCGACGGGAGGCGCAGAGAGCGAGACCCGGATCGTGTCGCCGATGCCCTGGCTGAGCAGGGCACCGAAGGCGGTCGCGGACTTGATGGTCCCCTGGAACGCGGGTCCGGCCTCGGTGACGCCGAGGTGGAGCGGCCAGTCTCCGGCCTCGGCGAGCAGCTCGTAGGCGCGCACCATCACCACCGGGTCGTTGTGCTTGACCGAGATCTTGAAGTCGTGGAAGTCGTGCTCCTCGAAGAGCGAGGCCTCCCACACTGCCGACTCGACGAGCGCCTCGGGGGTGGCCTTGCCGTACTTCTCCAGCACGCGCTTGTCCAGCGAGCCGGCGTTGACGCCGATGCGGATCGAGGTGCCGTGGTCCTTGGCGGCCGCGGCTATCTCCTTGATCTGGTCGTCGAACCTCTTGATGTTGCCCGGGTTGACGCGTACGGCGGCACAGCCGGCCTCGATCGCGGCGAAGACGTACTTCGGCTGGAAGTGGATGTCGGCGATCACCGGGATCTGGGACTTCTGGGCGATCGCAGGAAGCGCCTCGGCGTCGTCGGCAGACGGGCACGCGACCCGCACGATGTCGCACCCGGCCGCGGTGAGCTCCGCGATCTGCTGCAGCGTCGCGTTGATGTCGGAGGTCAGGGTGGTGGTCATCGACTGCACCGAGACCGGGCTGTCGCTGCCGACCCCGACCTTGCCCACCCGGATCTGGCGGGTCTTGCGGCGAGGGGCGAGCACCGGCGGGGGCGCCTCGGGCATGCCGAGCGAAACCGCGGTCATTCGGAGCCCCCGCGCGAGTGCGAACCCATCCCAGGGAGGGGCAGCGCCCGCAACGGGCATTCTCGTGGGGTCTGGTTCATGGTGTCGATTCTAGGTTCGGGGACAGGGGCAGGTCGGTCGGGACGTCAGATCAGCTCAGCGAGACCGGGGCGACGATGTCGGCATAGATCAGCACGATGCTCATCACCAGGATCACACCGGCCATCACATAGGTGACCGGCAACAGCTTGGCGGCGTCGACACCGCCGGGATCGGGCTTGCCGCGCATCCTCGCCCAGCCGCGCCGAACGGCCTCGTAGAGGGTGGTGGCGATGCCGCCGCCGTCGAAGGGGGGAAGCGGAACGAGGTTGATCAGGCCCAGGAACAGGTTCAGGCCGGCCAGCAGTGCGAGCACGGAGAAGAACCGGTCCGAGACGGAGACCTGCTGCGCCGAGGCCATCTCCCCCGCGACGCGGCCGGCGCCGACGACGCTCATCGGCCCGTTGGGGTCACGCTTCTCCAGCCCGACGGCGGCGCGGGCCACGTGGTAGAGCTTCACCGGCATCGACCCGATCGCCTTCAGGGTCTGCCAGGTGCCGTCGGCCATCGTGGTGACGACGAAGCCGATCCCCTGCCGCTCGATGGTGGTCTTCGGGACGACACCGAGGAAGCCGCGCTTGGTGATCCGGGTCGGGTCATTGAGGTCGCGCACCGGGGAGACCACCGTGCTCACACGCAGGGTGATCTTCCGGCCGTTGCGCTCCACCACCAGCGTGGCCGTCTTGTCGCCGTTGCTGCGGATCTCCTGCTGGACCAGGCTCCAGCTCTTCGCCGGTTGTCCGTTGAAGGACAGGATGCGGTCGCCGGGCAGTAACCCGGCCTTGCGCGCCGGGGCCACCGGGTCGGTGGGCCGGCACTCACGCGTCGGCTTGTCGGCGTTGGCCTTGGTGACGGCGATGACGCACTGGGAGACCGACGCCACCGTAGTGGTCGGCGTGGCGACGCCGTGGCCCATGAACACGATGGCGAAGAGGACGAACGCGATCACGATGTTGATCGCCACCCCCGAGCCCATGATGATCACGCGCTGCCACCACGGCTTGTCGTAGAAGAGCCGGCCGTGGTCGTGCGGGTCGACGAGCTCGTACTCCGCCGAGCGGGCGTCGTCCATCAGCTGGGCGAACATCCCGGTCTTGGTGTTGCGGACCCTGTCGGCGTCCTGGTCCGCCGCGGGCGGCAGCATCCCGACGAGCTTGCAGTAGCCGCCCAGCGGGATCGCCTTGAGTCCGTACTCCGTCTCGCCCCTCTGCTTCGACCACAGCGTGCGGCCGAAGCCCACGAAGAACTGGGTGACCTTGACGTTGAAGAGCTTGCCGGGCACGAGGTGCCCCATCTCGTGCAGACCGATCGACACGGCGACGCCCACCGCGAACAGCAGCACGCCGAGCGTGTAGGTCAGCACGGTCATCTGTGGGGATCCTTCAGCTGGTCCAGGGTCCGCGCGCGTGCCCAGGCATCCGCGGCCAGCACGTCGTCGACGGTGAGATCTCCTCCAGAGCCTACGTCGTGGCTGTTGAGCACCGCGCCGATCGTGTCGACGATGTCGACGAAGGCCAGGTCGCCCGTGCGGAACGCCTCGACGCACACCTCGTTGGCGGCGTTGTAGACCGCCGGGGCGGTCCCGCCCTGCTCCCCCGCCTGCCGTGCCAGTCGTACGGCGGGGAAGGCCTCGTCGTCGAGCGGGAAGAACTCCCAGCTCTGAGGGCTCGACCAGTCGACCGCCGGCGCGGTGTCCGCGAGCCTGTCCGGCCACGCGAGGCCCAGCGCGATCGGGATCAGCATCGTCGGGGGGCTCGCCTGGGCCAGGGTGGAGCCGTCCACGAACTCCACCATGGAGTGCACGACGCTGGTGGGGTGCACGACCACCTCGATGCGGTCGAACGGGATGCCGAAGAGCAGGTGGGCCTCGATGACCTCGAGCCCCTTGTTCACCAGCGTGGCGGAGTTGATCGTCACGACCGGCCCCATGTCCCAGGTCGGGTGGTTCAGCGCCTCCTCGGGCGTCACCTCCGCCAGCTCGGTGCGGGTGCGGCCACGGAAGGGGCCTCCGCTCGCGGTGAGCACCAGGCGGCGTACCTCGTCGGCGCGGCCGCCCCGCAGGCACTGCGCGAGCGCGCTGTGCTCGCTGTCGACCGGCACGATCTGCCCGGGCTTCGCCAGGGCGGTGACCACGGGGCCGCCGATGATGAGCGACTCCTTGTTGGCCAGTGCCAGCGTGTTGCCCGACTCGAGCGCCGCGACCGTGGGACGCAGCCCGACCGCGCCGGTGACGGCGTTGAGCACCACGTCGCAGACCATCCCCGCTGCCTCGGTGGAGGCGCCCTCGCCGAGGCCGGAGTACGCCGGCCGGAACTCGGCGACCTGCTCCGCGAAAAGCTGCTCCTGCGACCCGCCGGCGGTCAGTCCGACCACCCGGAACCGGTCGGGGTTCGCCCGGACCACGTCGAGGGCCTGGGTGCCCACGGACCCGGTGGACCCGAGGATGACGATGTCGCGACGCTCATTCACCGGGCCAGTGTCTCAGGGGTTCCACGACG
>NZ_JAOPXP010000162.1 GCF_025965085.1 Marmoricola sp.
ATGGCCAAGGTGAAGAACGCCGCGATGGCTGCCGGTGACACCCCGGAGCCCATGGCCCGGCTGATCGGCGAGGAGCAGGTCGTCGCGGCCGCCGACATGCTGGTGGCCAACACCGTCGACGAGGCCAGGCAGCTCATCGACCTGTACGACGCCGACCCCGGCCGGGTCGAGGTCGTGCACCCCGGCGTGGACCTGACGACCTTCCGCGACGTCGGCATGTCCCATGCGCGGGAGCGGCTGGGGCTGCCACCCGACGGGCCGCTCATCACCTTCGTGGGCCGGATCCAGCCACTCAAGGCGCCGGACGTGATGCTGCGCGCGGTGGCGGTGCTGCTCGAGCGGCGCCCCGCCCTGCGCTCCTCGCTGACGGTGGCCGTCGTGGGTGGCCCGTCCGGCTCCGGGCTGGAACACCCCGACTCGCTGGTGCGCCTGGCCGAGGACCTCGGCATCGACCGGCTCGTCAGGTTCGTGCCACCGGTGCGGCAGGGCGAGCTGGTCGACTGGTACGCCGCCTCGACGCTGGTGTGCGTGCCGTCGTACAACGAGAGCTTCGGGCTGGTCGCGATCGAGGCGCAGGCGACCGGCACACCGGTCGTGGCCGCCGCAGTCGGTGGTCTCACGACGGCCGTGAGCGATGGTCGCTCGGGTCTGCTGGTGGGTGACCACGACCCGGCGTCGTACGCCGTCGCCTTCGAGCGGATCCTCTTCGAGCCGGGCCTGCGCGCCATTCTCGCCGCCGGGGCCGAGGCGCACGCACAGCAGTTCGGCTGGGACCGGACCGCCGACATGATGCTCAAGGTGTACGCCGCCGCCCAGGAGAAGATGCGCGCCGACCTCAGCGGGATCGCCCTGTAGGAGCGGCCCTGCAAGACTGGCCCGGTGAGTGATCCGGTGAGCGGTGCGATGAGTGAGTCCGTGGACGAGGCCGTCGGTGAGGGGTCGCTCGGCCCCGAGCGTGAGCAGGTGGTGGCCGCGTTGAAGCAGGTCTTCGACGCCGGCGGACTGGAGTGGTCGGCGATCTCGACGACCTCCCTGACGGTGAACCTGCCCGGGGAGAAGAAGCTGCAGACGCCGTGCCGCTTCGACGTCGGCAAGCACGCTCTGGAGGTGCACGCGTTCGTGTGCCGCAAGCCCGACGAGAACTTCGAGGGCGTCTACCGGTGGATGCTCGAGCGCAACATGAAGATGTACGCCGTGGCGTTCGCGCTGGACGGCGTCGGGGACATCTACCTCGACGCCCGGCTGCCGCTGAGTGGTGTCAGCGCCGACGAGGTCGACCGGCTGCTCGGTGCGGTCCTGGAGTACGCCGACGGCTCGTTCAACACCCTCCTCGAGCTCGGGTTCGCCTCGTCCATCCGCAAGGAGTGGGACTGGCGGATCTCGCGCGGCGAGCCGACGCGCAACCTCGAGGCGTTCCGCGGCCCGCTCGGGCTCGACGACCGGGACCCCGCCGGCTCCTGAGGCTCAGCGGTGCAGCGCTGCCGTCTCCGGCTGGGGCGCGTCGGCCGCGGGGACGCGGGGCTTGCGCCGCGCCACGGCCACGCCGACGAGGGCGAGCACCCCGCCGGCGTACGCCATGGTGGGCGGCGCCTCACCGAGGAACACCAGCCCGAGCACGATCGTGATCGGCGGCACGAGGTAGGTCGTGACACCGAGGTTGCTGGCGGTCATGTTCTTGAGCGCGAACGCGTAGGTGGTAAACGCGATCGCGGTCGGGAAGACGCCGAGATAGACCAGCCACCAGGACGAGGACGCCGGCGCGTGCCGTGCCTGGTCGACCAGGTCACCCACGAACGGCAGGCAGCTGACGGCACCGACCGTGCACGCGAGCCAGGTGACCTGGACCGCGGGGAGGCGGACCATCAGCGGCTTCTGCAGGATCAGGCTGATCGAGTAGGCGACGGCGCTGAGCAGGCAGAGGAGCACGCCGACCACGTCGCCCGTGGAGCCCTCGCCGCTCGGTGAGGTGGCCAGCGCGATCAGCGCGACGCCGCCGAACGCCAGCGCCAGTCCGAGACCGAGGTGGAGTGTGAACCGCTCGTTGAGGAAGACCGCCGCCATCAAGGCGATCAGCACGGGGGAGACCTGGATCAGCATCGCGGCCGTGCCCGCGTCGACCTTCCGCTCGCCGGCGTTGAGGGCGACGTTGTAGACGCCGAACCACAGCACGCCGATCACCGCGATCGTCCCCAGCTCCTGGCGGGTCGGGCGCGGGACCCCGCGGGAGAGCGCGACCACCGCGAGGCAGACCGACCCGACGAGCAGCCGCCCGAGCGACAGCGCTCCGGGGGAGAAGTCCTGGCCGAGGTGGCGGATGGCGACGAAGGCCGAGGCCCAGAACACGAGCGTGCAGCCGACCGCGGCGAGGGGGAGCCAGGCGGGGGAGGTCATCTTCTCGGTCACTCGGACACCCTAGGGATGTCCGTCGACACGGAGCATGCGGGTTTCGGTCGTCGTACGTCGAGATCCGGCCGCGTGGCACATCGGGGGGTCAGAGGTCGAGCTTGTAGCCCAGGCCGCGCACGGTGGTGAGCAGCTGGGGCTCGGCGGGGTTCTCCTCGAGCTTGGCGCGCAGCCGCTTGACGTGCACGTCGAGCGTCTTGGTGTCGCCGACATAGTCCGAGCCCCACACCCGGTCGATCAGCTGGCCGCGGGTCAGCACGCGGCCGGGGTTGCGCAGGAACATCTCGAGGAGCTCGAACTCCTTGAGCGGCAGGCGCACCTCCGTGCTGTCGACGGTCACGATGTGGCGCTCGACGTCCATCCGCACGGAGCCGACCTCGAGGGTCGGGGGGACCAGATCGGGCTCGACGCCGCGTCGCAGCACCGCCCGGATGCGGGCGACGAGCTCGCGTGGCGAGTACGGCTTGGTGACGTAGTCGTCGGCGCCGAGCTCGAGGCCCACCACCTTGTCGACCTCGTCGTCCTTGGCGCTGACCATGATGATGGGCACGCTGGACGCCTGCCGGATCTGGCGGCACACCTCGGTCCCGGGAAGCCCGGGAAGCATCAGGTCGAGCAGCACGATGTCCGCGCCCGCCCTGTCGAACTCGGCGAGCGCGTCGGGGCCCGTGGCGGCGATGGCCACCTCGAACCCCTCCTTGCGCAACATGTAGGCGAGGGCGTCGCTGTAGCTCTCCTCATCCTCGACGACCAGTACGCGGGTCATGCGTTCTCCTTCGTGGTGCTCGTGCCGTTCACGGAGCCGGCGCCCGGCAGCAGGACAGGGAGGGGACTGGGGAGGGGACCGGGCTTGCGGGGCAGGGTGAGGGTGAAGGTCGAGCCCTGTCCCTCGATCGACCACACCTTCACCTCGCCGCCGTGGGAGGCGGCGACGTGCTTGACGACCGAGAGGCCCAGGCCGGTGCCGCCGGTGGAGCGGTGCCGCGCGGGGTCCACGCGGTAGAAGCGCTCGAAGATCCGGTCGAGCTCCTTGGCCGGGATGCCGATGCCGCGGTCGGTGACGCTGATGTCGACGGCCTGTTCGCGCGCCGTGGCCGAGACGACCACCGACGAGCCCTCCGGGGAGTAGGCCACCGCGTTGGCCACCAGGTTGCTCACCGCGACGGCGACCTGCTCGCGGTTGCCCAGCAGCACCAGCCCGTTGGTGCCGTTCTGCACGACGTTGATGCTGCGCACGGACGCGTCGGTCGTGTTCTCGTCGATCGCGCGGGCGATGATCTTGTCGGCTTCGACCGCGACCGGCTCGTCGAGGGGGTCGTCGCCCTGAAGGCGGGAGAGCTCGATGATCTGCTGCACCAGCCGGGCCAGGCGCTCGCTCTCGGTCTGCATCCGGCCAGCGAAACGCTGCACCGCCTCGGGGTCGTCAGCGGCGTCGATGACCGCGTCCGAGAGCAGCTTGATCGCGCCGACCGGGGTCTTGAGCTCGTGGCTCACGTTGGCCACGAAGTCGCGACGGATGGACTCGACGCGGCGCTCGCGGGTGCGGTCCTCGACCAGGGCGAGGACCAGCTGGGAGCTCAGCGGCGCCACCCGGGCGGTGACGTGCCGGGGCGGCATCCCCGGACGGTGCATGAGCAGCTCGGTCTCGCGGATCTGGCCGTCGCGGCGTACCTTTCGGACCAAGTCGGCCAGCTCGCGCTCGGTGATCTCGTTGCCGCTGACGATGCCCATCGCGATCGCGGGGGCCGAGGCCTTCAGCACCGTGTCGGCGGCGTCGACGACCAGCGCGCTGCTGCGCAGGACGGAGAGCACGGCGGCGACACCGGGGGGCAGCGCGGGTTCGGGCATGTCGGCGGGGCGCATCTGGCGCTCGCTCACCCGGAAGGCGAGTACGGCGCCACCCCCGAGCACTGCTCCGAGCAGCGCGAACAGGAGGGCCTGAAGAGTCGGGCTCACGTTCTCGATCGTACGCAGGGTTTCACCGGGCGTTCGGCTGCTCGATCGGTCCTTCTGGGACTGTTCACCCGTGGTTCACGAAAAGACGCCAACCCTTCACCTGCCCCGCCGTAGGTTGGCCTCATGCGCGACGCCTACAGAGACCAGCTCGACTCGATCCGCGACGACCTCGTGATGATGGCCCGCCTCGTGCGGGAGGCCGTCTCCGAGGGCACCGCCGCCCTGCTCGAGGGTGACGCCCTCCGTGCGGAGAGCGTCATCAGCGCCGACGCCGAGATCGACGCGCTCCGGATCAAGCTGGAGGAGCACAGCTTCGAGCTCCTCTCGCTCCAGAACCCGGTCGCCGGCGACCTGCGGATGCTCGTCGCCTCGCTGCGGATGGTCAGCGAGTTCGAGCGGATGGGTGACCTTGCCGTCCACATCGCCAAGATCGCCCGGCTCCGCGTCCCCGACGTCGCCGTGCCCGACAAGGTGGTGCCGATGATCGCGCGGATGGCCGCCGTCGCCGAGGTGATGATCGGCAAGGTCGAGCACATCATCGCCAACTCCGACGTGGCCGCTGCCGTCGAGCTCGAGGAGGCGGACCAGGAGATGGACAAGCTGCGCCGCAACTCCTTCCGCGAGCTGCTCGGGGCCGACTGGACCCACGGCGTGGAGCCCGCCGTCGACATCGCGCTGCTCGGTCGCTACTACGAGCGCATCGCCGACCACGCGGTCTCCATCGCCAGGCGCGTGGTCTTCCTGGTCACCGGGGAGCACCCCCAGTACGCCTGAGGGGTGCTCAGCGGCCCTGGTTGGCCACGGCCTCCGCGGCGGCCGCGGCAGCCACGGGGTCGAGGTAGCGGCCGCCGTCGCCGGTCGGGCGCATGTCGGCGTCGAGCTCGTAGACCAGCGGCATCCCGGTGGGGATGTTGAGGCCGGCGATGTCCTCGTCGCTGATGCCGTCGAGGTGCTTGACGATCCCGCGCAGGCTGTTGCCGTGGGCGGCGACGAGCACCGTCTGTCCGGCCTGGAGATCGGGCACGATCGCGGACTCCCAGTACGGCAGCAGCCGCTCGATGACGTCCTTGAGGCACTCCGTGCGGGGCATCTCGGGTCCGAGGTCGGCGTACCTCGGGTCGCCGGCCTGTGACCACGGGTCGTCGTCGTCGATCGGCGGCGGGGGTACGTCGAAGGAGCGGCGCCAGGTCATGAACTGCTCCTCGCCGTACTGCTCGAGGGTCTGCTTCTTGTCCTTGCCCTGCAGGGCGCCGTAGTGGCGTTCGTTGAGGCGCCAGGAGCGGCGGACGGGGATCCAGTGCCGGTCCGCGGCGTCGAGGGCCAGGTGGGCCGTGGTGATGGCGCGGCGGAGCAGCGACGTGTGTACGACGTCGGGCAGCAACCCGGCCTCGACCAACTGCTCACCGCCGGCGATCGCCTCGGCGCTGCCCTTCTCGGTGAGCGGGACGTCGACCCACCCCGTGAAGAGGTTCTTGGCGTTCCACTCGCTCTCGCCGTGGCGGAGCAGGATCAGGGTCCGGGTCGACTCGCTCATGGGCAACGATCCTAGACAGGCACGCAGGGGGAGCGGGTCAGGGCTTGGCCGAGCTGCTCGGGATGGCCGGCGCGACGCCGGAGAACTCCGCGTTCCGCTCGACGATCGGCACGTTGATCTGGGTCTTCTGGCCGGTGTCGAACTCCAGGGTGAGGCGGACGAAACCGCCGGCGCGCACGGCGGGGCCCTTCACGCTCACGGCGCCCATGCTGGCGAGGTTGAGGAGGGTGTCGGGCGCGACCGTCACCTTCTTGACCACCTGCGTCGTGACCCCGGTGGGGCCCGTCACGGCGGTGAGGGTGGCCGGGTTCTTCACGTCCTTGTTGACCAGGGACGCGACGAAGGTGCCCGAGCCGTCGGAGCTGCTCACCACGACGGCGCCGAGGACGTCGACGGTGCCGCTGCGGTCGTTGACGCCCACACCGGGCTGGTAGACCTGATCGGTCTGGTAGCCGAAGCCGCAGGCCCCCAGGACGGGGACGAGCAGCACCATGGCCAAGGCGGCGAGACGACGGCGTGCGGGCGTCAACATGGCGATGCGAATCCTCTGTGTCGAACGGTTTCGGCGAGCGGCCCCGAGCCTATCGCTCAACGAGCGATGCCGATGGTGAGGGCCTTGTAGACCAGCGCGGCCAGCACGACGACGGTACCGACGACCGTCAGCCCCATCAGGCGGGGGGCTCCGGTGCGCAGGGCGACTCGCAGGGGCAGGTGCCGTACGCCGGAGCGGTTGTCGACGACCAGGTCCGGCAGCGAGGTGAGGAAGTGCACGAAGAAGCCCAGGGCGGCGCTGAGCACGACGAAGCTGGTGAACGGCTCGGACCCGTCGGCCTCATTGCCCCAGCCGCCCAGCGTCACGAAGTACGTCAGCAGCGCGAAGGTCGCCGACCAGCCCACCCAGGACAGCGCGGTGCGGTGCAGCCACCGGTTGTGCACGAAGCCCACCACGAGGGTCAGCAGCAGGAAGATGCCCGCCTCGGTGCCGTTCTGGAGCGACAGCGGGATCACGAACAGCAGGAGCACGGCGACGACGAAGCTCGCGTTGCCCGGCGGGACGATCCCCTCTGCCACGGGCTTGCGGGGAGCCTGCGCCGCCTGGTCGTCGGCGGCGTCGAGGAGGTCGTTGACCAGGCCCATCACGAGCTGTGCCACGAACACCGCGAGAGCCGCGACCAGGACCTCGCCGACGGGGCGGCCCAGGAGCGCCACGAGCGCGCCGACCACGACCGCGAAGGCCGCCGACTGGCGCGGGTGAGCGGCCCGCACGAGGGATCGGATCTGCCCCGGCGCCTGCAGGGCGGTCGCTGTGGTCATGTGTCGCAGTATTGAGCATCGGCGGGTTCGGCGGTGACGATTCCTGCTCTCACCAGCCCGACCAGGGCGATCGAGACATACGAAATGGGATCTTGTCAAGCCCCGATACGCCCTCTGACCTGCGCAAACACGGGAAAGCGTGTCACCGGTCACGTGTTAGACTGGGGACCTCGAAAGGGGTTCACACCATATGACGTTCACTGTCGGCGAAACGGTCGTATATCCAAATCACGGGGCAGCCATCATCGAGGACATCGAGATGCGCACCATCAAGGGGGAAGAAAAGCAGTACCTCGTCCTGCGCATCGTGGCACAGCAGGACCTGGTGGTCCGAGTGCCCTCGTGCAACCTCGATCTCGTGGGCGTCCGCGATGTCGTTGACAAGGCCGGCCTCGACCGCGTCTTCGACGTGCTGCGGGCCGTCGTGCCTGACGAGCCGACCAACTGGTCGCGTCGTTACAAGGCCAACCTCGAGAAGCTGCACTCCGGTGACGTGATGAAGGTGTCGGAGGTCGTCCGCGACCTGTGGCGTCGCGAGCGTGACCGCGGCCTGTCTGCCGGCGAGAAGCGCATGCTGGCCAAGGCGCGCCAGATCCTCGTCTCCGAGCTGGCGCTGGCCGAGCACACCAACGAGGACAAGGCCGAGGCGATCCTCGACGAGGTCCTCGCCTCCTGAGCACCACAGCACCTGGCTGATCCGTCAGTCTCCGTCGAGCCCCCGTGATGTTGGTCCGGGGGCTCGATGCATGTGTGGGGGGTGTCGGTTTCACAGGTTCACTTGTGAAACGTGCACTTCCCTCCCGTTGCAACGAGGGGGAAGTGCACGTTTCCCCCGTTAACTTGGGAAACGTGACGCCTACTGTGACTCCATGGAGATCACCGACGAGCCCCCCGAGCCGCTCGGCATCGTGCCGGTCGAGGGGCGCGGGTCGCTGCCCTTCGCGCTGGTGCACGGTGAGTCGCTGGTGGCTGCCGCCTCCTGGGCGCTGACCACCGCCGGCGCCAGGCTGTTCGACTACGGCGTTTCGCTGGCCGGCATCCAGGGCGCCGGGGAGATGCTCGTCATCCACGACCCGTTGTGCCCGCTCACCCCGGCGGCGTTCCTCTCCGAGGCGATGGCGGAGTCCACGCGGACCGGGGCAGTGGTGGTCGGCGTACGGCCGGTCACCGACACCGTCAAGGAGTACGACGGTCACCGGTTGGGTGCGACCGTCGACCGCGAGGACCTGATGTGCGTGACCTCGCCCGTCGTCCTGCCCGCCGCCGTGGTCGCCGCCCTCGACGCGCTCGCGCTCGACGACCTCGCCGTGCTCGTGGAGGGCCTCACCCAGCGCTTCCCGGTGCGCCACCTCCCTGCCCCCGTCCTGGGTCGGCGGGTCGTGGACGAGGCGGACCTAGAGGTGCTCAGCGCGCTCAGCGCAGCCGACTGAGCAGGCTCTCGGCGAGCACGACGTCCTCAGGGAAGGTCACCTTCAGGTTGGCCGCGGTGCTCGGAACGCCGTACACCGTGACGTCGGAGTAGCGCTCCAGGACGCTCGCGGTGTCGGTGCCGACGTACCCCTTCTCGGCTGCCCGCCGGTGCGCGGCGAGGAGGTCGCGTGCCCGGAACGCCTGTGGCGTCTGCACTCCGACCAGCCCGTGAGCGGCGACCGAGCCGTTGCGGTGGGACAGCTGCGGCATCTGCTGCACGGGGATCGCCGCGCCGAGCTCGGCGGCCGTGTCGATGACCGATCGCCACAGGGACTCGGACGCGAGCGGCCGGGCCGCGTCGTGGATTGCGACCACGTCGATCTCGTCGCCCTCGATGTCGGGCGCCAGCGTGCGCAGCGCCTGCCACTCCGAGGCGTGCCGGTGGGCTCCGCCGTCGACGAGCCAGAGGTCGTGGGCACCGAGATGCGGGGAGACGGCCTCGCCGACGGCGTCACGGTCCTCGGGGCGTACGACGAGCACCAGCCGGTGCACGCCGCTCACTTCTAGGACCGTGCGCACCGACCGGGCCAGGATCGGGATGCCGGCGACGGGGAGCAGCACCTTGTTCAGCTCGGCGCCGACCCGGGTCCCGTTCCCGGCGGCGAGCAGCACGGCGGCGGCGCGGGGGCTCACAGGTGGGGCCGGACGAGGCGGATGAGTACGCCGGAGACCAGCCGATCACGCTCCAGGGGGAGCATGTGACCGGCGTCCGGGACGACCGTCAGCACGGCACCCCGCACGTGCTGGGCGATTCGGCGCGCGTGGGAGGGCGGGGTCAGCACGTCGCGGGTGCCGACCAGGACGTGGGTGGGGATGCCCTCCAGGACCCTCAGTGCGTGCGCACGGTCGTGCCGCATGCAGTCCTCGTAGAAGCCGACGACCGTGTTGCCGGGGGAGTTGATCAGCCCGTCGACGGCCAACGCGGCGTCCGCCAGCCGCAACGGACGCCCGAAGACGAAGCGTCGCATGACCAGGCGCTCCACGACCGGCGCACGGCGGCGGGCGCGTCGCGAGAGCGTGCGCGAGCGGAGGGCCAGCATCCGCGGGATCTGCGAGCGCAGCAACGGACCCGTCTCGGGCAGACCCAGGGTGACCGTGTCGAGCTCTCCCGAGGACGTCGAGACGAACGCGGTGCCGACGACGCGGTCGAAGAGGTCCGGGCGGGTGTCGGCGAGCTGCATCAGCGTCATGCCGCCGATGGAGTGGCCGGCCAGCACCAGCGGGCCGGTGGGCGCCAGCATGTCGACGAGGTCGGCCCAGTCCCGGGCGAGGTTCTCGATGGTGGCGTCGGCGCGCGAGACCGGGTCGGAGTCGCCGTGGCCGCGGGGGTCCCACGTGACGATGCGGATCCGGTGGCCGAACTCCCGCTGCAGGTCGCGCACCTGGTAGTGCCAGTCGTGCTGGTTCAGCGTCCAGCAGTGGGCCAGGAAGACCGTGAGCGGCGCGTCAGCGGGTCCGTAGGTGCTCACACTCAGGTGGAGTCCGTCGTACGTCTGCATCCAGCCCTCCTCGTAGAACTCCCAGAGTCTGCCGGAGACGACGCACCACCGCACCACCGCACCACCTGGGGCCGGGTGTCAGTTGAGGTTGGCGTCCGCCGGCAGTGTGGCCAGCATCGACAGGGGCGGCGGCTGCCGACGGAGTACGTCGCCCCACAGCCGGTCGGGGGCGCTGCTGAAGAGGTCGGTCTCCGTTGCAGGTACGACGTGCCAGCTGCCCACCTCGATCTCGTCGGCGAGCTGGTTCGCGCCCCATCCGGTGTAGCCGGCGTACACGCGGAGCGCGGCCAGTCGGCCGAGGAAGAAGTCCGGAGAGCTGTCGAGATCGACGAGCCCGAGCGAGCCGGCCAGCGGCTGCCACCCGGACGGCGGAGGCGCGGCCCGCAGCGATCCGAGGGCGAGGGCGGCGTTGAGTTCGACCGGCCCTCCGCGGAAGAGCACGTCCGGCTCGGTGGTCATGTCCTGCCACTGGTCCAGCACCTCGCCGACCGGGGTGTCGGTCGGGCGGTTGAGGACCAGTCCCAGGCTGCCGTTGGCGTCGGAGTCGACCACGAGGATGACGCAGCGCGCGAAGTTGGGATCCGCCAGGGTGGCGGAGGCGATCAGCAGGGAACCGGCGATCGGCTGCATGACCACATCGTGGCACCCACGTGCGCAGATGTGATGGCTCAGGTCGGTCCCGTGCTGTGCAGGAGCGCCGTCGCGATGGCGGCCAGGCCCTCGCCGCGCCCGGTGAGCCCGAGGCCGTCGGTCGTGGTGGCGCTGATCGAGACGCTGATGCCGTGCCGGTCCTCGAGGCCGCGCTGGGCCTCCTCTCGGCGGCTGGAGAAGCGAGGGCGGTTGCCGATGAGCTGGCAGGCGACGTTGCCGACCTCCCAGCCCGCGGCCCGCACCCGCCGCAACGTCTCGGCGAGCAGGTCGTCGCTGGGAGAACCGGCCCACTCGGGCTCCGCCGTACCGAAGTTGCTGCCGAGGTCCCCGAGGCCGGAGGCGGAGAGCAGTGCGTCGCAGATCGCGTGCAGCACGACGTCGCCGTCGGAGTGACCGACAAGACCGAGCTCCTCCTCGGGCCAATCCAGTCCGGCCACCCGCAACGAATGACCGGGTGCGAGGCGGTGGACGTCGGTGCCGATGCCGATGCGCTGGTTCACGGGCATGATCATGCCTCGGATCCTGGAGGCACGGCCCCTCGAACGGCCCGGATGCGCGACGATGGAGAGGTGAGTTCCCAGATGAGCCCGGCCCTGGGCAGCAGGGAACGCGTCGAGAGCGTGTCCCGTCGGTGGCTGGCCGTCGCCGGCGCGATCGCCGGGGCTGCCGGTGTCGGCCTGAGCCAGGCGGCGGCGAGCGCACTGCGTTCCGAGATCAGCCCGGTGCAGGCGGTGGCCTCGGTCGTCCGCGACCTGACGCCCGGGCCGGTGGCCCTCTTCCTGATCCACCTGGTCGGGTCGGCCGACAAGCCGTTGCTGCTGGGCGGCACCGCCGTGGTGGTCCTTGGCGTCTGCGCGTACGCCGCCTCCTGGATGCACCGCTTCCCGCTCGCCCCCGACCTGGTGTTCTTCGCCCTCGCAGCGGTCGGCCTGGTGGCGGTGCTGCGACAGCCGAACCCCGACATCGGATCCTCCCTCGCCCTGATGGTCGGGTTCATCACCTGGATCGTCACGCTTCGCCTGCTCACCGCGCCGCTCCTCGGCGAGGTGCCCGGCGAGGACGCCACAGACCTGCGGCGACGGAACTTCCTCAAACGCACCCTCTGGACGGTCGGCGGCGTCGCGGTGCTCACCCTCGCGGGCCGGTTTGCCGGGAGCGGTCGCCGCCACGTGGAACAGGCTCGCCGGCTCCTCCGGCTCCCCGTCCGGCACGGTGTCGTGCCCGTGGGGGCTGCGGTCGGTACGCCCGGAGTCGGCCCCTGGCGCACACCCAACAAGGACTTCTACATCATCCACACGACCTTGGCGCCGCCCGCGATCTCGCCGCCGGACTGGAAGCTGCGCATCCACGGGATGGTCGACCGGGAGCTGACGCTCACCTACCAGGACCTGATCGACCGGCAGATGACCGAGGCCTGGATCACCCTGTGCTGCGTGTCGAACGAGGTCGGTGGCGACCTGGTGGGCAACGCCTGGTGGTCCGGCGTACTCGTGCGGGAGCTGCTGGCCGAGGCGGGGGTGCATCCCGGCGCGGACGCGGTCAAGCAGACCTCGCAGGACGGGTGGACCTGCGGTACGCCGCTGCCCGCGCTGACCGACGGGCGCAACGCGATGCTGGCGGTCGCGATGAACGGCCAACCGCTGCCCGTGCAGCACGGCTTCCCGGTGCGGATGGTGGTGCCGGGGCTCTACGGCTACGTCTCCGCGACGAAGTGGCTGGTCGACCTCGAGGTGACGACGTTCGACTCCTTCTCGGCGTTCTGGACCGACCGCGGCTGGTCGGAGAAGGGTCCGGTGAAGACGCAGTCACGCATCGACGTGCCGGGCAACGGCGACACCGTGAAGGCGGGCTCGGTCCGCATCGGTGGGACCGCCTGGGCCCAGCACACCGGGATCGAGAAGGTGGAGTTCCAGCTCGACGGGGCCGCCTGGCAGGAGGCCGACCTGGGGCGGGTGCCCAGTGCGGACACGTGGGTGCAGTGGTCAGGAAGCGTCGACGTGGCGCCCGGCCAGCACCGAATCGTGGTGCGGGCGACCGACCGGAGCGGCTACACCCAGACCTCGGTGCGGACCGATGTGGTCCCCGACGGGGCGACGGGCTGGGACTCGGTCCCCTTCGACGCGGAGTAACAGCGCCTAACCTGTCCTCATGGACGACTTCTCCGACGTGGCGGGTGCGGCACTGGTCGTCGGAGGGAGCGGCGGGATCGGGCGGGCCGTCGTACGCCTGCTGGCGGAGCGAGGGAGCAACGTCGCCTTCACCTGGCACACGGACGAGGCGACGGCCAGGCGGCTGGCCGACGAGGTCGGGGGCTACGGCGTCCGGGTCGGCGCGCACCAGCTCGACGCGACGGACGCTCCGTCCTGTGCGCGCGTGGTCGAGTCCGTTCTCGACCGGTACGGGGCGCTGCACACGCTCGTCACCGCCGCTGGCCCGCACGCGCCGATGACACACCTGAGCAACGTCGATCCGGCGCTCATGAACGAGCAACTCGCCGTGGACGTCGGGGCGTTCTTCAACGTCGTAGGGCCCGCGCTTCCCGCCCTGCGCCGGGCCGGGGGCAGCATCGTCGCGGTCACCACGGCGGCCACGTCGCGGTTCCCGGCCCGCGACGGGCTGTCGTCGGCGCCCAAGGCCGCGGTCGAGGCCCTGGTGCGTGCTCTCGCCGTCGAGGAGGGCAGGTACGGCGTCCGCGCCAACTCGGTCGGTCCCGGCATGCTCACCGACGGCATGGCCCAGCGGCTGGTCGCGAGCGGCGAGCTCGACGACCAGGCCCTCGAGGTGGCGCGGGCGCACATCCCGCTGCGCCGGTTCGGCATCGCCCACGACATCGCGGAGGCGGTCTGCTTCCTTGCGTCCTACCGGGCCGGATTCATCAGTGGCCAGAAGGTGGATGTCGACGGGGGCTACGGGGCCTGAGGGCGTGGCAGTTTCACCCGTTCACTGGTGAAACTGTCACTTACCCCCCGTTGCAACGCGGGGGAAGTGCGCGTTTCACCCGTGAACGGGGGAAACTGCGCCGCTCACCAGTTGTAGGTGCCGGGCGCCCGGGCGGGCAGCTCGTGGGCGGCGTCGCGGACGACGTACACGGTGCCGCTCGACTTGCGGAGCCAGGCACGCTCGAACTGCCCGCGGTCGTAGGTACGCCGGACCGAGGAGTTGGTGGGTGCCGCGGGGTCGTTGACCACGACGTCGCCGGTGGAGGTGAAGCCGGAGATCACGACGAGGTGGCCGGCGGTGGCGCTGATCGGGGCGCCGGTGAGCT
>NZ_JAOPXP010000009.1 GCF_025965085.1 Marmoricola sp.
CCTGCTCGAGCAGGCGTCCCTCGCGTGGGCCGACATCCCGGGGGCCGCGCACGCCGCCGAGCACGCGGCGATCGGGCTGCTGCCGCTGTTCGCGACGTGCGACCGGTGGGACATCGGCGGCGTCTCTACCGCCCTGCACGAGGACACCGGCGAGGCCACCGTCTTCGTCTACGACGGCCACCCGGGCGGGGCGGGCTTCGCCGAGCGCGGGTACGCCCGCGCCGCCGCGTGGGTGCGGGCGACCCGGGAGGCGATCGCGTCGCGGGTCGCGCGCAGCCAGGCCGCCCCGCGCTCGTAGCCCCGCTCCGCGAAGCCCGCCCCGCCGGGGTGGCCGTCGTAGACGAAGACCGTGGCCTGGCCGGTGTCCTCGTGCAGGGCCGTCGAGACGCCGCCGATGTCCCAGCGGTCGCAGGTGGCGAACAGCGGGAGGAGCCCGATGGACGCGTGCTCCGCCGCGTGGGCGGCGCCGGGGAGGTCGGCCTCCGAGAGACCGGACTCGGCCAGGACGTGCTGGGGGAGCGTCCACCACACGGCCGTCGTCTGGAGGAGCCGCTCGGGCAGGTCAAGGGGTTCCTCGCCGATGACCTCACCACTCGGGACCGCCCGCTTGAGGAACGAGACCACCTGGTGGGTCACGCGCACGCTGCCCAGGCTGAGCCGCGCCTCGCCCCAGGAGGTGGCCGCGCGCTCGTCGAGGATCTCGATGTCGGTGACCTCGCGCGCCGAGGTCGAGTAGTCCGGGTCGGCCGGCACCACGACGGCGACCGAGTCCTCGAGGTCGAGCTCGGTGACCAGCCAGGTCTCGCCCTGGTGGAGGTAGACCGCGCCCGCGTGGGCGGTGGCGTGCGAGGACGAGTGGTCGACGGTGCCGAGGACTCGGCCGGTGTCGGACTCGACGAGGCGCACCGGAGTGCCCCCCGAGGAACGGATGTCGGCCAGGTCGCTTGCCCGGCGGCGGTCGGTCCAGAACCACCCGTGGGGCCGACGCCTGAGCAGGCCACCCTCGGTCAGCGCGTCGACGGCGGTGCGGGCCCCGGCGCCGAACAACGGCAGGTCCGCGATCGTGAGCGGTGACTCCGCCGCCGCCGCGCACAGGTGTGGCCCCAGCACGTAGGGATTGTCGGGGTCGAAGACGTTGGCCTCGACCGGCTGGCCGAGCAGCGCCTCGGGATGGTTGACGAGGTAGGTGTCCAGCGGGTCGTCCCGCGCGACCAGCACGCCGAGGGCGTCGCGGGCGCCGCGCCCGGCACGTCCGACCTGCTGCCACAGCGCGGCTCGTGTGCCGGGGAAGCCGGCCAGGAGGACGGCATCGAGCCCGCTGATGTCGATCCCGAGCTCCAGCGCGTTTGTCGCGGCCAGACCGAGGAGCCGCCCGGACCGCAGCGCCTCCTCGAGCTCGCGGCGCTCCTCCGGCAGGTAGCCGCCGCGGTAGGCCGCCACCTGGTCGACCAGACTGGCATCGACCTCGGCCAGCAGCCGCCGGGCCGTCAGGGCGACGGTCTCCACGCCGCGGCGCGAGCGCACGAAGGCCAGGGTCCGCACCCGCTCCACGACCAGGTCGGTCAGGAGGTCCGCGACCTCGCTGGTGGCGGAGCGGCGCACGGGGGCGCCGTTCTCGCCACGCCCGGGAACGAACGGCGGTTCCCACAGCGCCAGGGCCGTGCGGCCGCGGGGTGATCCGTCGTCGGTGACCGCCACCACGTCGTGGCCCGTCAGGCGTGCGGCGGAGACCTCCGGCTCCGCGACGGTCGCGGAGGCCAGCACGAAGGTGGGGTGGGCGCCGTACAGCGCTGCCACCCGGCGAAGCCTGCGGATGATCTGGGCGACGTGGGCGCCGAAGACGCCGCGGTAGTGGTGGCACTCGTCGACCACGACGTAGCGCAGTGCGCCGAAGAAGCGCGACCAGCGGGAATGACCCGGCAGGAGGGAGCGATGGAGCATGTCGGGGTTGGTGAGGACGTACTCACCGTGGTCGCGTGTCCACTCCCTCATCTCCGGGGTGGAGTCCCCGTCGTGGGTCCCGCACCGCAGGTCGGGGAGCCCCAGCCGTTTCAGGTTGGCGAGCTGGTCCTGGGCCAGCGCCTTGGTCGGAGCCAGGTAGAGAACACTCGCGCCCCGCTGCCGCTTGGGGCCACGGCTGGACTCGATCGCCTCGAGGCCGGGAAGCAGGTAGCAGAGAGACTTTCCCGAGGACGTGCCGGTGGAGACGACGGTGTGCCGCCCGGCGTGGGCGAGATCCGCGGCGGCGCGCTGGTGCGTCCACGGTGCCGGTACGCCGACCTCCTCGAACGCCTCCCGCACGGGATCCCCGAGCCACTCCGGCCAGCTCGTCTCCCGGGCCGGGCGCGATGGCATGACCTCGAGGTGCAGCAGGCTGTCGTCCCGGCCGGGTGCACCGGCGAGCCGACCCATCAGGGTTTCGAGATCCATCACCTGCACTCCGTCAGTCTTCCAGCGACGTCCGACGGTCTGCCCACGGCGGCCCCGCGAACATGGTTCAATACACCTCGTTGATGTGCCAGCGTTGAGCGGGGGACCCTTGCAGATCCCCTGGCTCGGAGGAGAGACCGTGGACCTTTCGCTGCAGACCCGTGAGGTCGACAGCCGCACGATTGTCGCTGTCGGGGGCGAGATCGACGTCTACACGGCTCCCAAGCTGCGCGACAAGATCACCGAGCTGGTCGGTGAGGGTCGCCACAACCTCGTCATCGACATGGAGAACGTCGACTTCCTCGACTCGACCGGCCTCGGGGTCCTCGTGGGCGGCTTGAAGAAGGTCCGCGCCCACGACGGGACGATGGAGCTGATCTGCTCCCAGGACCGCCTCCTCAAGATCTTCCGGATCACCGGGCTGGCAAAGGTCTTCACGATCCACGAGTCGGAGTCGGCAGCGCTCGGCGCCTGACCCGATCCGTCCACGAAGCACTACTTTCCTCACGCACCCCTCGGGGCGCTGTGGTGGCGCGCACCTGAGTCCGTGTGAACCCGGTCACTGCGGTGTGGCCTTCGACACGTAGACTCCGCGGCGGTCCATTGACAAACCCCGAGGAGAGACATGACCGGGCTGATCCCCGCCGTCGTGGCCCTCGACGGCTCCAACTTCGTTCTGGTCGTCATCGTCGCCGTGATCGCGCTCGTCGCGCTCGCGCTGGCGGCGATGTTCCGCAACGAGGTCCTGGCTGCCGACGAAGGCACCGACAACATGAAGAACATCGCGCACGCCGTGCAGGAGGGCGCCAACGCCTACCTCACACGCCAGTTCAGGACGCTCGGCATCTTCGCCGCCGTCGCGTTCGTGGCACTGCTCGCGCTCCCTGCCGACGACATGGTGGTCCGAATCGGCCGCTCGATCTTCTTCCTGGTAGGCGCCGGCTTCTCCGCGGCTGTCGGTTACCTGGGCATGTCGCTCGCGGTGAAGGCCAACCTCCGGGTGGCCGCCGCAGCAAACAACGTGGGCCGGGACCCGGCCATGAAGATCGGGTTCCGCACCGGTGCCATGGTCGGCATGCTGACCGTGGGACTGGGCCTGCTCGGCGCCAGCGTGGTCGTGCTCCTGTTCAAGGACGAGGCGCCCCACGTGCTCGAGGGCTTCGGCTTCGGTGCCGCGCTCCTCGCGATGTTCATGCGCGTCGGCGGCGGCATCTTCACCAAGGCCGCTGACGTCGGTGCCGACCTGGTCGGCAAGGTGGAGCAGAACATCCCCGAGGACGACCCCCGCAACGCGGCGACCATCGCCGACAACGTGGGCGACAACGTCGGTGACTGTGCGGGCATGGCGGCGGACCTCTTCGAGTCGTACGCCGTGACGCTGGTCGCAGCGCTGATCCTAGGCTCGCAGGCCTTCGGTGACGCCGGTCTGGTCTACCCGCTGATGATCCCCGCGATCGGTGCGCTGACCGCGGTCCTCGGTGTCTACATCACCACCCCGCGCGTGGGTGAGAACGGCCTGACGACGATCAACCGGGCCTTCTACATCTCCGCCGCTGTGGGCGCCGTGGCCTCGGTCATCGCCTCCTACATCTACCTGCCAGGCAGCTTCGCCGGGTTCGAGAACGTCATGGGCGCCGACATGTCCGGCGCTGACGGCGACCCGCGGCTGATCGCCTCGGCCGCAGTCGTCATCGGCATCGTCATGGCGGCGGGCATCCTCGCGCTGACCGGCTACTTCACCGGCACCGAGCACAAGCCGGTCAAGGGCGTCGCCGAGAGCTCCCTGACCGGTGCCGCCACGGTGATCCTCAGTGGTCTCTCCGTGGGCTTCGAGTCCGCGGTCTACACGACGCTGGTGATCGGTGCTGCCGTGTTCGGCGCCTTCCTGCTCGGTGGCGCCACGCTGACGGTCTCGCTGTTCGCCGTGGCGCTGGCCGGTTGCGGCCTGCTCACCACGGTCGGCGTGATCGTGGCCATGGACACCTTCGGTCCGGTCTCCGACAACGCCCAGGGCATCGCCGAGATGTCGGGCGACGTGAGCCCGGCGGGTGCGCAGATCCTCACCGAGCTGGACGCGGTGGGCAACACCACCAAGGCCATCACCAAGGGGATCGCGATCGCGACGGCGGTCCTCGCGGCCACGGCGCTGTTCGGGTCCTACTCGACGTCCGTCTTCGAGGCGCTCAACAAGGCCAACCCCGGCGCCAACGAGTTCAACCTGGGTGACTTCTTCGTCTTCAACCCGGGCGTTCTCGTGGGCGTGCTCCTGGGTGCGGCGGTCGTCTTCATGTTCTCCGGTCTGGCCATCAACGCGGTCGCCCGTGCGGCTGGCGCGGTGGTCTACGAGGTCCGTCGCCAGTTCCGCGACATCCCCGGGATCATGGAGGGCACGGGTCGTCCCGAGTACGGCAAGGTGGTCGACATCGTCACCAAGGACTCGCTGCGCGAGCTGATCACGCCCGGGCTGCTGGCCGTGCTGGCACCGATCGCAGTGGGCTTCGGCCTCGGCGTCACGGCCTTGGCCGGGTTCCTGGCCGGCGCGATCGGCACCGGCACCCTGATGGCCGTCTTCCTGGCCAACGCCGGTGGTGCCTGGGACAACGCCAAGAAGCTCGTCGAGGACGGTCACCACGGGGGGAAGGGTTCGCCCGCCCACGAGGCGACGGTCATCGGTGACACCGTCGGTGACCCGTTCAAGGACACCGCCGGCCCGGCGATCAACCCGCTGATCAAGGTGATGAACCTGGTCTCGCTGCTGATCGCGAGTGCCGTGGTGTCGCTGAGCGTCGGCAAGGACCAGAACGACGTGGCGCGCATCCTGATCGCAGTGGTCGCCGCGGCCATCATCGTCGGGGCGGTCGTGGTCTCGAAGCGCCGCGGCAACGTGATGACCGACGACGCACCCGCCACCACGCAGGTCACCGTCTAGCAACACCCTCAGTCGGCCGGGCAGTCCTGTGGTGGACTGCCCGGCCGCTGTGCTCCCCGGGCGGCGGGCTAGCCTCGGCCGGTGAGCACACCGGAACCCACCCGAGACGGACTCGCCTCCCGGTTGCGCGAGGCGCTGACGGCGGCCGACTTCACCTTCGACAGGGTCGCCGAGGTCCTCGGTACGACGGGGCACGCGGCGCTCTCACGCAACGAGACGCTCCCCGGCCTGCGGGCCACCGGTGGCGGCACACCGGTCGAGACGCTGACGCGGCTGTGGCTGTTGCAGGCGCCCGTCCCCTCGAGCCAGGTCGAGCGCGCCCTGCCGGGTCTCCTCGACCCGCTGTGCAACGCCGGGCTGCTGGAGCGCTCCGTGGGCGAGGTGCGCGCGCGGGTCGACGTACGCCCCTATGCCACCGAGGAGGCCGACCTCTGGGTGACCGGCGACCTGACGCCGGGGCTCGACGGAGGTCCGGCCCGGGTCGCGCCCGACCACGTGCTCGGGATCAGCTCGGCGGCCACCTCGCTGGCCCAGCTGACCGTCCGCGAGCCGGTCGACCGGTCCCTCGACCTCGGTACCGGCTGCGGGGTGCAGTCGCTGCACCTGGCCACCCACTCCCGGCAGGTCGTCGCCACCGACGTGAACCGGCGCGCGCTCGGGCTGACGCGGTTCAACGCGGAGCTCAACGGCCTGGCCGACCGCATCGAGGTCCGGGAGGGCAGCTTCTTCGAGCCCTTCGAGACGGCTGCTGGGCAGCCTCCCGGGGGACCACCCCTCGCCGGCGAGCTGTTCGACCTGGTGGCCACCAACCCTCCGTTCGTGATCTCTCCGGCCACCGGCGAGCGGCTGGTCTACCGCGACTCCGGGCTGCCCGGCGACCGCGTCGTCGAGCACATCGTGCGCGGCGTACCGAGACACCTGCGCGTCGGTGGCACCGCGCAGGTCCTCGCCAACTGGATGGTCGTCCGTGACCAGCCGTGGGAGGAACGGCTGTCCTCGTGGATCGACGGCTGCGACGCCTGGGTGGTCCAGCGCGAGACCGTCGACCTGCCCACCTACGTCGAGCTCTGGCTCAAGGACGCGGGGCTGCACGGCACCCCGGAGTACCACCAGCGCTACGACACCTGGCTGTCCTGGTTCGAGGAGCAGCGCGCCGAGGCCGTCGGGTTCGGCTGGATCAACCTGCGCAAGGTCGACTCGGAGCCCGTGCTTCGCCTCGAGGACTGGCCCTACGACGTGGAGCAGCCGATCGGGCCTGAGGTGCAGGCCTTCTTCAACCGCACCGCCGCGCTCAGGACGACGAGCGACCCCGAGCTCGCCGCTTCCAGGCTCGTCGCGCGCTCCGACGTCCGCCAGGAGACGTACGGCGCCCCCGGTGCGGAGGACCCCGAGGAGATCGTGCTCCGCCAACAGAGGTGGGTACGCCGCGCCCGGCAGGTCGACACCGTCGAGGCAGCCCTGGTGGGTGCCTGCGACGGGGAGCTGACGGTGCTCCAGATCCTCGACGCCCTGGCCGGTCTCCTCGACCAGGACGTCCAGGAGGTGCGGTCGACCTACCTCCCGGTCGTGCGGGACCTCGTCACGGAGGGCTTCCTGGACCTCGGCGCCTGACCGGTCGCGGTGGTCGAGGCCGGCCGGATCGCCGAGGTCGGAACCCACGACGAGCTCGTCGCGGCGGGGGGCTCCTATGCACTGCTGTGGGACAGTTGGAGCGGAAAGCACCGAGGGTTCCGGAGTCGGGTAGACCAGTCAGCACCCGGCCGGCCCCAAGGGGCCGAACGCCATCCCGTCTGGACAGATGTGCAGAGCCGTCACGGCGACGCGCTACCTTGACGGGACCCGAGACCGCCGCACCGGCTGTCCCAGCCGTCCATCGCACCCCAAAGAATGAGTAACCAAGTAGTGGCACACAAGCTCGTCATCGTCGAGTCACCGGCCAAGGCCCGCACCATCGCGGGGTACCTCGGCCGCGGTTATGTCGTGGAGTCGTCCATCGGACACATCCGCGACCTCCCGCAGAGCGCCGCGGACATCCCCGCCAAGCTGAAGGGGGAGTCGTGGGCACGTCTGGGCGTCGACGTCGACCACGACTTCGAGCCCGTCTACGTGGTCTCCCGCGACAAGAAGTCGCACATGACCAAGCTCAAGGGCCTGCTCAAGGACGCCGACGAGCTCTACCTGGCCACCGACGAGGACCGCGAGGGGGAGGCCATCGCCTGGCACCTTCTCGACGAGCTCAGCCCCAAGGTGCCGGTGCACCGGATGGTCTTCCACGAGATCACCCCCCAGGCGATCCAGGCCGCGGTGGAGACTCCCCGCCAGATCGACATGGACCTCGTGGAGGCCCAGGAGGCACGCCGGATCCTGGACCGCCTCTACGGCTACGAGGTCAGTCCCGTGCTGTGGCGCAAGGTCATGTCGGGGCTCTCGGCCGGCCGCGTGCAGTCCGTGGCGACCCGGCTGGTGGTCGACCGCGAGCGGGAGCGGATGAAGTTCCGGGTCGCGTCGTACTGGGACCTCGAGGGCACCTTCGACGCCGGCGAGAAGCACGAGCAGCGGATGTTCCCGGCCAAGCTGCACTCCATCGACGACAACCGGGTCGCCCGCGGCAGCGACTTCGGCCCGGACGGCGAGCTCAAGGCCAACGCCAAGGTCGTCCACCTCACCAAGACCCGCGCCGAGGCCCTGGCCGACGCCCTGCACGACACCGACTTCTCCGTGCGCTCGGTCGAGTCCAGGCCCTACACCCGCAAGCCCTACGCGCCGTTCCGTACGACGACGCTGCAGCAGGAGGCGAGCCGCAAGATGGGGTACGGCGCGTCCCGGACGATGTCGATCGCCCAGCGGTTGTACGAGAACGGCTACATCACCTACATGCGTACCGACTCCACGACGTTGTCGGAGACCGCGGTCCGCGCAGCCAGGGCGCAGGCCCGTGACCTCTACGGCGCGGAGTACCTCCCCGACGCCCCGCGGACCTACACCTCCAAGGTCAAGAACGCCCAGGAGGCGCACGAGGCGATCCGCCCCGCCGGGGACTCCTTCCGTACGCCGGCGCAGACCGGGCTGACCGGCGACGAGTTCCGGCTCTACGAGCTGATCTGGATGCGCACCATCGCCTCGCAGATGAAGGACGCCGTCGGCAACTCGGTGACGATCCGCCTCGGTGGCGCGGCCGGCACCGGCGAGGACGTCGTGTTCTCCGCCAGTGGTCGCGTGATCACCTTCCATGGGTTCCTCAAGGCCTACGTGGAAGGCAACGACGACGCCGATGCTGCCCGTGACGACCAGGAGACCCGGTTGCCCAACGTCAGCGAGGGGGACGGCGTCAGCGCGGCGAACATCCGCGCCGAGGGGCACTCCACCAAGCCGCCGGCGCGCTACACCGAGGCCACACTGATCAAGGAGCTCGAGGAGCGGGAGATCGGCCGGCCCTCGACGTACGCCTCGATCATCGGGACGATCCTCAACCGTGGCTACGTCTACAAGAAGGGGACCGCCCTCGTCCCCGCCTGGCTGGCGTTCTCGGTGGTCCGCCTCCTCGAGGAGCACTTCGCGCGGCTGGTGTCCTACGAGTTCACTGCCGGCATGGAGGACGTCCTCGACGACATCGCCGGCGGCCGCCGCGACCGGAACACCGAGCTGGCCGAGTTCTACTTCGGCTCCGGCGAGATCGAGGGGCTCAAGAAGCTCGTGTCCGAGCTGGGCGACATCGACGCCAAGGAGCTCGCGACGTTCCCGATCGGCGGCCCTGACAGCGGCGTCTCCCTGCGTGTGGGCAAGTACGGCCCCTACCTGGAGGGCCCCGGCGAGGACGGCACGCCTGCGGCGACCAAGGCCAACGTGCCCGACGACCTACCGCCCGACGAGCTCACGCTCGAGAGGGCCAAGGAGCTGCTCGCCACGCCGGCCGGCGAGGAGACGCCCCTGGGCGCTCACCCCGAGACCGGGCTCCAGATCGTCGCCAAGAACGGTCGCTACGGCCCCTACGTCACCGAGCTGCTGCACGAGGACGCGCCCAAGAAGGCCAAGCCGCGCACCAGCTCGCTGTTCAAGGACATGTCGCTCGAGACGATCGACCTGGCGCAGGCAGTCAAGCTCCTCTCGCTGCCGCGCGTCGTCGGTGTGGACGCCGAGGGCGAGGAGATCACCGCCCAGAACGGCCGCTACGGGCCCTACCTGAAGAAGGGCACCGACAGCCGCTCGCTCGAGACCGAGGAACAGCTCTTCGACATCACCCTCGACCAGGCGCTGGCGATCTACGCCCAGCCCAAGCAGCGTGGCCGTGCCGCCGCCACCGCCCCGCTCAAGGAGCTCGGCAACGACCCCGTCTCCGGTGCGCCGGTCGTGGTCAAGGCGGGCCGCTTCGGCGAGTACGTCACCGACGGGGAGTACAACGCAACGCTCCGCAAGGAGGACTCCGTCGAGTCGATCACGATCGCCCGCGCCGCCGAGCTCCTCGCCGAGCGCCGCGCCAAGGGGCCGGCCAAGAAGGCGGCCAAGCGCGGGGCGAAGAAGACGCCCGCCAAGAAGTCGGCGGTCAAGAAGACCACCAAGAAGGCGACCAAGAAGACTGCGGCCAAGAAGTCCTGAGGCGCCCGGTCGCTGCGCCGCCGGCCGCTCGCCACCACCGTCACCCCCGCCCCCTAGGCTGACCCCGTGTCCGAGCGGTTCCCCGGCGTCTACGCCTCGAGTGGCGTCTTCGTCTGCTTCGAGGGCGGTGAGGGGGCCGGGAAGTCGACGCAGTCCCGGCTGCTGCGACAACGGCTCGAGTCCACGGGCCACGTCGTACTCCTGACCCGCGAGCCGGGTGACACCCCCGTCGGCGCGGAGGTCCGCCGGATCGTGCTCGACCCGGCGACCGGCGAGCTCGCCGACCGCACCGAGGCCCTGCTGTACGCCGCCGACAAGGCCGAGCACATCCACGCCGTGGTCGGACCCGCGCTGGACCGGGGCGAGGTCGTCGTCACCGACCGCTACGTCGACTCGACCCTCGCCTACCAGGGCGCCGGCCGCTCGCTCGACGGCTCCGAGCTGGAGTGGGTCGCCCGCTGGGCGACCGGGGACCTGCGTCCCCATCTGACGATCCTGCTCGACCTGGATCCGTCCCAGGGCCTCACCCGTTTCGCCGAGCGCGACCGCATCGAGGGCGAGTCGATCGAGTTCCACCAGCGGGTGCGGGCCGAGTTCCTCCGTCTGGCGGCAGCCGACCCCGACCACTACCTCGTGCTGGACGCCCGCGCCCCGGTCGCCGAGATCGCCGACGCGGTGCACGAACGCCTCGCTCCGATGATGGCGCAGGCATGACGACGCCGGGAGACGGTCGCTCCCCGGGGACGGTCTGGGACGGCCTCGTCGGCCAGGGCGCCGTCGTCGGACGCCTCCAGCGCGCGGTTGCCGGCGACATGTCGCACGCCTGGCTGTTCACCGGCCCGCCCGGTTCGGGCCGGTCCAACGCCGCCATTGCCTTCGCGGCGGCCCTCCAGTGCGGGCGCGGGGGCTGCGGCCAGTGCCACTCCTGCCACGAGGTCGAGGTCGGCTCGCACCCAGACGTCCGCGTCACTCGCACCGAGAAGCTCTCCATCGGAGTCGAGGAGGTGCGCGACCTGGTCCGCAGCTCGGCTCTGGCGCCGGTGGGCAACCGCTGGCAGGTGATGGTCGTCGAGGACGCCGACCGACTCACCGACCAGGCGGCCAACGCGCTGCTCAAGGCCATCGAGGAGCCCACGGAGCGCACCGTGTGGCTGCTCTGTGCCCCCACCGTCGAGGACGTCCTGCCGACGATCCGCTCGCGCACGCGCCTGGTCGTGCTGGCCACGCCCTCGGTCGACGACGTCACCGACTTCCTGGTGCGCACCGAGGGGCTCGGCGTCGAGACCGCGTCGTACGCCGCCCGCGCCAGCCAAGGTCACATCGGCCGGGCCCGGGCGCTCGCGCGCGACGAGGACACCCGTCGCCGCAGGCGCGAGGTCGTCACGATCCCGACCCGGCTCTCCTCGCTCGGTGCCTGCATGGCCGCCGCCGCGGACCTGCACGACCTCGCCAAGGAGGAGGCCGAGGCTCTCACCAGCGAGCACGACCAGCGCGAGAAGAGCGACCTGGACCGGATGTACGGCGTGGTCGAGCGGGGACGGCGCCCCCGGGAGTACGCCCCCGCCCTGCGTGACCTGGAGAAGTCGCAGAAGACCCGGGGCAAGCGTCGCGTCCTCGACGTGGTCGACCGCGGCCTGATGGACCTGATCTCGGTCTACCGTGACGTGCTGACCGTCCAGCTGGGCGCCGGGTCCGAGCTGGTCAACGCGGAGCTGCGCGGTGAGGTCGTCGCCCTGGCCAACGCCTCGTCACCCGAGTGGAGCCTCGGGCGGATCGAGGCGATCTTCGAGGCCCGCGAGCAGATGCTGGAGTTCAACGTGCCCCCGCTGCTGGCCCTCGAGTCGATGATGGTCGCGCTGCGCATCCACCGCGTCTGAACCGGACCGCGCGGGCGCTCAGGACCTCCGCACCTGCGGGTGTGTGGGCGCGCCCTAGTGTTGACGCATGTCGGCGCCACTTCCTCAGCAGCAGCCGAGGCGTGGCGCGAGCACCCTCACGATCGTCGTCGCGGTGGGCCTGGTCCTGGTCCTCGGCCTCACGGGAGCCGGGTTGATCGGCTGGGCGACCTGGTCTCACTTCAGGAACGACAACGGCGGCAGTGTTCGGCTCGCCGACCCGCCACCGCCCAGCACCACCGCGCAGGCACCCTCATACCCTCCGCAGCTGGCCCGCTACTACGGGCAGCACCTCGACTGGAACTCCTGCGGAGCCAACCAGTGCTCCCGGCTGAAGGTGCCGCTCGACTACGCCAAGCCCGACGGCGCGACCATCGAGCTGGCGGTGCTTCGCGCGCCTGCGACGCGACGCACCCAACGCGTCGGACAGCTGGTGGTGAACCCGGGCGGCCCCGGCGGATCGGGCGTCGACTACGCCTCGTCCGGCTCCTCCGCCTTCGGTGAGGTGCTGACCCGCTACTTCGACATCGTCGGCTTCGACCCGCGGGGCGTGGGCAAGAGCACCTCGCTGAAGTGTGCGGACACCGCGCAGCTCGACCAGTTCCTCAGCGCCGACCCGGACCCCGACAACGCTGCCGAGACCAGCCGGCTCGACCGGCTCACGCGTCAGTTCGGCCAAGGGTGCCTCAGGAGGTCCGGCGACCTGACCCGCCACGTCTCCACCGTGGAGGCTGCCAAGGACATGGACATCCTGCGCGCGGCCCTCGGGGAGCCAAGGCTCGACTACCTCGGTGCGTCCTACGGCACCTTCCTCGGTACGACGTACGCCGACCTGTTCCCCACGCACGTACGCCGCATGGTGCTCGACGGTGCCGTCGACCCGGCACTGTCGAGCGAGCAGCTGTCCCTCGGCCAGGCGCGCGGCTTCGAGACCGCCCTTCGTGCCTACCTCCAGGACTGCGTCGACAAGGGCGCCTGCGTCCTCGGGGACAGCGTCGACGCCGGAGCGAGGCGGATCAGCCAGTTTCTCGACCAGGTCGACGCCCAGCCGCTGCCGACGTCCAGCGGTCGCAAGCTGACCGAGGGGCTGGCCCAGTACGGCATCATCGCGCCCCTCTACGTCAAGTCGTACTGGCCGCTTCTGACGTCGGCGCTCGAGCGGGCCCTCCGCGGCAACGGCGACCAGCTGCTGATGCTGTCGGACAGCTACACCATGCGCGGCTTCGACCGCTACACGAGCAACTCGACCGAGATCCTGTACGCCGTGAACTGCCTGGACCACGACGACTACGTCCCGATCAGCCAGGTCCCCAGTCGCTTCGCCGAGTTCGACAAGGCCTCGCCCACGTTCGGGCGAATCTTTGCCTACGGGCTCTCGACGTGCGCGTCGTGGCCGGTGAGGAGCGGGCACCGCACGACGGCTCTTGCGGCCAGGGGCGCTCCGCCGATCGTGGTCGTCGGTACGACGCGTGACCCGGCCACGCCCTACCAGCAGTCGGTGTCCCTGGCCCGGGAGCTCCAGTCGGGCGTGCTCGTCAGCCGCGACGGGGACGGGCACACCGGCTTCATGCAGGGCAACCGCTGCGTCGACGGTGCCATCGAGTCCTACCTGGTGGGCGGCAAGGTGCCGAAGGACGGACTGTCCTGCTGATCCGGCAGATGCTGACGCAGAGCATCACCGCAGCCGGTTTGGAAACCGTCATGCCTCCGGCTCTATACTCGTGCGGCGTGCCCGGCCGACCCGCCGGGCACTGCGCCGCCTTAGCTCAGTCGGTAGAGCGTCTCACTCGTAATGAGAAGGTCGTCGGTTCGATTCCGACAGGCGGCTCCGAGCAGGTCTCTGACCTGCGGGAACGTTGGCCGCTAGCGTTCTACTGGGGTCCAACACGGGCTGGGTCCCAACAAAGTCCCAATAAACGGTTTGGCAATCAAGCTGCGAGGTACCCGCCTGCGCCGTGGCCGTGTGCGCCTCTATCTGCCCGTGGATTGCCAGTGCTTGACCGCAGGAATACGCCTTGGCGAGGACTAGTTGCAACCATTGATCGGACGCCCGTACCCCCGGGCTCCACCCTCAGCCGCTACGAGCGGCCACGCGCCGAGAGGCGGACGGCGGTTCGGTCCCAGGCTTCCAGCATTGACTCGCGCGTGGCATGACCATGATCTGCAGCCGACGCCGCTTCATGGCTCGCCGATTCGGGCAATGTCCCGCACGCCTCGGTTCTCGTCGGTACGGTCAGCCGAGCGGGTACCGCGGTGGTGACCCGGGCGTACGTGATCGGCATCCGGGAGGCTGGCATGACTGAGGAGACCTGGCACGAGGCGCGCCTCATCCCGACCTCGGGCATCAACGGCGCCGAAGAGCAGGAACGCCGCGCAACCTCCGCGCTGCTCGCAGTGCTGGTCGCGGTCAAGGAGTTCGGCCGAGGCTTCGTCAAGCAATTCGACGGCCCCGCCGGAGCCTGTGAGACCTACATCGAGGTGCCGTTCATCCTGGGTGAGAAGCGGCTCTACCCCGACGGGCTCATCAGGGTCACCCGTGGCTCCAAGTCCTGGACTGCCCTGGTCGAGGTCAAGACCGGTGCCAACCAGCTCGCTACCGAGCAGCTCGAGAACTACCTCGACATCGCCCGCGAGCAGGGCTTCGACGCGGTCATCACCATCTCCAACGAGATCCCGGCTATCGCCGGAACCCACCCGACCAAGGTCGACAAGCGCAAGCTGCGCAAGGTCGCCCTGCACCATGTCTCCTGGTCTCAGGTCCTGGCCGATGCGGTCATGCAGAAGGAGTTCCGCGGCGTCGCGGATCCAGACCAGGCCTGGATCCTGGGGGAGCTCATCCGCTACCCCGAACATCGCAAGTCCGGTGCGCTGGAGTTCGACGACATGGGCGAGGCCTGGGTCGGGGTCCGCGACCAGGTCGCTGCGGGCACCCTGCGAGCCACCGACAAGGGCGTCGCAGAGGTCGTCGCCCGCTTTGACGCCCTTTTGCGGTTCGCCAGCCTGCAGTTGGGACGCCGGCTAGGAACCGAAGTCGTTCCCGTGCTCTCGCGCAAGGAGATCGCCGACCCGGCCGTGCGGACGCAGGCGCTGACGGCGTCGCTGTG
>NZ_JAOPXP010000163.1 GCF_025965085.1 Marmoricola sp.
CAAATCTCCGGGAGGTGCCTCACGGATCACACTGGTCACATCGGCCCCAGGTTGACGTCGTACGACGGAGCAGAGCGGGGCCCGAACGCCTACATCACGACCGTCTCCAGCATCTCCGTGACGAGCGCCGCGATCGGCGACCGCTCGGACCGCGTCAGGGTCACGTGTGCGAACAGCGGGTGTCCCTTGAGCCGGTCGACCACCGCGACCACGCCGTCGTGCCGGCCGACGCGCAGGTTGTCGCGCTGGGCCACGTCGTGGGTCAGCACCACCTTGGAGTTGGCGCCGATGCGCGAGAGCACGGTCAGCAGCACGTTGCGCTCGAGCGACTGCGCCTCATCGACGATCACGAAGGCGTCGTGCAGGGAGCGTCCCCGGATGTGGGTCAGCGGGAGGACCTCCAGCATGCCGCGGTCCAGCACCTCGTCGACCACGTCGGACGTCGTGATCGCCCCCAGGGTGTCGAAGACCGCCTGGCCCCAGGGCGACATCTTCTCCGACTCGTTGCCGGGCAGGTAGCCGAGCTCCTGGCCACCGACGGCGAACAACGGCCGGAACACCACCACCTTCTTGTGCGTACGACGCTCCAGCACCGTCTCCAGACCGGCGCACAGGGCGAGAGCCGACTTGCCGGTCCCGGCTCGGCCGCCCAGCGAGACGATGCCGATCTCGGGGTCCAGGAGCAGGTCGAGGGCGATCCGCTGCTCGGCCGACCGGCCGTGGATGCCGAAAGCCTCGCGGTCGCCGCGCACCAGGTGGACCCGCTTGTCGGCCTTGACGCGGCCGAGTGCGCTCCCCCGGTCCGAGATCAGCACCAGGCCGGTGTGGCAGGGCAGGTCGCGCGCGTCGTCGAGGTCGACCACCTGGTCGTCGTACAGCTGGTCGAGGTCGGCCCCCGCGACGTCCACCTCCGCCATGCCGGTCCAGCCGGCGTCGGACTCGTGGACCTGCTCCCCGCGGTACTCCGCGGCGTCGAGGCCGACGGCCGAGGCCTTGATGCGCAACGGCAGGTCCTTGGAGATCAGCGTGACGTCGTTGCCCTCGTTGGCCAGGTTGCAGGCCACGGCCAAGATGCGGGAGTCGTTGTCCCCCAGACGGAAGCCGGAGGGAAGCGACGCCGGGTCGGTGTGGTTCAGCTCGACCCGGATGGTTCCGCCGAGGTCGCCCACGGGGACGGGCTCGTCGAGACGCCCGTTGTCCACCCGCAGCTCGTCGAGCATGCGCAGGGCGGAGCGGGCGAAGTAGCCGAGCTCGGGGTGGTGGCGCTTGCCCTCCAGCTCTGTGATCACCACGACGGGGAGGACGACCTCGTGCTCCTCGAACCTCTTCAACGCGCCCGGGTCGGCGAGCAGCACCGAGGTGTCGACGACGTAGGTGCGACGTCCGGCCCTCTGGGCCGACGTCTGGGCGGGCGGGCGCTTCGCTGTAGCCACTGGATCCCCTTGTGACCGCGCGCTCACTCCCGCGCCCGGTCCGTTAACAGGTGTGCACGGACCGGGACGGGCGCCGGGGGTCTGAGTGGTGACCTCCGGTGGTGCTGTGGCCGTGATCTCTCACGAACTTCGCCCTCCTGGTACGGCCCGCTTCCCCGCGGGCCGATGCAAGAAAAAATACGTCCGCCGATCAAGCCTGGGGGGCCGACACGCCCGAAGGCGAGGTGAACGGCACACGCACGTCAGCGAGGGGGTGTTCCCTCCTCAGGAGCCGTACCGGCGCTCGCGCTCGGCGTACGCCCGGACGGCCCGGAGGAAGTCCACGCGCCGGAAGTCGGGCCAGTAGGCCTCACAGAAGTAGAACTCGCTCTGCGCGCTCTGCCACAGCAGGAAGCCGCCGAGCCGCTGCTCGCCGCTGGTGCGGATCACGAGGTCGGGGTCGGGCTGGCCCCTGGTGTAGAGGTGCTGGGCGATGTGCTCGACGTCGATGAACTCGGCGAGCTCCTCCAGCGTGGTGCCCTTTCCGGCGTGCTCGGTGAGCAGGGAGCGCACGGCGTCCGCGATCTCGCGGCGCCCGCCGTACCCGACCGCGATGTTGACCAGCAGGCCCTTCACGTCACGAGTCGACTCCGCGGCCTCCTTCAGCCGCTCCGCCACGGGGGCGGGCAGCAGGTCGAGCGAGCCCACCGGGTGCAGCCGCCAGCGGCGCTGCTCGGCGAGTGTCTCCACCGCGTCCCCGATGATGCCGAGCAACGGCTCGAGCTCGGCGGGAGGACGGTTCAGGTTGTCGGTGGAGAGGAGCCACAGGGTGACCACCTCGACCCCGATGTCCTCGCACCAGCCGAGCAACGGCTCGATGTTGGCGGCGCCGGCGCGGTGGCCGTGCGCGGTGTCGGTGCCCACGGCCTTGGCCCACCGCCGGTTGCCGTCGAGCATGACACCGACGTGCTTGGGGATGCGCTCCGGCGGGAGGCGGCGGACGACCCTCGCCTCGTATGCGGGATAGAGCACCCGGCGCAGTCCTCGTTTCCAATCCGCCACTCGCGTCACTGTACTCGCGGCCGGGGCTGTGATCCCGCACTCTCCGTGACCGAGCGCGTGCGGGTGCCCGCGGGGAGTCGCCGGTAGTTTGGGCTCGTGAACCCCGAGCACCCCCTCCCCGAGCGCATGGTCGAGAACGCTCACGAGGCGGCCGACCATGTCCGGGACAAGGTTCGATACGTCAAGGACGAGGTCAAGCCCAAGCTGCGTGGCTGGCTGCACGCGAGCACCGCCCCGCTGGCCCTGGCCGCCGGAATCGTGCTGACCGCGCTGTCGCCGACCCTGACGACCCGCATCGGCTCGGCGATCTTCGCCTTCACCGCCCTGCTGCTGTTCACCGTCTCGGCGATCTACCACCGGGGCAACTGGTCGCAGAGGTCGTGGGCCTTCCTTCGGCGCTTCGACCACTCGAACATCTACCTGCTGATCGCGGGGTCCTACACGCCGTTCACATTGATCCTGCTGGACGGCTCTGCCCGCGTGGGCCTGCTCGTCATCGTCTGGACCGGAGCCGCCATGGGGGTCGCGTTCCGCATCTTCTGGACCGACGCACCCCGGTGGGTCTACACGCCGATCTACTTCGCGCTCGGCTGGGTGGCGATCTTCTACGCCAAGGACTTCTCCGGCGCCGGCTCGGCGGTGATCACGCTGATCGCTGTCGGTGGCGGGCTCTACACCCTGGGCGGACTCGTCTACGGCCTACGGCGCCCCAACCCGTTCCCCACGTGGTTCGGCTTCCACGAGGTGTTCCACACCTTCACGATCGCCGCCTTCATCTGCCACTACGTGGCGGCCAGCATCGCGACGTACCAGCTGCGGTAGCGGGCTGGGGGCGCCGGCGGACGATAGTCCCTGACGTTCTGGTCCTGTTGTGTCCGAAATGTGGGGCCAGAACGTCAGGGACTATCCGACTCCAGAGCGTCCACCAGCTCCTCCACCGTCGTCACCGGACGCCTGCAGACCAGGTTCCGGCAGACGTACGCCGCAGGCCGGTCGTCAACGGCAACCCGGTCGGCCATCAGCGAGATGCTGCTCCGGCCGGGCTCGGCTGCCACCACGACCGCCCCACCGGGCGCGTGGCGGCGGGCAGCCTGTTCGAGCGCGTCCCGTTCGGGTCCGGGAGGTCCGACGACTGCGACCTCGACCGGGCCGCCCAGCGCGGTCTCGGCGGCGGCGAGCGACCAGCCGGCAAACCGTGGCGACGCGTCGGCGACGCGCCGGGAGACGAGCAGGGCGCGCTCGGCCGCCTCGCGGTGCCGCCCCGAACCGGTCAGGGCCGCGTAGCCCAGCAGCGCGTGCACCACCGACGAGTGCCCGCTCGGACTCGCGTTGTCAGACGGGTCGCGGGGTCGCATCACCAGCGCCTCGGCGTCGTCCGCGGTGTCGTGGAAGCCGCCGTCACCGACCGCGAAGTGGGTGAGCACGGTCTCGAGCAGCGCTCCGGCGCGGTCGACCCAGACCCCGTCCCCCGTGGCGCAGGCGAGGGCCACGAAGCCGGTGGCGACGCAGCCGTAGTCCTCGAGCACCCCCGCGTGGGACCCCGCCACCCCGTCGCGCGAGACCCGCAGCAACCGCCCCTCCGACACGTGGAGACCCGCGAGGAACTCGCCGCAGCGCACCGCCGCCTCGAGGTACGACGGATCGCCGAGCAGGGTGGCCGCCTCGACGAGCCCGCTGATCGCCAGTCCGTTCCAGGCAGCCACCACCTTGTCGTCCCGGTCGGGACGGACGCGGGAGGAACGGGCCTCCAGCAGCCGCAGCCGGCAGGACTCCCAGCGCTCGCGGTCGTCCGGCGGGGACCTCAGCTGCAGGGTCGACGTACCGTCCTCGAAGGTGCCGCGCTCCGTCACCGTCAACAGCTCGGCTGCCCAGGTCCCGTCCTCGGGACCGAGCACGTCGACCAGCTGCGCGGCGGTCCAGACGTAGAAGGTGCCCTCCTCGCCCGCAGAGTCCGCGTCGAGCGCGGAGGCGAACGCACCCTCGTCCGTGCCGAGCTCGGCGAGGAGGAAGTCGGCGATGCCCCGCGCGACCCGGGCGGCGTCCGGGTCCTCGTTCGCCGCGGACCAGTGCGCGTAGACGGACAGCAGCTGCGCGTTGTCGTAGAGCATCTTCTCGAAGTGCGGCACCACCCACGCCCGGTCGACGCCGTAGCGCGCGAAGCCGCCCGCGAGCTGGTCGTGGATGCCGCCCGCCGCCATCCGGGCGAGCGTGCGTCCGGCCATGTCCGTGGCCTCGGACCCTCCGTGCCGGAGGAGGAACTCCAGCACCATCGAGGGCGGGAACTTGGGGGCGTTGCCGAACCCGCCCCACTCCCGGTCGAAGTCCCGCGCCAGCGCCTGCACGGCGGCGTCGAGCGCCTCGCGGTCGAAGACGGCGCCACCCGAGAGCTCGACTGAGCTGGCCAGGGCCTCACGGATGCGGGCCGATACCTCGGCGACGTCACCTTTCCGGTTGGTCCAGGCGTCCTGGAGCGCCTCGAGCAGCTCACGGAAGCCGGGCTGCCCGTGGCGCGGCCGGTCGGGGAAGTAGGTGCCGGCGAAGAACGGGCTGCCCTCGTGGTCGAGCACGCAGGTCATCGGCCAGCCGCCCTGCCCGGTGAGCGCGACCGTCGCCTGCATGTAGACGGCGTCCACGTCTGGCCGCTCCTCGCGGTCGACCTTGATGCTCACGAAGTGCTCGTTGAGGTACGCCGCCGTCGCCTCGTCCTCGAAGGACTCGTGCGCCATCACGTGACACCAGTGGCAGGCTGAGTAGCCCACTGAGAGCAACACAGGTCTGTCCAGGCGACGGGCCTCCTCGAACGCCTCAGCCCCCCACTCCCACCAGTCGACAGGATTCTCCGCGTGCTGGAGCAGGTACGGGCTCGTCGCGCTCGCCAGTCGGTTCGCCATCCAGCACCTCTCAGTCACTTCGACACGTGGCGACCTCTGTCAGACTCTCAGCCGCCGACAGATCCCAGACATACGGGCCGGCCTCGACTCCGAGACGCCCAGCTCCCCCGCGCGAGGACCCCCGCGATGGACGGGGGCCGTCCAGCCAGCTGCGTAAGCCGAGAGACGACTGGACGGCTCCCTAGGTCGCGCGAGGAGTCATCGGGGACGGCCGCACCCGCTTGCGGCTATGAGGAGCGGACGCCGACTGCGCGACATATCCACCCATTACCCACTGGGTTCGGATCCATTCAGCTCTGACCCCCGTCCTGGCATGAACAGGCGGCAGGTCCGGGCAGGCCGGCGCGGTTCTAGGGCGAGCTCCACGGCCGCACCACCGGGCTAGTTGGCTCGTGCGGCGGGAGCCCAGCTGGGCGTGCGGTCGTTGAGGAACCGATCACTACGTGTTCTGTCCTGGCATCTACCTGATCGTGAAGGGTTTCCGGCCCGCGGCCGTCGCCAGGCTCTACCCCGCACCGGTCGTGCCCGGCCGTGAGCCCGTAGCGGTCTGACCCACGCTTCGTCCGGTCGCACCGGTGCGAGGGCGACGGCCACACCACCCTCACCCGGTACCGCGGCGGCATGGACGCCGCCCGCCGCGATGACCCGAGAGGCCTGGGGCCCACCCGCCGCTGCGGCTGGTCTCGGCGGCCCGGAGCACCCGACCTGGCGAAGTCCAGGGAGCACCGACGGTCTCACCCGAAGGGCGGAAGATCCTGGTCGTGGACCAGCACCCCGCGGAACAGGTCCCCCACCTCGGAGATCCTTTGTGGTGCCGTGCGGATGGTCCACCGGTCCGGCCGCAGGTCGGGGTCGTCGAGCTCGTGCCAGCCGATGGGCATGCTGACCGGCGCTCCTGCCGCGGGCCGGGTGGAGTACGGCGCGACGAGGGTCTTGTTGATCGCGTTCTGGGTGTAGTCGAGCCGGGCCCGGCCCTTGCGTTCCCGCTTCTGCCACTTCCAGCTGATCAGGTCGGGGAGGACCGCGCCGATCGTGCGGGAGACCTGCTCGACCCACCGGCGCGTCTCGTCGAAGCTCGGCCCGGGACGGATCGGCACCCAGATCTGGATGCCCCGACGCCCGGTCACCTTCGGCTGCGCCCGGACCGCGAGCTTCTCGAACGCGGTCCGATGCAACCGGGCCAGGGTGAGCACGTCGTCCCAGGTCGTGTGCTCGCCGGGGTCGAGGTCGAACAGCGCGTAGGTCGGTCGCTCGGGCTCCGACGTCCTCGACGTCCACGGATGCCACTCCAGGGCGCCGAAGTTAGCCGCCCACAGCAGGGCCGCCGGCTCGTCCGCCACCAGGTAGGTCGTCGTCTCGCCGGGGTCCGCCAGCGGGTTCTCCCAGCGCGGGAGCCACTCGGGCGCATGGTCTGGAACCTCCTTGTGCCAGAACGACGTGCCCTCGGCGCCGTCGGGATAGCGGTGCAGGTTCAGCGCCCTGCCCTGGAGGTACGGCACTGACACGGGCGCGATCTGCGCGACATGGCGCAGGAAGGCGCGCTTGGTGACCGGGTCCTCGCCCCCGCGCGCGGGGAAGAGCACCTTGTCGAGGTTGGTCACCCTCAGCTGCCGGCCGAACACCTCCCAGACTCCCTCCTTGCCCAGGTCCTCCAGCGCCGCCAGCTCGTCGTCGTCCACCGTGACTGGCGCGGGTCTGACGTCCTCTGCTGCCTCGGCTGCGGGCAGTTCCGCGTGCCAGTGCCGGTCTGGATCGGCCCTGACCTCGTCGTTGGTGCGCCCGCTGGCCACCGAGCGCGGATGGTCCTCCGGGTCCCACCCCTCGACGGCCTCGTCGTCGTGCTTGTGCATCAGCAACCACTGCTCCTTGCCGTGACCGTCCTCGCCCCCCGTGCGCTCGGTCCGCACCAGGACCAGACGGCCTCGCAGCTTCTCGCCGTGCACGTCGGCATGCAGCTCGCCGTTCTCCACCGCGGCCGCTGGGTCGTCGGTCCCGTGTGGTTCCCAGGTCCCGCGGTCCCACACGATCACGTCGCCGCCGCCGTACTCGCCCTTCGGGATCACGCCCTCGAAGTCGGCGTACTCCAGCGGATGGTCCTCGACGTGTACCGCCATCCGTCGTACGGACGGGTCGAGCGTGGGGCCCTTCGGCACCGCCCAGGACAC
>NZ_JAOPXP010000004.1 GCF_025965085.1 Marmoricola sp.
GCGAGAAGACGTCCCCCTCGCGGCCGTCCTCGCGCACCAGCGTCGCGGTCAGCCCGAGCCGCCGGCGCGCCTGGAGGTTGGCGGTCATCCGGAAGATCGGCGCGGGCAGCAGGTGCACCTCGTCGTACACGATCAGGCCCCAGTCCTTGGCGTCGAGCAGCTCGAGGTGGGGGTAGGCGCCCTTCCGGCGCAGCGTCAGCACCTGGTAGGTCGCGATGGTGACCGGCTTGATCTCCTTCCTGGCGCCGCTGTACTCGCCGATCTCGTCCTCGGTGAGGCTGGTGCGCCTGACCAGCTCGGACTTCCACTGGCGCGCGCTGACGGTGTTCGTGACGAGGATCAGCGTGGTGGCCCGCGCCTGCGCCATCGCGGCGGCACCGACGAGGGTCTTGCCTGCGCCACAGGGGAGTACGACGACCCCGGATCCGCCGTGCCAGAAGGAGTCGACGGCCTCACGCTGGTAGGGCCGCAGGGTCCAGTCCCTCTCGTCGAGGTCAATGGGGTGCGCCTCCCCGTCGACGTAGCCGGCGAAGTCCTCCGCCGGCCAGCCGAGCTTCAGCAGCGCCTGCTTGAGGTTGCCGCGCTGGCTGGGGTGCACGGCGACCGTCTGGTCGTCGAGACGCTCCCCGATCATCCCGGCGACCTTCTTGGCGCGGATGACCTCCTCGAAGACGGCGCGGTCGACGCTGCTGAGGACGAGCCCGTGGACGGGGTGCTTGTCGAGGCGGAGGCGGCCGTAGCGTGCCATGGTCTCCGCGACGTCGACCAGCAGCGCGTGCGGGACGGCGTACCGGCTGAACGTCAGCAGCACGTTGACGACCTGCTCCGCGTCGTGCCCCGCAGCCCGCGCGTTCCACAGACCCAGCGGGGTGAGTCGATAGGTGTGGATGTGCTCGGGGCTGCGCTCGAGCTCGGCGAACGGAGCGATCGCCTTGCGGCACGCATCTGCCTGCTCGTGGTCGACCTCGAGCAGCAGCGTCTTGTCCGACTGGACGATCAGGGGGCCATCATTCATAAGAGTCCGATCCTACGGACCAAGGGTTCGCCGGGGCGCCGCAGCCGGCTCACTCCTCGACCAGTGGGAGGCGCGAGGGCGCCGAGCGCTGGAGGACGAGGGTGGCGGGGTGGGCGCCGAGGATCTCCAGGCTGGCGGTCATGAGGTCTGCGAGACCGGGGGCGCCGGAGGGGTCGACGTACAACCCGAAGTTCGGGGTGCCGTGGCCGTAGGCATGGTGGCTCTCCGCCGGAGTCAGCCAGCCTAGACCGCGCAGCTGCGCGATGGCCGCGTCCGACATCTCCCACGTGCCGCCGAACGACGTGGCGCCGACGCACTCGCCGGAGACGACCTCCTCGAGGCGCAGCGCCTGGACGTAGCGGGCGGGTGCCACCTTCGGTGCCCGTCCGAGCAGCCCGCGCCGCGGGGCCGGGACGAAGGGCGGCTCGCCCAGGATGAGGCACTCGCACTCCGCGAGCTGCCCGAGGGCGCTGGAAAGGGCGCGACCGACCGCCGCCCAGTCTGCATAAGGCATGGGAGCACGATATTTCCGTCCGCGGATTCCCGCGCCCCTGCGTCCACCGCCTGAGCAGGTGCGGTCTCGGCGGGTCGGCCTTCAGGCGCGCGCCCGCGATGTGCAGCCGGGTGGTGGGGAGACGAGCCGGCCGATGGTGCGCATCAGCCCTGCCGCGACACAGCGGTGATCCGGTGGATGGCGAAGGTGCGCGACGAGTCGCTGCGCTCGTCGTACGCCGTGAGCCGTCCGCCCTCGACCCTCTCCGGGCTGACCATGCGCTCGGCCACCGTGCCGTCGTTCCCGACGTAACCGATCACGAGCTGCTCGTTGGCCTCCGCTGCCTGGCGCAGCATCGCGATCACGTCGGTCGGGCTCGACGCGCTGGCACCGCGGTGGGGGCGGGATGCAGCAGAGCGGTCGCCGGCCCGGATGGCGGTCACCACGGCCGTGGTGTGAGCGACGCTGCGGACGCCTGTAGCGGCGGTCGGGCTGCGACGCCGCGACCGCGCGCGGAAGACGTCGGGCCGCGCCACCCGGACCGTCCCGTCGACGGCCTCGACGACCGGCGCGAGGCCGAGGTCGCGGAGGCGGGGGAGGAGCGTGCCCAGGGGTACGTCGGAGATGACCACGGTCGGGGCGATCCGGCGCAGACGCAGCGCCTCGGCCCCCGGGGCGTGCAGCAGCTCGGTCAGCGCGGTCTCGTCGTCGCTGCGCAGGAACGACTCCGCGTGGCCGGCGCGCAGCGTCCCGAAGCGCCGCGAGACGTCGTCGACGAGGTAGGTCAGGGACTGCGGCACCGGCGTGCGAGAGGTCGAGGAGACGAAATCGTGCACCTCGGCCGCGGACCAGCCGGCGTCGAAGGCCCGCCTCACCGAGGTCGCTGCGAACCGGTAGACGGTCGCCCCTCCGCGGGACTCGACGTCGGCCACCAGCGCCAGCTTGCGAGCCAGCTCCTGCTCGAGGGGACCGGGCGCGATCGCGGTCAGGTCGGCCTGTAGCAGCACGTGGTCCACGGGCTCGGGCAGCAGCTGGTGGAGCACCTCGGTCGGGTCGTCCCCGGTGATCAGCTGCCGGCCGAACGTCGAGAGCCCGTCGAGGCCGGTCACCCCGAGCAGGGCCGCCTCGGCGAGCGTCGGGTCGACCTGGTTGAGCCGGAACGCGGGGCGGCGTGGCCGTCGCCAGCGCATGCGCTCATGGAGCGACGCCACGCCGGTCCCGGCCGCCAGCGCCTCGCCCCCGCGGAGATGGGCGAGCTCGGCGAGCACGTCGGACCGGAGCTCCACCTGCCAGCTGCGGGCGAGGTCGGGGGAGAGGGCGTTGACCGGCTTGTCGGCGACCCGGCCCCCGACCGCGGAGACGAGACGGGGGTTGACCAGCCAGGCGCGGGCCAGCGTCGCCCAGCGCTGCGACGTGGAGCCGAGCTGCCAGGCGTCGAAGGCGTCGGTCGGCAGCCACGCGCTGTCCAGGTCGTCGCTCATGCCCTGGTCGAGCAGGCCGGCCGCCCAGGCGGTCTCCATCACCAGCGCGGCGACGTCGATGTCGACGTGCAGCAGGGCGGCGGCCGCTCGCAGATCGCGAACGCCGAGCCCGCCGGCCTTCAACGCAGCGGGGGGGTGGGTGCCCCACCGGTCGAGGAGGAGCTCGGTGCGGCGTACGAGCTCGAAGGCGGCGCCCGCTGCCGTCCGGTCCACCAGGGACTGGGCACGCTCGGAGGTCGCGAGGGTGGGCGGCTCGTCGAGGCGCCGGCCACGGTCGGCGGCCAGGGCGAGCCGGACCGACCAGGGCAGGGTGACGTGACGCTCGTCGGTCCGGGCGAGCAGCCCGGCCGCGACGAGGTCAGCCGTGTGGCCGCTCGCGCCCCCGCTCCAGCGGCCGTCGGCGCCGGTCTCGTCGAGGTGGTCGAGGATGGCGCGGGCGGCAGGCGCGAGGGCGTCGAGCAGCCCGGGAACCTCCTCGGGCGGCGGACCGGCCGGGAGGCGCAGCACCTCGCCGACGACCAGCACCGGCCGGGTCGGCGACCCCCACACCAGGGCGAGGGTCTCGAGCCGCTCGAGCGCCCGTGCCACCGCCTCGGACGTCGCCGGGAGCCGCGCCGGGTCGGTGTCCTGGACCAGCGCCCGCAGGGTGCCCAGCTCGAGCGCGTCGAGGGAGTCCAGCGCCCTGAGGACCGACGCCTTGACGACCACGCGGGCAGCCAGCTGTGCCGAGTCGTGCGGTGCGGGCGTGGCCAGGTCGGGGCGCGACTCCAGGAGCGCGGAGAGCCGCGCGTCCGGCCAGCTGCGGAACTGGTCGGCGAGGGTGCGCGGGGCGGTGGTGGACATCCGACCGATTCTACGCGGGCCGGCGTCTCGGGGTGTTCGCTGCTCGACCGCCGTGGCGGGCGAGCAGATCCGCGCCATCCTCGGCGTACCCCTCACGGTCGAGGGCGAGGTGATCGGCGCGCTCCTCGCCGTCCACCGCACCGTGCGCCCCTTCCCGGCCGGCGAGGTCGCCCTGCTGACGTCCTTCGCCGCGCACGCCGCCGTGGCGCTGGAGAACGCCCGGCTCTTCGAGCAGGCCGGCGTCGCGGCGGCTGCGGCGGCTGCGGCGGCGAACGCCGAGCTGCGGGCGCGCTCGGAGGCCACCGAGTGCGCCGCTCACGCCCACGACCTGCTCTCCGACCTGGTCAGCAGTGTGGAGCTGGGCGCCGACCGGGTGCGCGAGCGGGCGAGACAGCAGGGCGCGGACCTGGACGCCCATCTGGCCGTGGTGCTGGCACCCGCCGAGCCGCTGGCGGTCGGCGAGACCGTGCGTGACCGGCTCGGGGGTGCCACGGTGGGGGTCGCTGCCCGCGATGGCTGGGGCCGAGCACCTGCCGGGCGCCCACGGCTGACGAGCCGTCACTGCGCGCGAGCCCGCTCGCCGCGACCCGCCTTCTCGGCGGTCTCGGCGATGCGGGCCCTTCGCGTCTCCGCACGCTTCGCGGTGACGATCCACTCCAGGGTGCTGCGCCTGGCCGAGCGAGTGAAGCCCTCCCAGCTCTCGCGCGATCCCGGGTGGCGGTCGAACGCAGCGGCGAGGTCGTCGGGCACGACCAGAGCCTCGACGTCGTCGAGCAGCGACCAGGTGCCGTTCTGCTTCGCGGCGTCGACGGCGGCCTGTCCTGCCACGCCCATCCGGCCCTCGGCCAGGAGGCGTTCGACCCTGGCCTTGTTCGGCCCCGACCAGCCGCTCGTCGTACGCCTGGGGGTGAACTAGAGCATCGTCCGGTCGTCGTCCAGCCGCTGTTCCCTGCTGTCCACCCACCCGACGGCGAGCGCCTCGGTGACGGCCTCCTCGTAGGGGACGGTCGGACGCCCGGTGTGCTTGCGCCACGAGACCAGCCAGACCCCGGGGCTGGAGCCGTGGTGCTCGTCGAGCCACGCCCGCCACTCCTCGGCGGTCTCCGGTTGCACGTGTTCCGCGTCAGGGCTCGGCATGGTCCAAGGCTGGGGTGCGGACCGGCTCGGGGACAACACCTCGGTAGCCTCGAATTCGATGGACGGGGAACCTGCCGCTCGACCGCTCCCGGACCACGGTGAGGTCTGGTACGTCAGCTACGGGTCCAACATGTCCCGGGCCAGGCTCGCCGCCTACCTCGAGGGAGGCGTCCCGCCCGGTGGCAGCCGGGCCAACCCGGGCGCGCGCAACAGCTCCCCGCCCCGCCGCAGCGTTCCGGTGGACCTCCCCGGCGCCCTCTACTTCGCGGGGGAGTCGCGCCAGTGGGGCGGAGGGGTCGCCTTCTACGACCACGGAGCCCAGGGTCCGGGGCAGGGGGGACCGACGGCCGCCCGCGCCTACCTGGTCACGGCCCAGCAGTTCGCCGACGTCGCCGCGCAGGAGATGTACCGCGTCCCGCAGGTGGGTGACCCCCTCGAGGAGGTCGTCCTCGGTGGCATCGCGGGCGGTGTCCACGCCGCGGGCCCCGGTCACTACGAGACCCTGGTCGAGGTGGGCCGCCTCGACGGAGCACCCATGCTGCTGTTCACCGCTCCCCACGGCATCGACCACGTCGAGCACACGCAGCCGTCCGCGGCGTACCTCGGCATGCTGGCGCGGGGTCTCCGGGAGTCGCGGAAGTGGGACGAGCGGGAGGTCTCGGCGTACTTCGCGCGGCTCGGTGTCGCACCCACCATGCCCTGAGGTCCTGCTCCGGCGCCACGCCGTCCACCGCTGGGGGTGCGCGCTAGCGTCGGAACGAGCCTGACCGCCAGGCCGAGGAGTCGTCCCGTGCGCCTGGTTCCGCGCCACCCCCGTTGGTTGCTCGTCGTGGGCGTGCTCGTGGTCCTGGCTGCCGTCGTCGGCGCGCTGACGACCTCCGAGGACACCACGCGACCCGGTGCCGTCGACCGCACCGGAACCTGGGTGTCCTCTCCGACCGATCCGGGGCGCCGCCTCCTGGAGGTCAGTCGCAGCTCCGAGCCGGCGACGGCGAGTGTCCGGGTCAACCCGGCGGACCTGCGCCAGACCTGGCGGGGGACGGGGGCGGCGATGACGGACTCCTCGGTGCAGATGCTGTCCACGGCGTCGGACGGCGTGCGCCGGCTCTTCGATCCCGCGGCCGTGGACGGTGCGCGGCTGAGCTGGATCCGGCTGCCGCTGACCGCCACCGACATGTCCCCACAGCCCTGGACGTGGGGATGGGACGGCGCCCACGCCACGCCCAGCCCGCAGGCGGAGCGCGCTGCCGCCATCGTCGTCCGCGTGGCGGCGCTGCAGCCGCAGCTCCGGGTCGTCGCCACCCCGTGGACGGCGCCGACGTGGATGAAGCAGCCGCCCGAGGTGCGGGGCGGCGCACTCCGGGACGACGCCCTCGACCAGTACGCCGCGATGCTGGTCGCGCAGGCGGACGAGCTGAGGACCAGGGGGGTGCCCCTCCGCGCGCTCACGCCGGGCAACGAGCCCGGGCGCAGCGCCGACTATCCGTCCATGACCATGACCGCCTCCCAGCAGGCGCAGCTCGGCCGGCTGTTGGGCCCGAAGCTGCACGGGCGTGGCCTCGAGCTGTGGGCCGTGGACCACAACTGGGCCGACCGGGCCGTCTACGACGAGGTCCTGGCGGCGGCGCCCGGCGTGTTCGACGCCGCCGCGTTCCACTGCTACGCGGGTACGCCGGACCAGATGGCGGGGGTGGCCGTCCCCCCGATCGTCACGGAGTGCACCGGGACCACCAGCTCGTGGAGCGAGGCCTTCGCGTGGGACATGCAGCACCTGGTCGGTGAGGGCATCGCCTCGGGGTCGACCGGACTGATGACCTGGAACCTCGCCGTCGACCCCCACGGCGGGCCCCGCGACGCCACCTCCGCTGCCGGTTGCTCCTCGTGCCGCGGGCTCCTCACCGTCGACGGCAGCCGGGCGGAGCCCGGACCGGAGTTCTACGTGCTCGCCCAGCTCGCCCGCGCGGCGGATCCCGGCGCACGGGTGGTCGGGTCCCGGGCCAGCGCGGGAGTCTCCGCGGCCGCGTTCACCAATGGGGACGGGACCGTGGGCGTGGTCGCCTACAACGGCACCGGCAAGGACGGCGTCCTCAGCGTCGCGGTCCCGGGACGCCGCGACCTCCGCGCCCGCGTTCGGGCCGGGGAGCTGATGACCGTCCGCGCGGCCGGTTGACCAGGCCCTGGGGAAGACCTGCCTGGAGGTGCCCAGCTCCAGGTGCTGCGCCCGGTGTGACGCCCGGAGCCGAGGGCCGGGCAGCCCTCGGGTCCGATTGCCCGCCTCGGAGTCGCGGCATAGGTTCGCTCGCATGGAGTCGTGTGCCCGGGGAGAGACCACCCCCGCCCTGATCGAGGAGACCATCGGTGCCAACTTCGAGCGGACCGTGGCGTCGTACGGTGACAACGAGGCACTCGTCGAGTTCGCCACCGGTCGCCGGTGGACGTACGCCGAGCTCGACCGCGACGTGAACGCCCTGGCGCGGGGCCTGATCGGTGCCGGCATCGAGAAGGGCGACCGGGTCGGCGTCTGGTCGCCCAACTGTGCGGAGTGGACGATCGTGCAGTACGCCAGCGCCAAGGTCGGCGCCATCCTGGTCAACGTCAACCCGTCCTACCGCACCCACGAGTTCTCCTACGCCGTCAACCAGTCGGGCCTGCGGCTGCTGGTCAGCGCGGAGTCGTTCAAGACCAGCAACTACCGCGAGATGGTCGAGGAGACCGCGTCGCGCAACGCCACCCTCGAGCGGGTGGTCTACATCGGCACCGACGACTGGGACGCGCTCCTCGCCGAGGGGGAGGGACTGCCGACGGAGGCGGTGCCGGAGCGGATGGCCACCCTCGCGCCGGGCGACGCCATCAACATCCAGTACACGAGCGGCACCACCGGCTACCCGAAGGGCGCCACGCTGAGCCACCGCAACATCCTCAACAACGGCTTCTTCACCACCGAGCTGATCAACTTCACCGCCGAGGACAGGCTCTGCATCCCGGTGCCCTTCTACCACTGCTTCGGCATGGTGATGGGCAACCTCGGCTGCACCACCCACGGCGCCACGATGGTCATCCCGGCACCCGGGTTCGACCCCGCGACCACGCTGCGCGCGACCGCCGAGGAGAGGTGCACCGGCCTCTACGGCGTACCGACGATGTTCATCGCGATGCAGAACGACCCGTCCTTCGCCGAGCACGACCTCTCCCACCTGCGCACGGGCGTGATGGCCGGGTCGATCTGCCCGGTCGAGGTGATGAAGCGGTGCGTCAACGACATGCACATGGCCGAGGTGTCGATCGCCTACGGGATGACCGAGACCTCGCCGGTCTCCTGCCAGACCCGGACGGACGACGACCTGGACCGTCGTACGGCCACGATCGGGCGCGTGCACCCGCACGTCGAGGTGAAGATCGTCGACCCGACGACGGGAGACACCGTCGAACGTGGCGAGCCCGGGGAGCTGTGCACCCGCGGCTACTCGGTGATGATCGGCTACTGGGACGACGAGGAGAAGACGCGCGAGGCGATCGACGCCGAGGGCTGGATGCACACGGGCGACCTGGCGGAGATGCGCGAGGACGGCTACTGCAACATCGTCGGACGGATCAAGGACATGGTGATCCGGGGCGGTGAGAACATCTACCCGCGCGAGATCGAGGAGTTCCTCTACACCCACCCAGACATCGAGGACGTCCAGGTGATCGGCGTACCCGACGACAGGTACGGCGAGGAGCTGGCCGCCTGGATCAGGATGCGTCCCGGCGCCGACCCGCTCGACGAGGCGAAGGTGCGGGAGTTCGCGACCGGCAAGCTGGCGCACTACAAGATCCCGCGCTACGTGCTGCTGGTCGAGGAGTTCCCGATGACCGTGACCGGCAAGATCCGCAAGGTCCAGATGCGGGAGGAGACCGCTGAGAGGCTGGGTCTCTAGGCCGGCTCTCCGGCCTACCTTCGCAGCACTTCGAGGTCATCCCTGGCCCGGTCCCCGGCGGCGTCTGGAACGCACGTGGGGGAGTCGTGCCTGGTGCAGCCGCTCCTGGCGGAGCTGCTCGGCGAGCTCGTCGTCGTACGGCGCCAGGGGGCCGGTCGACTGCTCCAGCAGGTGGTCGGTCAGCGCCGGGTTGCGCACCAGCACCGGGCCGTGGAGGTAGGTCGCGAAGACGCGGCCCTGGACCGCGCCCTCGGTGCGTTCGTCGCCGTTCCCGACACCCCGCACCAGCCGTCCGAGCGGGCGCGCCTCCGGGCCGAGGACCGCGTCCCCGCGGTGGTTCTCGAAGCCGGTCAGGGTCGGCACCCCGGCGACGCCGACCGGTTCGGTGACGACCTCACCGACGGCGCGCTCGCGCAGCCTCCCGCAGCGGACGTCGAGGGCACCGAGCCCCTGCTCGACCTGTCCCTCGGTCCCGGTGAACTCGTGGGCGAGGAGCTGGAACCCGGCGCAGACGGCGAGGACCGTGGAGCCGTCGCCCAGTGCCCGGGCCAGGTTGCGGTCCCGCTTCAGCGGCCCGAGCGCGAGATGCTGGGCAGAGTCCTCGCCGCCGCCCAGCAGGTAGACCTCGGCGGTCGCGGGGACCACCTGCCCGGTGTCGACCTCGACCACCCGGGCCGCGAGTCCGCGGGCGCGCGCGCGGTGCACGAGCGCCAGGGCGTTGCCGCGGTCGCCGTAGGTGCCGAGGATGTCTGGGTAGACCAGGACGACGGCGATCTCACTGTCGCTCGGCACGGCTCAGCTCGCGTCTTGCGTCCTGGAACGCGGTGTAGTTGGCCACCACGTCCACCGGACCGGGTGGCAGGTCGACGAGCGCGCTGACCACGTCGCGGCCGCGCTCCACCTGGGTCAGCCCGTCCAGCTGGAGGCGCACCAGCAGGTCGGTGGCCCGGCGGCCCACGACGATGATCGGACGGCCGTCGAGCAGGTGGAACGGGACGTCGTAGAGCCAGGACGGGTCGCGTCCGTCGACTCCGTCGGAGTTGAAGGCGAGCACCAGTGGGCGGTCGTGGGACGCGATCATGTGGATCGTCTCCAGCCACCCTGCGGGGTTCTTCGCAAGCATCAGCCGCGCCCGACGACCCTGGTGCTCCCGGACGGCGTAGCGCCCGGCCACCGTCGAGACCTGCCGCATCTGTCGCGTGGCGGACTGCGGGGAGACGCCCCGAGCCCCGGCCGCAGCAGCCGCCATGGCCGCGTTCGCGCGGTTGAAGTCGCCGGGGAGGCCGAGCTCGAGCGGGACCCGTGTCGTCTCCGAGACGAGGTCGTCGCCCTGGATCCACCAGTCCGGGGCGGGGCGGCCCAGGCCGCACCGGCAGCTCCAGGTGCCGTGCTCGTGCCGGCACTGCTCCCCGCACCGCGGGCAGACCACGTCGTCCTGGGTCCAGTGCTGTCCTGCCGCGACCCAGACCTGCCGCCGCGACGCGAGCGCGGCCCACACGACATCGGGGTCGTCCGCATTGGCAACCACGAGGTCGACGTGGGACATGGCGGCGCGCCAGAGTGCCGCCACCCGGCCGACCTCGTGGTGCCGGTGGAGCTGGTCCCGGGAGAGGTTGAGGAGCAGCACCGTGCCGGGCCGGGTGCGCTCGACGACCCATGGCAACCATCCCTCGTCGGTCTCCAGCACGACGGTGTCGGCCGTCCCCGTCGCGAGGGTGTTGGCGAGACCGGCGGGGGTGTTGGCGCCGTCGGCGTTGGTGTCGGTCGGGCCCCGGTAGCGCAGAGCAGCCGTGAGCAGGGCCGAGGTGGTCGTCTTCCCGTTGGTGCCGCTGACCAGGAAGACGTCCCGGTCGACCGCCAGGGTCGAGACGGCCGCGGGCGCGATCTTGAGGAGCACCCGCCCACCGATGACGCCGCCTGCGCCGAGGCCCAGGCGCCGGGACAGGGCCGACACTGCCCGTCCGGCCCGGCGGGCGAAGCGGAGGCGGGGGTCCTCGCGACCGGGCCGGGGCGCGGTGCGGAGCTCGGATCCGTGACCTGCAGGGAGTCTCATGGCATTCCTCCTTGGTCCATGGAACGCCTCCTTGCCTGTCAAAGTCCTGACTGTCGCCACCGCAGCGCCTCCCGATGCCGGTAACTTGGGGCGGCCGGCCGGTACGACGGCCGGACTCCGTCGAGAGGACACCGATGAACCACGAGATCGACCAGCTGGCCGAGGAGTACTGGGCGCACTTCCTGGACGTCGAGCCGACCGAGGCTCACCTCCTGGGCGACTACGACCGGGCCGGCGAGTTCGAGCACGTCAGTCGGGAGTCCGAGGACCGTGAGATCGCCACCCAGCGTGAGTTCGCGCGGCGAGCCGAGGCGATCGACGAGGGCGACCTGACCGAGCAGCAGCGGATCACCAGAGCGGTGCTGGTCTCCGGTGCCACGACCCGCGCCGACCTCCTGGACGCACGGTTGCTGGAGCTCGCACCGGACCCGATCTTCGGGCCGCAGGTCTCGATGCCGATCGTGGTCGGGATGATGGCGCTGCCCGATGCGGACGTCGCCGACGCGCTCGTCGAGAAGTTCCGTGGGCTCGGCCGCCACTACCGCGAGCTGGCCGAGCGACAGCGCGAGGGCGTGGCCGCCGGGCGGCTTCCGGCCGCCTTCGCCGCGGCGGACACCATCGCCCAGATCGACGACGTGCTCGCCACCCCGGTCGCCGACGACGCGCTCCTGGTGACGACCCCGCCGCCGTCGGGGATGGACGTCGACGGGTGGAAGGCCAGGCTGCGCAAGGTGATCGAGACCGACGTACGCCCCGGCATGCGTGCCTACCGCGACGTGCTGCGGGACGAGGTGCTCCCGATCGCGCGTCCCGACGACAGGTGCGGCCTGGGCTGGCTGCCCGACGGCGACGAGGCGTACGACACCACCCTGCGCTACTTCACGACCACCACGAAGTCGGCCCGCGAGATCCACGACATCGGGCTCGCCCAGATCGCCAAGCTCGCCGAGGAGTACCGGAGCCTCGGCCCCGAGGTCGTCGGCACCGACGACCTGCAGCAGATCTTCGAGGCACTGCGCACGGACCCCAAGCTGCACTTCGAGTCCGGCGACCAGCTCGTCGAGGGCTCCGAGATCGCGATGCAGCGGGCCTGGGACGCGATGCCGGAATGGTTCGAGGTGCTGCCGCAGGCGCCATGCGCCGTGCAGGCGACCCAGACCGGGGCCATCGCGTTCTACTTCCCTCCGGCCAGCGACGGCAGCCGGGGCGGCACGTTCTTCGTCAACGTCTCCGACCCGTCTGCCTGGGGCACCTTCGAGCTCGAGTCGACCGCCTTCCACGAGGGCATCCCGGGCCACCACCTCCAGATCGCGATCGCCAGCGAGCTCGAGGACGTGCCGGAGTTCCGCAAGCACATCCACAACGCCGCCTACGCGGAGGGGTGGGGCCTCTACACCGAGCGCCTGGCCGATGAGATGGGGCTCTACAGCACCGCTGTGGACCGGATGGGCATGTTCGCCGCCGACTCGATGCGCGCCTGCCGGCTGGTGGTGGACACCGGCCTGCACGCGCTGGGATGGAGCCGGGAGCAGGCGGTCCGCTACATGGTCGAGAACTCGCCGCTCCACGAGGGCATCGTGCGACCGGAGGTCGACCGCTACCTCGTCGCGGCGGGTCAGGCCACTTCCTACATGGTGGGACGCCTGGAGATCCAGCGCATGCGGGCCGAGGCGGAGCAGCGGCAGGGGAGCGCCTTCCAGGTGAGGGCGTTCCACTCGGCGGTCCTCGACTCCGGCTCGCTGCCGCTGGGGGTGCTCGACCGGGTGATCCAGCAGCGCCTGTCCTGACGAGCGAGCGTCCCGGAGTGGCTTGGCCGGAGGGCGGTTTCGTGCGCTTCGGCGGCGGGTACCCGATATGACGGGGCTTCGGCACCGGACTTCGGGAGGGACCAATGGCGGACGCAGTCGAGACAGGTCGCATCACCACGGACATCCCGGCTCGCATGGACCGGCTGCCCTGGGCGCGCTGGCACTGGCTGGTGGTGGTCGGCCTCGGCACCGTCTGGATCCTCGACGGCCTCGAGGTCACCATCGTCGGCTCGATGAGCGAGGCGCTCAAGCCCGAAGGCACCGGCCTGGGCATGAGCAGCTTCCAGGTCGGCGTGGCTGGTGCGGTGTACGTCGCGGGAGCGTGCCTCGGCGCTCTGTTCTTCGGCCAGCTCACCGACCGCTTCGGCCGCAAGAAGCTCTTCTTGCTGACACTCGGCGTCTACACGGTCGCCACCGTGCTGACCGCCTTCTCGATGAACCCGATGTGGTACTTCGGCGCGCGTTTCCTCACCGGTGCCGGCATCGGTGGTGAGTACGCCGCCATCAACTCCGCCATCGACGAGCTGATCCCGGCGAAGTACCGCGGGCGCGTCGACGTCGCGATCAACGGCTCGTTCTGGATCGGTGCCGCGGCCGGGGCCCTGCTGACCATCCCGCTGCTGGACCCGACGGTCGTCGACCAGGGGGTGGGCTGGCGGCTCGCCTTCGGTCTCGGGGCGATCCTGGCGGTCGGCATCCTGGTGGTGCGGCGCCACGTTCCCGAGAGCCCGCGCTGGCTGTTCATCCACGGTCGTGAGGACGAGGGTGAGCAGATCGTCCGCGACATCGAGAGGACCGTGGGCGAGGAGACCGGCAAGGATCTGCCGTCGGTGTCCGAGACGATCACGATCCGGCAGCGCAAGGCCATCAGCATTCCCGAGATCGCCCGGACGGTCTTCACCCTCTACCCCCGGCGCACGGTGCTGTGCCTCTCCCTGTTCGTGGGCCAGGCGTTCCTCTACAACGCGTTCTTCTTCACCTACGGCGACACCCTCGGCACGTTCTTCGACGTCAAGCAGACCGGCTGGTACATCGCTGTCTTCGCCGCCAGCAACTTCGCCGGCGCCCTGCTGCTGAGCCCGCTGTTCGACCGGCTCGGACGCGTCCGGATGATCGCCGGCACCTACATCCTCTCCGGGGTGCTGCTGGCGGTGGCCGGCCTGGTGCTCGGCGACCTCGGCGCGATCTCCCTGACCGTCTTCGGCGCCGTCATCTTCTTCTTCGCCTCGGCCGGTGCCAGCGCGGCGTACCTCACCGCCAGCGAGGTCTTCCCGATGGAGACCCGGGCCCTGTGCATCGCGTTCTTCTACGCGATCGGCACCGCTGTCGGCGGCATCAGCGGCCCGTTGCTGTTCGGCAAGCTGATCGACAACGCGTCCGCCGACAAGGACATCACCGCGATCGCCCTCGGCTACTTCATCGGTGCCGCACTGATGGTGGCCGGCGGGGTCGTGGAGATCTTCCTCGGCGTGAAGGCCGAGGGTCAGTCCCTGGAGAACATTGCCACGCCGCTGACCGCCGAGGAGGACGCCGGCGGCGGGCAGCGTACGGCGCCGCAGCCTGCCTGAGGCACGACAGGAGGGAGACGCACCATGCCGATGCCACCACCCAAGCCGTCGGCTGAGGGGCCACGGGACCGACAGGTGGTCCACGAGATCGGCCAGCTGGTCCGGGCCGTCGAGCACACCTTCCCCTGCCAGCCCGACGAGCTGGCCCGCCTGGTCGGCGCGGCCCACTTGAGCAGGGGCGTTTCGAGCGCGCCCTCGCCCTCGCTGTCGCCGACGGTCGGCTCGTGCCCGGTGAGGGGGGCGTGCTGCACCCCTCCGTCTGAGGGCTCGCCGCCGTACGCTCTGCCTGTGCCTCCTGAGACGACCGGACCGGCCTGATGCCCTGGCTCGACAGCCCCGCCCACGAGCGCTGGCTCGAGCAGGAGGGCGACCGGCTGCTCGCCTTCGGGCGCGCCTCGCGCCACCCGAACGGCTTCTCCTGGCTCGACGACGACGGAGCGCCGGACCTCGAGCGCCCGCTCGCGCTGTGGGTCACCTGCCGGATGACGCACGTCTACGCACTGGGCCACCTGATGGGCCGGCCCGACAACGGGGTGCTCGCCGACCACGGCGTCGAGGCACTGCGCGGCCGGTTCCACGACGAGGTCCACGGAGGGTGGTTCTCGGAGATCGGGCCGGAGGGACCTACGGTCACCGCGAAGACGGCCTACGAGCACGCATTCGTGGTGCTGGCGGGAGCGAGTGCGACGGCGGCGGGTCGGACGGGTGGCCGCGTGCTGCTGGACGAGGCGCTGGCGGTCGTTCTGGAGCACTTCTGGGACGACGAGCTCGGCATGGTGGTGGAGCAGTGGGACCAGGACTGGTCCACGCTCGACGGCTACCGCGGCGCGAACGCCAACATGCACATGGTGGAGGCGTTGCTCGCCGCGGCCGACGTCCTGGAGGACCCCTCCCTGCGCGAGAAGGCCCTGCGCATCCTGACCCGCGTCGTCCACGAGCTGGCGGCGGGGAACCAGTGGCGGATCCCGGAGCACTTCGACTCGACGTGGACGCCGATCCCCGACTACCACCACGACGAGCCGGCGCACCCCTTCCGCCCCTACGGCGCGACGATCGGGCACGGGATGGAGTGGACGCGGCTCGCCCTCCACCTGCGGGCCGGTCTCGGTGACGCGGCGCCCGGCTGGCTGCTCGATGACGCGCGGTCCCTGTTCGACACGTCGTTGCGCGAGGGGTGGGCCGTGGACGGCACCGACGGCTTCGTCTACACCGTCGACTGGGAGGGCCGTCCCGTCGTACGCGAACGGATGCACTGGGTCGCGGCCGAGGCCGTCGCTGCGGCCGCTGCCCTGCACGCAGCCACCGGCGAAGCGGTGTACGACGACCTCTACGCGACCTGGTGGGAGCACATCGACGCCCGCTTCATCGACCACCGGCGCGGGTCGTGGCGTCACGAGCTGTCGCCGGCCAACCAGCCCAGCCACGTCACATGGCGGGGCAAGCCGGACATCTACCACGCGTTCCAGGCGACGCTGATCCCTCGCCTGCCCCTGGCGCCGACCCTCGCAGTCGCCTTGGCCCGCGGACTGCTCGGCTGACGGCTGGTTCAGCCGCCGTCGACCACTGCCGCGGCACCGTCGGCCAGGTGCTCCCGCAGGGCTTCGGGCCCCCGGACGAAGAGCTCGCGGGCCAGCTCCTCGTGGTGGGTGACCATGCGGGAGAGCGCCCACACCGGTCGCAGGGCGACCAGCAGCAGCCGCAGCTCGGCCGTGAGTCCGGCGTACGCCGAGGCGATGCGGGGCGAGTCGGCGCTCTCCACGATCGTCAGGTGGACGGCCGCGTGGGCATCCGCAACCTGGCTCCACGGCGGTTCGTCAGCGGCGCAGACGGCGCGCAGGGCCGCGACGGCCTCGTCGAGGGCAGCGGCGAGTCCGTCCGGGTCGCGGGCCAGCGCGAGACGTGCGGCCTCGACCTCGAGAGCGGTGCGCAGCTCGAGGAGCTCCTCGAGGTCGCCCGGACGGGGGCTGACCACCTGGGCGCCGCGGTTCGGCACGAGCTCGACCAGCCCCTCGGAGGAGAGCACCCGCAACGCGGCGCGCAAGGTGTGGCGGGCGACGTCGTAGTCGGTGACCAGCTCGCGCTCGACCAGCCGCATGCCGGCGACGAGCTCGCCGTCCAGGATCCGGGTGCGCAGCTCGCCCGCGAGGGAGTCGACGGTGCTGAAACGCTCCAGACTCCGGGTCACGGCTGCACCTCCGGCGCCAGCAGGGTCGTCCGCCGCCGGCCGCCGGGCAGCGCGAGCACCAGCAGGCCGCCCATGACCAGCAGGCCACCGGTGACCGCCCCGACGCCGGGACGCTCACCGAGCACGACCGCGCCCAGCACCAGGGCGGTCACCGGCTCGGCCAGGACCAGCGTCGCGGTCTCACCGGCACCGAGGTTCCTGAGTCCGCGCGCGAACAGCGCGTAGGCCAGCGCGGTCGGCACGGTGGCGAGGTAGAGGACCAGACCGAGGCCCTCGGGGTCGGCCAGCCAGGACGTGCCGGACAGCAGCAGGACCGGCACCAGGATCAGCCCACCGGTGCCGAAGGTCGCGGCCATCACCTGCTCGGGGGCGTGGCCGCGGTCGAGCAGGCGCTTCGCGATCACGGTGTACGACGCGTAGCCCCCGCCGGCCAGCACAGCGAGCACGACTCCCACCGGCTCGACCGACGCGTCCTCGCCCGCGGTGAGGGCGAGCACGGCGACCCCGACCGCAGCCAGCGCCGTCGCCACGGTCCAGCGAGCGGTGAGTCGCTCCCCGTTGACCAGGCGACTCAGCAGCCCGGCGATGGCGGGGCCCGACCCGATGGCCACCACGGTGCCGACCGCCACCCCGGTCCGGTCGACGGCCGCGAAGAACGAGGTCTGGTAGATCGCGACCCCGAGCCCACCGAGCAGCAGCAGCGGCCAGGCGGCGCGGACGAGGGCCAGGGAGCCGCCGCGCGCCAGACCGACGAGGAGGGCGCCCCCCAGGATGATCCGCGCGGCGCCGACGGCCAGGGTGCTGGCCCCGTCGGGACGAAGCAGCTGCTGGGCGGTGCCGGTGGTGCCGAAGCAGACCGCGGCCGCGAGCACCTGGAGCCTGGATACGCCAGTCCCGTCGGCGGCACCTCGCGAGGCCGTCAGGGTATTCATCCGATGGATTGTTCCACAATCTTGCGGCCACTGTCGATGTGCTCCCCGTCGGCACCACGACCTACCCTGACGGGGTGAGCGAGAACGGGGTGGGTCGGGACGAGCCGGGCAGGGGCGAGGTGAGCACCGACGCGGTGGGGGACGGTCTCGTCGTCGGGTTCGACCTCGACATGACGCTGATCGACACCGCCCTCGGCTTCGCGGCGACCCTGGACGCACTCGGTGCCGAGCTCGGGGTGGAGTTCCCGACGGCGGAGATGACCGCGAAGCTGGGCCCGCCCCTCGACGTCCTGCTCCAGCCCCATCTCGCCCCCGAGCTGATCGACTCGGCCGCCGACCGGTTCCGCGAGATCTACCCCGACTTCGCCGTGGAACCGACCCCGGCGTTCCCCGCCGTGGCCGACGCCCTGGCCGCCGTACGCCGCCACGGAGGCCGGATCGTCCTGGTCACGGGCAAGCACGCCCCCAACGCCCAGCTGCACGTCGACCACCTCGGTCTCGACGTCGACGTGGTCGAAGGGCGTGTCTGGGGCCCGGGCAAGGGCGAGGTGCTGGTGCGCCACGGTGCGCAGGTCTACGTCGGTGACCACGTCCACGACGTCGAAGGCGCCCGCGCCGCCGGGATCACCAGTGTCTCAGTGCTCACCGGCGGCTGCACCCGTGAGGAGCTCGAGGCCGCAGGCACCGACGTCGTGCTCACCGACCTCGAGGGGTTCCCGGACTGGCTCGACTCCTTCGTCCTCGAGCAGCGGCTGGCCCTGCTGGAGCAGCGGCTGCGCGGGCACGGGCGCCTCCTGGTCGCGTTCAGCGGGGGAGCGGACAGCGCTTTCCTGCTCGCCGCGGCTGTGCGTGCGCTCGGGGCCGGCAACGTCGCCGCGGCCACGGCGTACTCCGACTCGCTGCCGCTGTCCGAGCGCGGCCCAGCGATGGAGCTCGCCCGGTCGCTCGGGGTGGAGGTGCTCACCCCGCAGACCGAGGAGATGGACCGGGAGGGCTACCGCGCCAACGCCGGCGACCGGTGCGCGTTCTGCAAGGCTGAGCTGCTCGACGTCCTCGGCCCACTGGCCGCCCGTCTCGGCTACCCGGCCGTCGCGACCGGCACCAACGCCGACGACGCCCGCGCAGGTTTCCGTCCCGGCATCGCGGCCGCCTCCGAGCGCGGCGCGGTGACGCCGCTCCTGGACGCCGGCCTCACCAAGGACCAGATCCGGCGGGCCTCGCGGGAATGGGGCCTGCCGACCTGGGACAAGCCGGCGGCTGCCTGCCTCAGCTCGCGGATCGCCTACGGCATCGAGATCACGCCCTCGCGACTCGCGCGGGTCGAGCAGGCCGAGGCGGCACTGCGCGCCGCGCTGGCCGGAGCCGGCCACCGGGTGGGCGACGTGCGGGTGCGCGACCTCGGCGAGACGGCCCGGGTCGAGGTCGATCCGGGGCTGGTCCAGGCGGCTGCGGACCACCTGGGCGTCGTACGCGCGGCAGGGTTCACCGACGTCGAGGTCGACCCGCTCGGCTTCCGCTCGGGGTCGATGAACGAGCTCCTTCGCGACCCGGAGAAGTACCGTTGACCTGGAGCACAGATGGTCGTGGGGGACCACACGGGGCAGCGCGTACGCTGTGCAGTCGCTGAGGGCCGGCACCGGTTCCCAGCAGGTCGACGAACAGAAAGGCAGTGCCGTGCCCACCGGAAAGGTCAAGTGGTACGACGCGGAGAAGGGTTTCGGGTTCCTCTCGCGCGAGGACGGCGACGACGTCTATGTCCGCTCCTCCTCCCTGCCCGAGGGCATCACGACGCTCAAGGCCGGGACCCGGGTCGAGTTCGGCATCCTGTCCGGCCGCAAGGGTGAGCAGGCCCACCAGGTGAAGGTGCTGGACGCCCCGCCGTCGGTGGCCCAGAACCGTCGGGAGGCGCAGCGCAAGAAGCCGGAGGAGATGGTCGGCATCGTGGAGGACCTCATCCGCCTGCTCGAGGGCGTCGAGGCGGCCTACCGCAGCGGACGCCGTCCCGACCCGAAGACCGCCAAGCCCGCCGCCAAGCTGCTCCGCGGGCTGGCCGACGAGCTCGAGCTCTAGCTCGGCTCCGAGCGAACGGCCCGTCCTGGCCGCTTGACGAGAACGAAGACGGTCCAGGAGACCATCAGTGCGGCGAGCACGCCGAGCCCGAGGCGGGGGATCAGCGGCAGCGCGATGCCCATGAATCCGCCGAGCACCCATGACAGCTGCAGCAAGGTCTCGGAGCGGGCGAACGCGGAGGTGCGGTGCCGCTCGGGGACGTCGCGCTGGACCGTGGCATCGAGCACCAGCTTGCCCATGGCCTGGGCCACGCCGGCCGTCAGGCCCAGCGCGATCGCGGGAAGCAGTCCGTAGAAGACGGCGGCCGCGGTCGCCGCGGTCGCGTCGGCCAGCAGGGCGACCACGACGGTCACCGTGGGTGTGAGCCTGCGCAGCATGGACCCGAGCGCGATGCCGATGGTGTTGCCCAGCCCCGCGGCGCCGATCACCAGCCCCATCAGCAGGGTGGTCCGGTGCTCCCAGCCGGGGAACGGGTGCTGGCGCAGCAGGAAGGCCATGTACATGGTCAGGAAGCCCGAGAGCATCCGCAGCCCCGCGTTGCAGCGCAGCGCGAAGACGACGTCTGCCGGCACGCGGAACTTCCTGGTGTCACCGCTGAGGCTCACGGGCAGCTCGCCGGTGTGGGCGTCGGCCTTGGCCGGGAGCAGGATCGAGAGGATGGTCGCACCGGCGAACACCACGAAGGCGAAGCGCAGCGACCACTGGGCCCCGAACGTCGAGGCCACCCCAGCCAGCGGCCCGGCGACCGCGGCACCGACGACACCCGCGAGGGAGATCCGGCTGTTGGCCTTCACCAGGCTGAGCCCGGGGGGCAGGAGACGAGGAACGGTCGCGGCCCGGGCCACGCCGTACGCCTTGGAGGAGACCAGGACCCCCAGGGCGGTCGGGAACATCGCCAGCGACTGTGAGGCCACCGCGTCGGCCATCAGCCAGCACAGGAACGCGCGCAGCGCCATCGTGGCGCCGATGGCCCACCGGCGCCCGTGGCTGAACCGGTCGAGGAACGGTCCGAGCAGGGGAGCGACCACCGCGAACGGCAGCATGGTGAGGCCGAGGAAGAGTGCCACCTGGCCGCGCGCCTCGCCCGGCTGGGCGAAGAACAGGGTCCCGGCCAGGGAGATGGCGACGGCAGCGTCGCCGGCAGCGTTGAACGCGTGCAGCTCGATCAGGCGGTAGAGCCCCGAGTCACCGGCACCCTCGGCCCGTGAGGCTCGCCGTGCCTGCCTGAGGGTGTACGTCGCGGCTGATCCGGTCGCCGTCCCGGCCCTCCTGATGCCGCGCCCCGTCGCGCCGGCGACCCGGCGACCGGTCCCCGCACCTCGGCCCGCGGTCCCGGAGGACGTGCCGGGTGCCTCGGCGCCCGTCATCGGCTCGTCCTCCATGGCCACATCCTGTCAAGGGATGGGCCGAGCAGACAGGGCCCATGCCGATGGGGGACAATCGAAGACGTGATGAGCACAGCTGACCCGGTCGCCCTCGAGGCGGTCGCCACCGCCCGCGCCGCCCTGGTGGAGCAGGTGGGTGCCGACGTCGTCGGCGAGCACCTCACGGCCAGGGCCGAGGACGAGGGCGTCGTCACGCACAACTTCGCCAGCAGCGAGCCCGGCTACCCCGGCTGGGTCTGGGCGGTGACCGTCGCGCACGCGCCGGGCGCCGAGAGCGTCACCATCGACGAGATCGTGCTGCTGCCCGGCGAGGACGCGATCATCGCACCTGTATGGGTGCCCTGGCGCGACCGCATCCAGCCGGGTGACCTCTCCCCGGGAGACCTGCTCCCCACCGACGAGGACGACCCGCGTCTGGTGCCCACCTACTTCGCCGGTGACACCTTCGAGGACTGGGAGCGGGCCGTCGTCGACGAGGTCGGCCTCGGTCGCGCCCGGGTCCTCTCGCTCGAAGGTCGCCAGCTCGCGACGCAGCGCTGGTACGCGAGCGAGCAGGGCCCCGAGTCGGCGCTGGCGCAGTCGGCCCCCGGTCGGTGTGAGGGATGCGGCTTCCTCGTCCGTCTCGCCGGTGATCTCTCGCTCACCTTCGGGGTCTGCGCCAACGAGTTCGCCAACGACGACGGACGGGTCGTGTCGCTGAACCACGGCTGTGGCGCCCACTCCGAGGCCCAGCTGCGCAAGAAGCAGCTGCCGCCGCCACTGCCGGACCACGTCTTCGACTCGCTCAGCCGCGACGACTACGAAGAGTTCTGAACGCTCCTTCTCAGTCCGAGCGCCGGCCGACCACGTCGTAGGTCGCCACCGCGAAGTCACCGTTGCGGTCGAGATCGACCAGCCTCAGGTCGTGCCGGCGCGGGAACAGCGGTCGTCCCGCACCCAGGGTGACGGGTGCGACGGACACGATGATCTGGTCCAGGAGCCCGGCGTCGGCGAACTGACCCGCCAGGTCCCCGCCGCCCACGACCCACAGGTCGCGGTCGCCCGCCGACTCCACGATCGCCGCATGGTGCCCCCGCACCTCGCCCGACACGGTGGTGATCGCGTCGCCCAGCGGCGCCGGGTCGTGGTGCGTGAAGACCCAGCAGGGGATGTCGTACGCCCATTTCTCGTCGTTCGCCCGCAGGTGGTCGCCGATCCAGGTGTACGTCGTGGCACCCATCACCATGGCGCCGATGCCCGCGATGAACTCCTCGTAGCCCGCGGGGCCGCCCTCCTGGGTCTCCTGCTCGAAGAGCCACGCCAGCGAGTCGTGCTCGTCGGCAATGAAGCCGTCGAGCGTGGTGGCGGTGTAGTAGGTGCAGCGGGTCATCGTTCCCCTCCGGGTCGGCCGCGTCGACCGGTCCTGCCCAGTCGCTCGGCTCAGTCGCTCGGCTCAGGCGCTCGGCGGGACGCGCCTTGCCGCAGCGCCTGGCGCACGTTGCGACGGCGGCGGCAGTGGTCCCAGCCGACCAGACCGAGGCCGAAGCCGGCCACGCAGGTCCACAGCCACCAGAGGTGGCCGTCGGCCTGGAGCCGGCTGTAGAAGGGGAGCAGCAGGACGAGCGCGACGGCCCACAGTGCCGTGCCGACCTGCATCGTGCGCACGCCGTCGAGGTCGAGCGGGTCCACGTCCGCGACGATGTAGGTGCGGTTCCCGATCTCGTGCACCATCGGCTGCTCGTCGTCCGGTTGCATGCGCTCAATCTAACCGGCCCGCGCCGGGTGCCCTCCTCGCTGCGCGAATCCGCACGCATGGTTGGATTTTGCCCGTGGACAAGTATTTCAAGATCACAGAGCGATGCTCGACCGTCGGACGCGAAGTGCGCGGAGGTGTGGTCACGTTCTTCACGATGGCCTACATCATCGTGCTCAACCCCCTGATCCTGGGGTTCGTCCAGGACGGGGACGGCAAGCTTCTCGGCGGATCCGCCCCGGGCAACCTGGCTGCCATCGCAGCCGGTACGGCGCTGGTGGCCGGTCTGATCACGATCCTGATGGGCGTGGTCGCCAACTTCCCGCTGGCGCTGGCCACGGGGCTGGGACTGAACGCGTTCGTGGCCGTCTCCATCGCCACCAAGATGACGTGGGCCGACGCGATGGGCCTCGTGGTGATGGAGGGAATCCTGATCTTGGTCCTGGTGCTCACCGGGTTCCGGGAGGCGGTCTTCCACGCGGTCCCGGCGCAGCTCAAGATCGCGATCTCGGTGGGCATCGGCCTGTTCATCGCCCTGATCGGCTTCGTCGACGCCGGTTTCGTGCGCCGGATGCCCGACGCGGCCCAGAGCACGGTCCCCGTCCAGCTCGGCAACGGCGGCAGCCTCCAGGGCTGGCCGGTCGTCGTGTTCGTCATCGGCCTGGTCCTGGTCGTCGCGCTGTGGGTCCGCAACGTCAAGGGCGCCATCCTGATCTCGATCGTGGTGACCACCATCATCGCCATCGTGGTCGAGGCGATCGGCGGCTTCGGCCAGGGCGGGGCGAAGAACCCCACCGGCTGGGGGCTGACCGTCCCGTCGCTCCCCGACAAGGTCTTCGAGGCGCCGCACTTCGGCACCCTCGGCGAGTTCAACCTGCTCGGCTCCTTCGACCAGGTGGGCCTGGTCGCGGTCGTGCTGCTCGTCTTCACGCTGATGCTCGCCGACTTCTTCGACACGATGGGCACGATGACGGCGATCGGAGCCGAGGCCGGCCTGCTGGACGAGGACGGCGTCCCGCCGAACACGCAGCGGATCCTGGTCGTGGACTCGCTGGCTGCAGTCGCCGGTGGTGCCGGTGGTGTCTCCTCCAACACGTCCTACATCGAGTCGGCCGCCGGGGTCGGCGAAGGCGCGCGGACGGGTCTCGCCTCGGTGGTCACCGGGGTGCTGTTCCTGCTCGCGATCTTCATCTCGCCGCTGGTCAAGGTCATCCCGAGCGAGGCCGCCGTACCCGCGCTCGTGCTGGTGGGCTTCCTGATGATGCAGCAGGTCCGGGGCATCGCCTGGGACGACGTCGAGATCGCGATCCCGGCGTTCCTCACGATCGTGCTGATGCCGTTCACGTACTCCATCACCGTCGGCATCGGTGCCGGGTTCCTCAGCTACGTGCTGATCAAGCTGGTCCGGGGCCACGCCCGGGGGATCCACCCACTGATGTGGGGGATCAGCGCGATGTTCGTCCTCTACTTCGCGATCCACCCGCTCACCGAGCTGCTCACCTGAGCCGATCCCGCCCAGCGGGAGGAAATACTTAGCAGGGGTAATGAGTTACGCTAAGTACCATGCCTCCCACCGTGCAGTCAGTCTCGCGTTCTGACACCGGCCTCGCCAGTGAGCTTCGGTTCTCGGTCGCGCGCCTGTCCCGGCGGCTGCGCCACGAGCGCGACCCCGACAACCCGCTGAGCGTCGCGGCGCTGAGCGCGCTCGGCATCCTGTTCCGCGAGGGCGAGTGCACCGTCGGGACCCTGGCCGCGCACGAGCGCGTGCAGCCGCCGTCGATGACCCGCACGGTCAACGCGCTGGTCGACGACGGCTACGCCGTACGACGGGCCCACGAGACCGACGGCCGGCAGGTTCTGGTCGACCTGACGGACCGGGGACGGGAGATCATCCTCGCCGACCGGCGCCGTCGCGACGCCTGGCTCGCCCAGCGACTGCGCGAGCTCACGCCTGAGGAGCGTGCCGTCCTGCGTGACGCTGCACCCCTGATCCAGAGGCTGGCCACGAGTTGAGCCCCACGTTCCGTTCCCTGCACAACCACAACTACCGCCTGTACGCGACGGGCGGTGTCGTGTCCAACACGGGCACCTGGATGCAGCGCGTCGCCCAGGACTGGCTGGTCGTCGTGCTCGCCGTCAATGACGGCACCGCCCTCGGCATCACCACCGGCCTGCAGTTCCTGCCCGCGCTGCTCCTCTCGCCGTACGCCGGCCTGGTCGCCGACCGCTTCCCCAAGCAGCGGCTGCTCCAGGTGACGCAGACCGTCATGGCGCTCACGGCCCTCCTGCTCGGGACCCTGGCCGTCACGGGCACGGTGCAGGTCTGGCACGTCTACGTCCTGGCGTTCGTGTTCGGGGTCGGGTCCGCCTTCGACGCGCCGGCCCGCCAGAGCTTCGTCAGCGAGATGGTCGATGCCGAGGACCTCTCCAACGCGGTCGGCCTCAACTCCGCCTCGTTCAACGCCGCCCGGGTGGCCGGTCCCGCGATCGCCGGCCTGCTCATCGGCGCCTTCGGCGGCGGCGCCGAGGCCGCCGGCTGGGTGATCCTGCTCAACGGCCTGAGCTATGCCGCCGTCGTGTTCGCGCTGCGCAGGATGGTCGTGGCCGACCTGAACACCACTCCGCGGGAGGAACGGCACAAGGGGATGATCGGCGACGCCGTGCGCTACCTGCGCGGTCGCCCGGACCTGATGCTGATCCTGAGCATCGTGTTCTTCGCCGGCACCTTCGGCCTCAACTTCCAGATGACCTCCGCGCTGATGGCGACGCAGGTCTTCCACAAGGGCGCCACGGAGTACGGCCTGCTGGGCTCGGCCATGGCCGTCGGTTCCTTGTCCGGGGCGCTCCTGGCTGCCCGCCGGACGCGGATCCGGCTGCGCCTGGTCGCCGGGGCCGCGCTGCTCTTCGGGACGGTCGAGATCCTTGCCGGGCTGGTGCCGTCGTACCTCACCTTCGTGCTGGTCGTGCCGCTGCTCGGCTTCACCGCGCTCACGATGATCACTGCTGCGAACACCACGATGCAGCTGGCCACCGCGCCGCAGCTGCGCGGCCGGGTGATGGCGCTCTACCTGATGGTCTTCATGGGGGGCACCCCGCTGGGGTCGCCGTTCATTGGCTGGATCGGTGAGCAGTTCGGTGCCCGCTGGACGCTGATCGGCGGCGGCGGGCTGACCATCATCGGCGTGCTCACCTCGATCGCGGTCTTCACCCGCGGCAGGGGGATGCTCGGCCGACGAGTAGCGGTCGTCCGGGCGCCCCTCGAGCACCCCCTAGACTCGCGAGCATGAACCCCCGTTACCGCCGACTGGTCATCCCTGTCGCGCTCGGTGGGCTCATCCTCATCGTCGTGATCGCCGCCCTGGCCAAGTAGGCCGGCTGATGGCCGGGGACCTGTCGCACGCGCTCGCGCGGCTGCGCGGCGCCGTACTGGACGACGAGCATTTGGTGCGCGCCCTGGCTTCAGGCCGCCGACGTGGCCGGGCCGAGCCGCGCTGGCGCCGGGTCGAGATGCGGTACGTCGACCTCAAGGCGGGCCGGCGGCTGCAGGTGACGACGTACGACGACACTCAGGCGCACGTGACCAACCACGAGGACGCAGGCGCCGCGCTCGACGAGCTCCTCGCGGAGCCGTTCTCCAACTGGCACGTCGAGACCACGACGCACACCCACCAGCTGCGCGTGACGAAGAAGGGCCAGCCGCTGCTGCACTCCGCCGAGCGCACCGCCGGGGTGACCCCGCAACGCTCCCACGACCAGGCCAAGCAGCGCCTGCTGCCAGACGACCACCCGGTGCTCCGGGCCCTCGGCATCTCCGACGCGCAGGGGAGGGTGAAGCCGTCGCGGCAGGCGAAGTACCGCCAGGTGGAGGAGTTCCTGCGGGCGCTCTCCGTGGCCATCGAGGACGCCACCCGCTCGGGGAAGCTGCGGACCCCCACGGCCGACGACCCGCTGCGCGTGGTCGACCTCGGCTGCGGCAACGCCTACCTCACCTTCGCGGCCCATGCCTGGCTGAGTGGGCAGATGCCCGTGCGTCTGGTCGGGGTCGACGTGAAGGAACAGTCCCGGCGGCACAACACCGAGGTCGCGGACCGACTCGGGGTCGCCGACGAGATGACCTTCCATGCGGCCGGCATCCGCGATGTGGTCCTGGAGGAGCACCCCGACGTCGTACTCGCCCTGCACGCGTGTGACACCGCGACCGACGATGCCTTGTTCCGCGCGGTCGGCTGGCACGCTGAACTGGTCCTAGCAGCACCCTGCTGCCATCACGATATATCCGCGCAATTACGGCAAGTAACGACACCTGTGGGCTACACCAGTTTGACCCGAGATGGCATTTTGCGAGAGCGACTCGCGGATACCTTGACCGACGCGTTGCGCGCAGCCATCCTGCGTCAGGTCGGCTACCGGGTCGACGTCGTCGAGTTCGTCGACAGCGTGCACACTCCGCGCAACACCCTGTTGCGAGCCGTGCGTACGGGGTCCACCCCGCCCAGGGAGGCCCGGGACGAGTACGACGCACTGGTGTCCACGTGGCACCTGCAACCGCGGCTTGCGGAGCTGCTGGACGAGGGGGATCCGCATTGATCTGGCGCGCCATCACCGCCACGCTGCTGACCGGGGCCTTCATGGGCCCGGCGACGGCAGCGCAGGCCGACGACGGCCGGGTCTTCGCGTTCCGGGACGCCAGGATCAAGGAGTCCAGCGGGCTGGTCGACCTCGGTGCGCTGATGGTCACCACCAACGACTCCGGCGACCCCTCGCGGCTCTTCGTGGTCAGCTCGGCGACGGGGAGGACCGTCGGGGTGGTGGACTTCCATGCCGAGACCCTCGATGTCGAGGCGCTCGCTCCCGCCGGTGGCAGCGCGGTCTGGGTCGGGGACATCGGTGACAACGGCAGCGAGCGCACGTCGGTCAGCGTCTACCTCGTGCCGGTCAGGACCGGTCGCAGCGAGGCCCGCCCGGCGAGGTACCGGCTGGTCTATCCCCGCGGCGCCCACGACGCGGAGTCCCTCTTCACCGACCGGCAGGGGCGCCTGCATGTGATCACCAAGTCGGTCCTCGGCGGCACGGTCTATCGCGCCCCGCTGCGGCTGAGCCGCACCAGGCCCAACCGGTTGCAGCCCGAGGGCCGCGTGCTCGAGTACGCCACCGACGCGGCCATGCTGCCCGACGGGCGGCACGTGCTCGTGCGCGGTCCGCAGCGCGCCAGCGTCTACTCCTACCCCGGGTTCCGACGTGTGGGCAGCTTCGCCCTCCCGCGCCAGCGCCAGGGCGAGGGGGTCTCGGTGGGGCCCCGGTCCCGGATCAGGCTCAGCAGTGAGGGTGTCCGCTCGGCCGTGAGGCAGGTGGTCGTCCCTGCCGCTGTCCGCGCCCGCCTGCAGCCCGCTCCGGCGCCGTCCGCGTCGCCCTCGGCCGCCGCGTCCGCGTCGCCTTCGGCCGGCGCGTCAGCGTCCGTGGGCGCCAGTCCGAGCGTCAGTCCCAGCCCGGTTCGAGGTGCTTCCCCCAGCCCTGCCGCGAGTGCCCAGGCGGAGGACGGCAGCCCCGTCCGGGACCGCACCTGGCTGATGTGGTCGATCCCGGGCGTCCTCGGGCTGGGCGCCATCGGCATGAGTCTCGGCCTGAGGCGGCGAGCTGATTGAGGCTCACCGCCGTCCACGGTGACATCACGACGCAGGACGTCGACGCGGTCGTCAACGCCGCCGACCGTCGGATGCGTGGGGGAGGGGGAGTCGACGGCGCGATCCACCGTGCAGGTGGTCCGGCCGTCCTGGAGGACTGCCGCAGGCGCTTCCCCGACGGCCTCGCAACCGGGCAGGCCGGGTGGACGACGGCTGGGGAGTTGCCTGCGCGCTGGGTCGTCCACGTCGTCGGACCGGACTACGGCCGCGGTCAGCGCGACCGGTCCCAGCTCACCTCCTGCTACGGCAACGCGCTCGCCGTGGCCGACGAGCTCGGGGCCAGGACCGTCGCCTTCCCGCTCGTCTCGGCGGGGGTCTACCGCTGGCCCAAGGAGGACGCCGCCGCCGCCGTCGACACCCTGGCCAGCACGACCACACAGGTCGAGGAGGCACGGCTGGTGGCCTTCGACCGGGCGACGTACGACCTGATCGTGGCGGCGGTTTCCCGGGTTAACGGGTGAAACTTCGCGGACCTCAGAGCCTGCCCACGACGTAGTCGACGCACGCGGTGAGCGCCTCGACGTCGGAGGGGTCGATGGCGGGGTACATCGCGATCCGCAGCTGGTTGCGGCCGAGCTTGCGGTAGGGCTCGGTGTCGACGATGCCGTTGGCGCGCAGGGTCGCGGCCACGGTGTCGGCCGAGATCGACTCGTCGAGGTCGATGGTGCCGATGACCAGCGACCGGTGGGCGGGGTCGGCGACGTACGGCGTGGTGTACGACGCCTGCTCGGCCCACCCGTAGAGCGCCTCGGAGGAGGCCGTCGTGCGCTTGACCATCGCCTCGAGACCGCCCTGGCCGTTCATCCAGTCGAGCTGCTCGGCCATCAGGAACAGGGTCGCCACCGACGGGGTGTTGTAGGTCTGGTTCTTCGCAGAGTTCTCGATGGCGGTCGGCAGGTCGAAGAAGGCGGGGACCCACCGGTCACCGGCCCCGATGGTGGCCGCGCGCTCGAGGGCGGCGGGTGACATCAGCGAGATCCACAGGCCGCCGTCGGAGGCGAAGGACTTCTGCGGAGCGAAGTAGTAGGCGTCGACCTGGGTCACGTCGACGGGCAGGCCGCCCGCCCCCGACGTCGCGTCGATGAGCACCAGCGAGTCGTCGTCGGCGCCGTACCGAGCCGGGCGCTGGACCGGCGCCATCACCGCAGTGGAGGTCTCGTTGTGGGCCCAGGCGTAGACGTCCACCCCCTCCTCGGTCTGCGGCTCCGGGAGCGACCCCGGTTCGCTCCTGATCACCGTCGGCTCGGCGAGGAACGGCGCCTCCGCCGCAGCCTTGGCGAACTTGGAGGAGAACTCCCCGAAGCTGAGGTGCTGGCTCTTGTGC
>NZ_JAOPXP010000005.1 GCF_025965085.1 Marmoricola sp.
AGCTCGCGGAGGTGATCTGGCGCAAGATCAAGGGCGACGCGCCGCTGACGCTGGTCCACGACCCTGCCTACGAGTACGACGTGCAGAAGCGTGTGCCCGACGTCGAGAAGAGCAAGCGTGTGCTCGGTTTCGAGTGCACCACCTCGCTCGACGAGATGCTCGACGAGGTCATCCCGTGGGTGACCCAGGCAGTGGAGGACGGCCGGCTGTAGCGCTGCGGGGCGCTGCGCACACTCCTCGGTGGGTGAGGAGCGAGCGCAGCGAGCGTCTCGAGACCACGTCGAGGCGGGGGTCGGGATTCAGAGGACAGGCTCCCGTGCGGGGCGGGGTCGGGCCACCATGAAGGCCTGCGCGCCCAGTAACCGCCAGGCAAACGGCACCTTCAGGTAGAGCTTGACCAGCCTGGGACCGCTCGGCAGGCGGCTCTTGGTGGTGTAGGGCAGGAAGCGCGGGATGTTGAGCTCGACGTCGAACCCGGTGGCCCCCAAGGCCTCCTCGAGTGCCCGGTCGTCGATCGGGGTGATGTGGTCGAAGAACATCCAGTAGTCGCGGGCGCAGTAGCGAACGTTGGGCTGCAGCACGAGGAGCTTGCCGCCGGGGCGCAGGACACGCTTCACCTCGAGCAGCGTGGAGACGATGACCTCGCGGGGGATGTGCTCGAAGAAGTTGCTGATGAACACCCGGTCCACGGAGGCCGACTCGATGTCCGTCATGGCGTCGGAGCTCGAGACGAACGCCTCGACACCCTCACCGGCCCGGACGAGGACGTCGGGGTTCAGGTCCACTGCCAGGCGTCGACCGGCCTCGATGTTGTTGATGAACTCACAGTGTCCGGCCGCGACGTCGAGCACCACGGCGTCGCGCGGCACCCACTTCTGGAAGAACTCCCGGCACAGCACCCGCCACAGCTCGGTGCGCTGGACCTCCTGGGAGCCGAAGCGGTTGCCGTACAGGACCTGCAGGTTCTCAGATTCCGCGGTCATGTGGTCCTCAGGGATGCGGTGGAGCGCTCGGGCGCTCGTCATCCTAGGCGGTGGGGCCCGTGCCGCGCCGCAACGTGGCGGCTAGGGTCTCGGGGTGCGCGAACAGCCAGAGCAGCAGGCCCCGCCGGTCCAGCGGCTGCGCCTCCACTACGCCAAGCGCGGGCGCCTCCGGTTCACCAGCCACCGAGACTTCAGCCGCGCCTTCGAGCGGGCGGTGTTCCGTGCCCGCATCCCGATGGCCTACTCCTCGGGCTTCAACCCGCACCCGCGCATCTCCTACATGGGCGCCGCGCCCATGGGGTCGGCGAGCGAGGCGGAGTACGTCGAGATCGCCCTGTCCGAGGTGGTCGACCCTGCCCGTGCCCACGCCGACATCGACGAGGCGTTGCCCGACGGGCTCGACGTCCTCGAGGTCGTGGTCAGCGCCGGCGACTCGCTGGCCGACCGTCTCGAGGCCTCCTGGTGGCGGATCACGTTGGTGGACAGTCCTCTCGAGGAGGCCCGCCTCGCGGTCGAGACGCTGCTCGCCACCGAGGAGGTCATCGTCGAGCGGATGACCAAGAAGGGGCTCCGCAGCTTCGACGCGCGAGCAGCGATCGTGTCGGCCGCACTCGCTGATCCGGCATCCGGTGAGTCGTCGTGTGCGATACTCGACGTGGTCCTGCGGCACGGTTCGCCGTCCGTGAGACCCGACGACGTTCTCGCCGCTCTTCACGAGACTTCAGGTCTTCGCGTCACCGCAGCCCTCCAGCAGCGGTTGGCGCAGGGGCCGTTGGATGGTGGAAGCGGCACGGTGGGTGATCCATTGACACCCGACCGCGACGCGGCTGGCCAGTGAAGGTGACAGCTCCACTGACGTGAGTGCCCTGCGACCGCGGTTGGTGTCGGCGGGGAGTCCACTCGACGCGAAGGCGCGGAGGATGTCGCCGCCGACCGAAGGCTTTGGCGTACGACGCAAGCGGATCCTCGCTTGGCCGTACTCCCGACCAGCACCGTCGCGAGGAACTACGCCGGACGACGTGCACTAGGAGCTCCTCAGTGCTCGACAACGACCCGACCAGCACCGACCACAACGAAGAAGCAGACGCCACGCCGGCTTCCGCAGTGCCCGACACCCCGCCTGACGCCTCGTCCGAGGCCCCCGCCGAGACCGCTGCCGACACGCCCGAGTCCGACACGGATGTCGCCGCCTCGAAGCCCGCTCGCAAGACCGCGGCGAAGAAGGCCTCCAAGGCCCCCGCCAAGAAGGCGGCGGCGAAGAAGGCCCCGGCCAGGAAGGCCGCCAAGGCCGCCTCCAGCGAGCCGGACTCCAGCACCTCGGCCGAGAGCGCCGACCAGCCCCAGGCAGACGTGCAGGAAGACGTCCCGGCAGATGGTCAGGTGCGGATCCAGTCAGAAGACCTGGACGACGCCCCGGTGGAGAAGCCGAAGAAGAAGACGGCTGCCCGGAAGCGGACGTCGAAGCGTGCCTCCTCCGTGGACCTCCCGGACGCGTCGTCCGACGCCGGCACGGATGCCGACCCCGAGGTCGACCTCACGGCCGACGCCAAGGTCGCCCCCAGTGTCGAGGCGGCCAACGACTCCGCTGAGACCACGACGCCTGCGCCCCCGATGGTGCTCTTCCAGGCGCCTGAGCCGGCAAAGGCGCCGCCCCGCAAGCGGACCACGCGGAAGGTGTCCGCAGCACCTGCCGAGGCGCCCACCGACACCGAAGTCGTCACGCCTGCCAACACCGACGCGGGGACCGACACCACGGGTGACGGCTCCGGCGCCGAGGACGGCGAGGAGCGCGTCCCGGACGCTGGCCAGACCCGGGGCGGCCGTGGACGCAGCGGCCAGGGAAGCAACCGTGGTGGCAGGTCCGGCCAGGGTCGCGGGAAGTCCTCGGACCTCTCCGACGACACCGAGGACGAGATCCCGGACACCGACGACCAGGACGACTCCGACGACGACTCCAACGACGGTGAGGGCGGCGCCCGCCGTCGCCGGCGCCGCGGCGGTCGCCGTCGCCGCAAGCCCTCTGAGGGCGACGGGGGCGAGACCAGCGACGGCAGCGACGACCAGTCGGACGCCTCGGACGACTCCGCGGACACGAGCGGGGACACGAGCGGGGACACGAGCGAGGACAGCAACGGCGACTCCGACGGTGACAGCGAGGGCACCGGCTCGCGTCGCCGGCGCCGACGCCGTCGCACGGGTGACGACGGCGACGGTTCCGGGGACGAGTCCGGCAACGGCGGCCAGCGGGCGCGCAGGCAGCGCAACCCCGAGGACGAGATCACCAGCATCGGCGGTTCCACCCGTCTCGAGGCCAAGAAGCAGCGGCGTCGCGAAGGTCGGGAGGCCGGCCGTCGCCGCGCACCCATCGTCAGTGAGGCGGAGTTCCTCGCTCGCCGCGAGTCGGTCGACCGCGTCATGGTCGTCCGGCAGAAGGACGACCTGACGCAGATCGGCGTCCTCGAGGACAAGGTGCTGGTGGAGCACTACGTCGCCCGGGAGTCGCAGACCTCCCTGATCGGAAACATCTACCTCGGTCGCGTGCAGAACGTCCTGCCCTCCATGGAGGCGGCCTTCATCGACATCGGCAAGGGCCGCAACGCGGTGCTCTACGCCGGTGAGGTCAACTGGGCCGCGGTCGGCCACAAGGACGGCCAGCAGCGCAAGATCGAGTCGGTGCTGTCCTCGGGCCAGACCATCCTGGTGCAGGTCAGCAAGGACCCGGTCGGCCACAAGGGCGCCCGGCTCACCGGGCAGATCAGCCTGCCCGGCCGCTTCCTCGTCTACGTGCCCGACGGCAACACCTCGGGCATCTCGCGCAAACTTCCCGACACCGAGCGCAACCGTCTCAAGACCCTGCTCAAGAAGATCGTCCCGGAGAGCGCGGGCGTGATCGTCCGCACCGCCGCGGAGGGGGCTTCGGAGGAGGAGCTGACCCTCGACGTCGAGCGGCTCACCGCCCGCTGGGCCGAGATCGAGGAGAAGGTCAAGTCCGGCAAGTCGCCGCAGATGCTGTACGGCGAGCCCGACCTCACGCTCAAGGTCGTCCGTGACCTGTTCACCGAGGACTTCGGCAAGCTGGTCGTTCAGGGTGACGACGCCTGGAAACTGGTCAGCGACTACGTCTCGCACGTGGCCCCCGACCTGCAGGACCGGATCGAGCGCTACGAGCCCGGCGAGGACGGCAGGGACCTGTTCGCCAGCTACCGCGTGGACGAGCAGATCGCCAAGGGCCTGGACCGCAAGGTCTGGCTGCCCTCCGGTGGCTCGCTCGTCATCGACCGCACCGAGGCGATGACGGTCGTCGACGTCAACACCGGCAAGTTCACCGGGTCCGGGGGCAACCTCGAGGAGACGGTCACCAAGAACAACCTGGAGGCGGCCGAGGAGATGGTGCGCCAGCTCCGGCTGCGTGACATCGGCGGCATCATCGTCATCGACTTCATCGACATGGTCCTGGAGTCCAACCGGGACCTGGTGCTGCGTCGCCTGGTCGAGTGCCTGGGTCGCGACCGCACGCGCCACCAGGTCGCCGAGGTGACCTCGCTCGGTCTGGTCCAGATGACGCGCAAGCGCATCGGCACCGGCCTGGTCGAGGCTTTCAGCACCGAGTGCGAGGCCTGCAAGGGCCGCGGCCTGGTCCTGCACGACCACCCCGTCGAGTCTGGCTCCAGGCCCGAGGAGGACGACGCACGCGGACGTGGTCGGGGACGTAGTGGCCGCAACCGTGGTGGCGGACAAGGCAACGACAGCGGTGGCAACCAGGGTGGCGGGAACGGTGGGGGAGCAGTGGTGAAGCCTTCGCCGGCCGACCTCGCCAAGATCCGCCCCGCGGAGAAGCACGACGACGACGACCACGACGACCAGCACG
>NZ_JAOPXP010000099.1 GCF_025965085.1 Marmoricola sp.
TGACGATGACGACAGATCCGAAGGCGTTGCGCGCCCACCACACCAGCAGGTCGGTCCACGACCAGCCATCCAGCAACAGCCAACGCCCGAGCGTTCCCAGCACAGCCCCGACGACGGACCCTGCGACGGACCCGGCCACGATCGGCCAGAACTCGCGCAGCTGCTCGAGTGGCTGGTCTCCGCCGGCGCCCCTCAGATGAGGCGCCAAACGGCGCATCACCAGCACGGCACTGATCGCCTGGGTAACGTTGGAGACGACGAAGATGCCGGCCTGGGTCACGGTGGCACCGGTGACCAGGTTCAGCGTGATCGTCGCTACGGCCACCAGGGCAGAGACGAACCACCATGACCGCGGAGCCGACAGGCCGAACAGCAGCATCGCCGCCCCGGCCGCGGGCCAGACCAGGCTGAGCACCTCGCCGTCCTTGATGGTCGCGCGGCCGAGCAGGCCGAGCAGGAAGTAGACGAGGGCGGCGAACACCGGGAGCCAGGTGGACTGATTCCGCCTGGTCGGTGTCGCGGACTCGCTGGTCAGGTCGAGGGCCACAGCCTGCACGGTCACTAGGGTTCCATCATTCGGGTGTCGGCGTTGCCGGTACGGAAGTACTGATGTCGCCCATCGGGGTCACGTCCGAACGTGGTCTGAGCTGCGTGTCTCGGTGACCGCCGATGCGGCTGCCACCCTGTCCCTCTCGCCGGCCAGGAACAGGTACTCCACGTTGCGGAGCCGCTTGACCACACCGACCTTCTCACCCGTTGGCCCGTGGATCCCGATCTGCGCGCCGACGTACCGCTTGGAATCGAACGCGAGAACCTGCACACACTCGTGCCCGGCCTCGCGCAGGGCACGGGTCATCTGGTCCGGACTGATCCACGACTCGTCGTTGTAGGAGACCACGAGCAGGTCGGCACGCGCCCGGCCGAGCAGGTCGGCGATGGCCCCGGGCATCGCCTGCTTGCGGTTGAAGACGCTGTGCGTGTGCTCGTCCCGGGCATCGACGCGCTTGCAGGCGATCCCGTAGTACTCCGGGTCGTCCCAGCGCACCAGAGTCTCCCAGACGTGGTAGTTCGTGAAGTAGCGATGCTGGTTGTACGGCGGGTCGAGGTACATCAGGTCCACGCGGTCGAGACCGTCGACCGTCTCCATCGCGTCCCCGCGCACCGTGTGACCACGGCCCGGGAGCAGCGCCGGCAGCAGCAGCTCGAGGTCCCGGCTCGAACGCGGGGACCATTGCTTGAGATAGGCCATCTGCAGCCCGGTCGTCGAGTCGACGCGGTCTGCGGCGAGGAGCAGCGCCGTCAGCAGGACGGCGCGGACGTGGCCCTCCGGGTGGTCACGGTCGATGGCCGCCCTGATCGCGTCGATCCGGGCACCGTTGCGGGGCTGGAAGTAGCGCGACTCCTCGCAGAACGTGCGGGTGATGTACCCGGGCTCGCCGGGCAGGGCGTTCAACCGCTCGATCTCCCACAGCAGGAACTCGCGGTCCATGGCGCCGTCGTCGGCGGCGATGTAGCAGTCGCTGAGGACCTCGCTGTAGGACGCCACGTCGGTGGCCGTCACCTCTATCCCCCGGCGCTTGAACTCCTGCGCGACCCGCGTGGTCCCGGTGAACAGGTCGACCGCCGTGGTCACCTCGGCAGCGGTGGCGATCGCGCCCAGGACAGGCACGAGGACCCGCTTGGAGCCGAGGTACTTGATCACAAGGGCGATGGTAGGGCGCTCGCCGACCCCGTGGGTCCCGGCCCGCCCTGTAGGTTGGAGGGTGACCGCCCCCTGGAGCAGCCTTCACCGCGGAGCATTCCGGACGGTCGAAAGGCGGGCGTCATGACGACGTCGAACACCACGATCCCGCTCACCTCCCGCAAGCCGCTGAGGCTGCGCATGGTCGAGCACCCCGGCAGGCAGCCCCTCGACGGGGGTTGGTGGCCGCACAGCCGCGACCTCACGACCGAGCTCGCGGACCTGGTCGACAACTTCCCGGCCGAGCACGGCCGCATCGTGCGGGTGGGCTTCTCCCCGCCGGACTGGGACGACGCCCCGCGCCGGGTGCCCACGGCCCGTGGCTACGTGAAGGTCGGCTTCGACCCCCAGGACGACACGCACGTGGTGGTCCTGACGACCTCCGACCGCAAGGATCTGTGCGTCCTCGTCGTGCCGCCCGACCTGTCGCGTGCGAAGGGCGACAAGGCACTGCTCGCAGCAGTCACTCCGCGCTATGCCAGTTCCCCCGCGGCGCTGCTCATGGCCGTGCGGGAGAGTCCCGACGTCGACGATGGTGAGCGCGGGGACGACGAGGGTGAAGCGTGGTGGGGCTCGGACACGGCCCCGTCGTACCGCAACCTCACCTGAGCCAACAGACCGTCACATCTCGCCGACGGGCATGCGGGCCAGCTCCACGAGGTCGGCGATCGAGCCGACCATCCGCGTGGGCCGGTAGGGGAAGGTCTCGACGTGCTCGGGGCGTGTCGACCCGGTCGTGACGAGCACCGTGCGGATTCCTGCCTCGAGCCCACTGATCACGTCGGTGTCCATCCGGTCGCCGACCATCACGGTTGTCTCGGAGTGCGCCTCCAGGCGATTGAGGGCGCTGCGCATCATCAGCGGGTTGGGCTTGCCGACGAAGTAGGGCGTGCGTCCGGTAGCCGTGCTGATCAGCGCGGCCACCGATCCCGTGGCCGGAAGGAGTCCCTGCGGACTGGGCCCGCTGGCGTCGGGGTTCGTGGCGATGAAGCGGGCTCCGGCGGCGACCAGGCGAATGGCACGCGTGATGGCCTCGAAGGAGTAGGTCCGCGTCTCGCCCAGCACCACGTAGTCGGGGTCGCGATCAGTCATCACGTAGCCGACGTCGTGCAGGGCGTTGGTCATACCCGCCTCTCCGACCACGTAGGCGCTGCCTCCCGGACGCTGGTCGGAGAGGAACTTGGCCGTTGCCAGGGCGGAGGTCCAGATCGCCGTCTCCGGCACGTCGATCCCACTCCGGAGCAACCGGGCGCGCAGGTCGCGCGGAGTGAAGATCGAGTTGTTGGTGAGCACCAGGTACTTCTTGCCCGACTCCACCAGCGCCTCGATGAACTCCTTGGCCCCCGGGATCGGGTCCTCCTCGTGGACGAGCACACCGTCCATGTCGGTCAGCCAGGTCTCGACGGGCCTCACGTTCTCCATGCAGAAAAGGGTCCCACGTCGCCGCGCCCGCTTGCATTCGAAGATTCTCCGCATATGTCCGAATGACACGGCCGTAATTTATTACTCTGATACCTGCGTGTCGTCTTGACTCTTGTGTATTTCTGTCACTCAAGCGCCTTTCTTTCACTACACTCCCGCCTTGTGGAAACCTCTGGGCGAATTGCCGCGTTGACGTTGAGCACCCTGCTGACAGGGGGGATGAGCCTGACGGTCGGCGCCGCCCCCGCCTCGGCGTCGATCACCACGTTGTGCAGCGGTTACACGGGCTGCGCCAAGGCTGGGATGTCCGACAGCGGCTACTCGGCGGCCAGCCGGACGATGTACTGGCGGATGTACTCCGGCCACAACTGCACCAACTACGCGGCGTACCGCATGGTGCGGGCCGGACTGGCCAACTCCCGTCCGTGGACCGGGGGCGGCAACGCCACCTACTGGGGCACGAACATGCCCACGATCACCAACGCCACGCCGACCGTGGGATCCGTGGCGTGGTGGAAGGCAGGCGTGAAGCCCGCGGGGTCCGCCGGGCACGTGGCGTACGTCGAACGCGTCGTCTCCGCGAACGAGATCGTCTTGTCCCAGGACAGCTGGAACGGTGACTTCTCCTGGACGAGGGTGACCCGCACGGGCACCGGTTGGCCGAGCGGCTTCATCCACTTCAAGGACGCGCGCCTGCTGAACACCAAGGCGCCCGCGATCGCCGGGACCCCCAAGATCGGGTCGACGCTCACCGCCTCCCCCGGCACCTGGAACCCGGCCGCCGCGACCTTCACCTACCAGTGGCTGCAGAACGGCAACGCGATCGCCGGCGCCACGACTGCGACCCTGGCACCGAAGGCGGCGCAGCAGGGCAAGACGCTGTCCGTCCGCGTGACCGCCTCGAGTCTCGGCTACCCGATCACCAGTGCCACCTCGGCGCCGACTGATGCCGTCGCACCCGGTGCCATCGTCAGCACGACCGCTCCGTCGATCTCGGGCGAGGCGAAGGTCGGCGAGACGCTCACAGCGAACCCCGGCTCGTGGAACCCGGTGGCTGACAGCATCCGGTACCAGTGGCGTTCCGCCGGGGCTCCCGTTGCCGGGGCCACGGGGCCCACGCTGGTCCTGGAGCCGCAGGCCGTGGGCAAGCCCGTCTCGGTCGCCGTCACGGCCGTCAAGGCGGGGTATCCCGCGGTCACCGCGGTCTCGGACGCGACCTCACCCGTCGCCCCGGGCACCCTGACCCTCGGCTCAGCCCCCACCCTCGTCGGCACGACCCAGCCGGGCGCGGTGCTCCAGGTGGTGGTGCCCGCGCCACCCGCGCACTCGACGACCGCCGTGCAGTGGCTGCGCCGCGGCGTCCCCGTCCCAGGGGCAACGAGCTCCACCTACCGTCTGACCGCGGCAGACCTCGGGTCCCGTGTGCTCGCCCAGGTCACGGTGACCAGGCCGGGCTACGCGACCCTGACCACCAGGACGGTCTCCTCCCCGACGGTCCGCGCCCGGCCGCTGATCAGGGTCGCGACAGCCCCCACCCGGGGTCGCCTCGCGGTCTATGCGGACGTCACGGCGAACGGCGTACGTCCCGTCACGGGGGCAATCCAGATCCGCTCCCGCGGCAGGCTCCTCCGCCAGGTGCCACTGAGCAACGGCGTCGCCCGGGCAACCCTGACCGGGCTCCCCCGCGGGACCCGCACCTACCGCTTCGTGCTCCCGTCGACCTACCGGGTCGAGGGTGGCGCAGTCGCGCGCCGGATCAAGATCCGCTGACGAGCAGGGGACGCGCCCCTCGT
>NZ_JAOPXP010000175.1 GCF_025965085.1 Marmoricola sp.
CTCTCGTCGGTGAGCCGTACGGCGCTCGCCACGTCGACCGGCGAGCCCGGACCATCGACGGCCACCGACCATGTCCCCCCGTCGCCCGGGGCGGCACCGGGCATCTCGTCGGAGAGGCAGGAGAACAACAGCACCCACCGCCCCTCGACCTGCACCAGCTGCATCACCTCGAGCCACTCGAAGCGTCCCGTCGGGGCGCTGAGCGGCCCCTGGACCTCCCAGCTCACCAGGTCATCGGAGACGGCATGGCCGACGACACCGCAGCCGGGCGTCCCGGAGGCAGCGCGTGCGGTGACGTACATGTGCCACCGGTCGTCGTCGCCCCGGATCACCCAGGGGTCGCGCCACGCCTCCTCGACCCAGCCGTCGTCCGACAGCTGGTAGTGCTCGGGGTCCGCCGACAGCACCAGGTCCGTGCGCGTCCACGCCATGAGGTCCCCGGACCGCGCGGCCCCGATGCGCTGCACCCGACCGTCGTCGGCGCCCGAGAGGCCGGTCGTGAACATCCACCACCCGTCGTCCGCGCGCACGGTGCAACCGGTCCACGAGGCGAGGTCGTCGAACGACCCTCCGGTCGGCGCCGGCAGCGGGTCGGGACAGCGGGTCCAGGACCGGAGGTCGGCGGACACGGCGTGCCCGACGCGGGCGTTGCGGTGCCGCAGATCGGGGTCGCCCAGGGAGGACGGGGCGTGCAGGTAGAACAGGTGGTGACGACGGTGGGCCCCGTCGTACGCCGTCCAGAAGTCCCAGACGTACTCGCCTTCGACCGTGAACGTCACGCGCGCCAGGCCTCCGAGCGCGCGGGCACAGCGCCCCGCACCGACGCGCCGGCCTGCAGCTCCAGGGGCAGGCGCGTGACCGTGCCGGCGCTCACCCCGGTCAACGGACCGGCGTTCGAACCGGAGCTCATCAGCATCTCGACCGCGAGCGCGCCCATGTCCCTGAACGGCAGCTCGAGCGAGGTGAGCCGCGGCCGCAGCCAGCTCGCGAGGTCCGACCCGTCGAAGGCGATCACCGAGACGTCGTCGGGCACGCTCAGCCCGTACTCGGCCAGGGCCTGGTAGACCCCCATCGCGACGCGGTCGTTGAGGCAGACGAGCGCGCCCGGGCGCACCCCCGTGCGCAGCTGCGCCTCCATCGCGTCGTACGCCGGGGCGACGTCCCACGGGCAGGGCACGCAGCCCGCCAGCTTCCTCCCTGCCTCCACCAGAGCAGCGTTGATGCCTCGCACCCGGTCCAGTCCCGCAGTCGCTTCGGGGGTGGGGTCCTCGCCGACGACGTAGATCGGGTCCCTCACCCCCGCGGCGACCAGGTGCTCCACGGCCGTCCGGCCGCCCTGCATGTCGTCGGGCAGCACGGCCGGGAGCGCGAGGTCGTCATCGAGGCAGTTGAGGAGCACCGCGCGCACGTCGCGCAGCTTGTCCGGCACCCGGACGCTCGCGGTGGAGCGGGTCGCGTAGATCACGCCGTCGACCTGGCGACCCACCATGTCCTCGATCAACAGCTCCTCGACGTCCCGGTCGCCCATCGACTCACCGATCACCAGCAGGTGGCCGCTCAGTCGCGCCGCGGCACTCGCCCCGGTCAGCAGCTGGCTCGAGAAGGCCCCGCTCGCGACGAAGTCGGAGATGACCCCGATGGTCTTCGTGCTCGACCTGCGCAGGTTCCGGGCGCTCCAGTTCGGCCGGTAGTTCAGGTCCCGGATCGCCGTCTGGACCCGGCGCTCGGTCTCCGCGGAGATCCTCATCTGGGTCGACCGGCCGTTGAGGATGTAGGACGCCGTGGTCACCGAGACGCCTGCGCGCTGCGCGACATCGGTCAGGGTGGACTTCTTGAAAAGGCTCATAGCAGACACTTCCGGAGTACTCGGATTCTCGTGACGAGATCGTTGCTTGACACGGCTCTGTCGCAAGCCCTTAGGCTGCTGATTCGATTCAGCATGTGGTGTCCATCACATTACTGCGTGGGTCGTCCAGGTGTCCAAGAGAACCCCCTTAGGGAGTACATGATGCGAAACCAATGGCCCCGGCGGACCTCGCTCGTCGCAGTGACGGTGCTGGCGGCCGCCTCCGCACTGGCAGGGTGCGGCAGCGGCAACAGCGGCAAGGACGACAAGTCCGTCACGATCTGGAGCAGCCTCGACCAGCCCGTCCAGGACGGGCTCGAGAAGGTGCTCGTCCAGAAGGCCAAGGCCGAGGGCGTCACGATCAAGTGGCAGAAGGTTGAAAACATCAACCAGCTGATCATGCAGAAGATCCAGGCCAACGACACCCCGGACATCGCCTTCATCCCGCAGCCCGGGGTCGTCGGCGACATCGTCAAGCGCAACAAGGCGTTCGCACTCGACGACGTGGTCGACAAGGCGGCGCTGCAGAGCAGCATGACTCCCGGCACGCTCGAGTCCGGCACCGTCAACGGCAAGCTCTACGGGCTGCTGGTCAGCATGAACGTCAAGAGCCTCGTGTTCTACCCCAAGAAGCCCTGGGCGAAGGCCGGCTACACCGCGCCCGACTCGATCGACTCGCTCAACACGCTCACCGAGAAGATCAAGTCCGACGGGAACACTCCCTGGTGCATGGGCGTCGAGTCCGACACCGCCACCGGCTGGCCCGCCACCGACTGGTTCGAGGACCTCGTGATGCGCTACGGCGGTCCCGAGGAGTACAAGAAGTGGGTCGCGAACGAGACCAAGTTCGACTCACCCGTCGTCAAGCAGGCCGCCGCCGAGTTCGAGAAGCTGATGTTCACCGACGGCAACGTCCTCGGTGGTCGCAAGGCCATCGCGAGCACCAACTTCGGCACGGCCGGCAACCCGATGTTCGATGCCAAGCCCGGCTGCTGGATGTACAAGCAGGGCAGCTTCATCACCGGCTTCTTCCCGAAGAACGTGGGCGCCGACCTCGACGGCAACGTGGGTGTCTTCGGCTTCCCGCCGCTCCAGGCCGGTGGTGACAACCCCATCCTCGGCGGTGGCGACATGGCCACCATGCTGGACGACTCGGCCTCCACCAAGTCGGTCATGAAGCTGCTGGCGGCCACCGACATCGGCAACGAGGCGGCGGCCGGCAGCTCGTTCATCTCGCCGCACAAGGACTTCGACGCCACCAAGTACCCCAACGACCTGACCCGTCAGGTCGCCAAGGTGGCCTACGACTCCACCGAGTTCCTCTTCGACGGGTCGGACCAGATGCCCGGTGAGGTCGGTGCCGGCACCTTCTGGAAGGACATGACCGCCTGGATCAGCGGCCAGGAGGACCTGGACACCGCACTGAAGAACATCGACGGCAGCTGGCCCTCCAGCTGAGCGACGGAGACGACATGGACGCCGGGGACGTGGGGCAGCACGCTGCACGCCCCCGGCGTTCTCGTTCCAGCAAGGACCTGCTCCAGGAAGGTGTGATCCGCACATGAAGATAGTCAGCGCGTTATTGACGGTCGTGGGGGGCATCGGCGCTGCCCTGGCGGTCTACTGGGTGCTCAACAAGATCGCCGAGCTGCTGCCCTCCCGCTGGGAGGAGCGCATCAAGCCGCTCTTCTACATCCTGCCGGCGTTCATCGCCGTCGCGGTCTACCTGGTCTACCCGGCCATCCAGACCGTCATCAACAGCTTCCAGGACTCCACCTCGACCACGTTCGTCGGGCTGGACAACTACAAGAGCCTGCTGTCCTCGCACTCGTTCCAGCAGACCTTGATCAACACCTTGTTGTGGATCATCATCGTCCCGGTCGTGACAGTGGTGATGGGCCTGATCGTGGCCACGCTCGCCGACCGGCTCAAGCCCGGTGCGGAGAAGCTCTCCAAGACGCTGATCTTCATGCCGATGGCGATCAGCATGGTGGGCGCCGCGACCGTGTGGCGCTTCGTCTACGCCGCCAACCCGGCCGGGCAGAACCAGATCGGCATCCTCAACGCGATCTGGACCAAGTTCGGCGCCGATCCCGTGGCGTGGCTCCAGCAGAGCACGTTCCACCTCAACAGCCTGCTGCTGATGGTCGTGCTGCTGTGGGCGCAGGTCGGATTCTCGATGGTGCTCCTCTCGGCCGCCATCAAGGGCGTGCCCGCGGACACCCTCGAGGCCGCCCGGATCGACGGCGCCAACGAGCGCCAGACCTTCTTCCAGGTCGTGATCCCGCAGATCAAGGGCACGATCATCACGGTCTTCATCACCGTCGTCATCGGCGTGATGAAGATCTTCGACATCGTCTACGTGCTGACCAACGGCAACTTCAACACCAACGTGGTGGGCAACGAGTTCTTCAACCAGCTGAACACGAACTTCAACAACGGTGCCGCAGCGGCCATCGTCGTGCTCCTGATGCTCGCGGTGGTGCCGATCATGTTCTACCAAGTGCGTCACTTCAGGGCCGAGGAGGCCAACGCATGACGAGCACACAGGCCACCGTGGCCACCGCACCTGCGAGTGCGGAGGCCAAGACCCGCCGCAAGAAGGCGACCAGCTTCGACCCCAACCCGGCCAAGGCCGGCTGGCTCACCAAGCTCGTGATCGTCTTCATCTGCCTGGTGTGGCTGCTGCCGACCATCGGCACCTTCGTCACGTCGTTCCGGACGGTGGACGAGTCCAACAACACCGGCTGGTGGACGGTCCTCGGTGGCCTCGGCAACCTGACCCTCGACAACTACAAGGAGGCCTGGACCGGGGCGCACTTCAACACCGCCTACGTGAACAGCTTCGCGATCGCGCTCCCGGCGACCTTCATCCCGATCCTGATCGCGGCATTCGCGGCGTACGCCTTCACGTTCATGGAGTTCCGCGGCCGCGACGCGCTGTTCCTCGGCATCGTCGCCATGCTGGTGGTCCCGAACTACGTGGCAATCGTGCCCATGCTGAAGATCTACGCCTCCCTGGGCATGAACGGCACCTTCCCCGCCGTGTGGCTCGCCCACATCGGGTTCGGCATGTCGCTGGCGATCTACATCCTGCGCAACTACATGGCCACCCTGCCGAAGACCATCATCGAGTCGGCGAAGATCGACGGCGCCAGCCACTTCCAGACCTTCTACCGGCTGGTGCTGCCGATGTCGGTCCCGGCGCTGGCGTCCTTCGCGATCTTCCAGTTCCTGTGGGTCTGGAACGACCTGCTGATGGCGCTGGTCTTCATCGGCCCGGGCGAGAACGAGCCGGTGACCATCGCTCTGACGCACCTGCGCGGTCAGCTCGGCCAGGGCTGGAACCTCACCACTGCCGGCGGGTTCCTGTCCATGCTGGTGCCGATCGCGGTGTTCCTGGCGCTGCAGCGCTACTTCGTCCGAGGCATGACCGCGGGCGCGGTCAAGGGATGATCTGATTCACGCATGCTCTTTCCTCGTGACCCGCAGGCCACGACGACAGGCATCGAGCTGGTCCGCGACCACGACGGTTTTCCCGTCGTGGTCGCGGCCGGTCTGCTCGGCGCCGACTCCTCCGGACTGCCCCTTCTCCCACACGGCCCCGGCCTCCCCCTCCTCGGGGAGCACGCCCGCGGCCGCTTCACCCGGCCCCACCTGCGTGGCCAGCGCGACGGTGGCCGCGACTGGTCGACCAGGTTCGACTGCGCCGGGATCGTGGAGGAAGAGAACGGCCTGCGTGTCCGCCTGGTCGACAAGGCGGCGGCCCTGGGGCTGGTGACCGAGGTCGAGAGCGTTCCCGGCGGGGTGCTGCGCGTGCGGCACACGCTGACCAACAACGGCCCGGACGACTACACCCTCGAAGGGCTCGAGGTGGTGCTGCCCGCACCCGACCACCTGACCGAGGTGCTCGACTTCACCGGACGCCACGAGCGCGAGCGCAATCCGCAGCGCCACGAGGTCACCGACGGCCTCTGGCTGCGCGAGTCACGCGCCGGTCGTCCGGGTCTCGGTGCCGCCACGATGAGCGTGCTCGGCACACCCGGCTTCTCCACAACGTACGGCGAGGTGCTCGGCGTGCACGTGGCCTGGAGCGGCAACTCCGTGCTCCGCGTCGAGCGCGACCCGGCGACCGGCACCACGATCGGCGGTGGCGAGATGCTGCTGTCCGGGGAGGTCCGCCTGAAGAGCGGCGAGAGCTACTCGACGCCGTGGGTCCACTTCGCGGCCGCGAGGGACGGCCTGGACGGCCTGGCCGCGGTCTGGCACGCCCACCAGCGCAGCCTGCCGGCCCACCCCGCCCACCAGCCGGTGGTGCTCAACGTGTGGGAGGCCGTCTACTTCGACCACGACTTCCTCCGCCTCAAGGCCATCGCCGACCGCGCGGCCCGGATCGGCGTCGAGCGGTTCGTGCTGGACGACGGCTGGTTCGCCGGTCGCCGCGACGACACCCTCGGCCTGGGCGACTGGTGGGTGGACCCCGACGTCTGGCCCGACGGGCTCGCTCCCCTAGTCGAGCACGTGCACGGCCTCGGGATGCAGTTCGGACTGTGGATCGAGCCGGAGATGGTCAATCCCGACTCCGACCTCTACCGCGAGCACCCCGACTGGATCCTCTCCGCCGGCGACCGGGTGCCGCTGCTCCATCGTCACCAGCTGGTCCTCGACCTCTCCCGCGCCGAGGTGCGCGAGCACGTCTTCGAGCAGATCAGCGCCGTGCTGTCGTCCTGTGCCGTCGACGCGGTGAAGTGGGACCACAACCGCGACCTGCTCGAGGCGGGCAGCGCGGTGCGCGGAGGTGCACCGGTCGTGCACCGGCAGACCCGCGGCTTCTACGCGCTGCTCGACGCCCTGCGCCAGGCGCACCCGGCGATCGACTGGGAGTCCTGCGCCTCGGGCGGTGGCCGCGTCGACCTCGGCGTCCTCGACCGCGTGCAGCGCATCTGGACCTCCGACATGACCGATGCCGTCGCCCGCCAGCAGATCCAGCGGTGGACCACCCAGTTCGTGGCGCCGGAGTACGTCGGCTCCCACATCTCCTCGCCGACCTCGCACACCACGGGCCGGACGCTGACGCTCGACTTCCGCGCCGCCACCGCGCTCTTCGGCTCGTTCGGCATCGAGTGGGACCTCACCGAAGCGACCGACAGCGACCTCGACCGCCTCGCGGAGTGGGTGCAGCGCTACCAGCGCTTCCGGCCGCTGCTGCACTCCGGCCGCGTCGTACGCCCCGAGTCGCCGGACCCGACGGTGCTGCTCCACGGCGTGGTCGCGGCAGACCGCTCCGAGGCCCTCGTGGCCCATGTCCAGCTCGACGAGCCGCCGCACAACCGCGGCGTCCAGGTGCGCGTTCCGGGGCTGGAGACGACCGCGTCGTACGACGTGCGCTGGGAGGGTCCGGTCGACCACGTCGGGGTGAGCATGTCCGCGCCACTGCCGGCGGACGGCCCGACCGACGGCGTCGCCGTGACGGGTCGTTCGCTGGCCGAGCGCGGGCTGTGGATCCCTCGACGCCGGCCAGAGACTGTCACCCTGATGCACCTCGTACGGCGCTGAGGCCCCGCCGGGAAGCTGTGACCTACGTCAGCGGCCGAGGATGCTTCCCTTGCGGGGGCCAGGCATCGGACGCCGCTGCACGGTCACGCCGGCCATCAGGGCGAAACCGTTGACCCGGACGACCGGGGAGTCCAGCCGCAGGTCGGGCTCCACCTTGTCGCGGGCCTGGTCGAAGGCGCCCATGATGCCGAAGCCGTCCACGAGGACGCGGGTGTGGGCGTTGACGTAGATGTCGATGCCGGACCAGATGGCGTAGGCGTGGACGACGGTCTCGCGGCTGGTGAACCGCGCCTCGCGCAGGTCGACGACGAGGCCGCCCATGATCGCCAGCGCCGTGTGCGAGGCACCGATCTCCCACAGGCCCTTGCGGCTGACGCCGCCGAGGATCGCGAAGGAGGTGTCGTAGCGGATGAGGGCTGACAGGGGTACGCCGGCCCGCTGGTCTGCCGGCGGTTGCCGGAAGTGCGACCCGAGCGGCAGGTCGGCCGTGAGCGGGACCAGGTCGCCGTAGGTCTTCGCCCGGTAGGCAGCCTCGAGCCGTTCCTCGAGCTCCTCCAGGTCCAGGCGACCCTCGCCGGCGGCCTGCCGCAGCAGCTCAGCGACCCGGTGCCGGTCCGCGTCGGAGACCCGCAGCCGCGACTGGTCGCCCCCACCCTCGAGATCACCCGCCATTGGGACAGGTTAGTTCGATGGTCGATAATCCCGGCGTGGCGACCGACTCAGAATTCCGTTACTCCGACCTGCTCCCCCTCGGCACCGACGAGACGCCCTACCGGCTCGTCACCACCGACGGCGTGTCCACCTTCGAGGCCGACGGGCAGACGTTCCTGCGCGTCTCCCCCGAGGCCATCGAGCGGTTGACGTCCGAGGCGATGCACGACATCGCGCACTACCTGCGCCCGACGCACCTCACCCAGCTGCGCAGGATCATCGACGACCCGGAGGCCTCCGGGAACGACCGGTTCGTCGCGATGGACCTGCTCAAGAACGTCAACATCTCCGCGGGTGGCGTGCTGCCGATGTGCCAGGACACCGGCACCGCGATCGTCATGGGCAAGAAGTCCGAGGGGGTGCTGACCGGCGCCGACGACGGTGAGGCGATCAGCCGGGGCGTGTACGACGCCTACACCAGGCTCAACCTGCGCTACTCCCAGCTCGCCCCCCTGACCACCTGGGAGGAGAGGAACACCGGCACCAACCTCCCGGCGCAGATCGAGCTCTACTCGACGCCGTCGCCCCAGGGAAAGCCTGAGTACAAGTTCCTCTTCATGGCCAAGGGCGGCGGGTCGGCCAACAAGTCGTTCCTGTTCCAGGAGACCAAGGCGGTGCTGAACCCCAAGCGGATGCTGGAGTTCCTCGACGAGAAGATCCGCTCGCTCGGGACGGCCGCGTGTCCGCCGTACCACCTGGCGATCGTGATCGGCGGGACCAGCGCGGAGTTCGCCCTCAAGACCGCGAAGTACGCCAGCGCGCACTACCTCGACAACCTCCCGACCTCGGGGTCGATGAGCGCGCACGGGTTCCGCGACCTCGAGCTGGAGGAGGAGGTGTTCCGACTGACCCAGTCGTTCGGGATCGGCGCGCAGTTCGGTGGGAAGTACTTCTGCCACGACGTCCGCGTCGTACGCCTCCCCCGGCACGGTGCCAGCTGCCCGGTCGCCATCGCGGTGTCGTGCTCGGCCGACCGGCAGGCCCTGGGCAAGATCACGGCGGACGGGGTCTTCCTCGAGCAGCTGGAGACCGACCCGGCGAAGTACCTCCCCGAGACCGAGCTCGAGGAGAGCGACGTCGTCCGGATCGACCTGAACCGGCCGATGGACGAGATCCTCGCCGAGCTCACCCAGCACCCGGTGAAGACCCGGCTCTCGCTCACGGGCCCGCTGGTCGTCGCGCGCGACATCGCGCACGCGAAGATCAAGGAGCGACTCGATGCCGGCGAGGAGATGCCGGCGTACCTCCGCGACCACGCCGTCTACTACGCCGGCCCCGCCAAGACCCCCGAGGGATATGCGAGCGGGTCGTTCGGGCCGACGACCGCCGGCCGGATGGACTCCTACGTCGCCCAGTTCCAGGCCGCCGGTGGGTCGAAGGTGATGCTCGCGAAGGGCAACCGGTCGAAGGCCGTCACCGAGGCCTGCCACGTCCACGGCGGGTTCTACCTCGGCTCGATCGGGGGCCCAGCGGCGCGGCTCGCCCAGGACTGCATCAAGTCCGTCGAGGTGCTGGAGTACGCCGAGCTCGGCATGGAGGCGGTCTGGAAGATCGAGGTCGAGGACTTCCCCGCGTTCGTCGTCGTCGACGACAAGGGGAACGACTTCTTCACCGACCCCTCTGGCGCCGTCACCGTGCCGATCACCGGCCTCCGGGTGCGCTCGCGCGAGGCCTGACCCCGTTGCGTGGCGGCGGCCGCGTGCGAGGGTTGCGTCATACGACCTGGTCGTCAGGGCACTCGGTTCGTATGACGTTGCGCGGGACGTCATGCGAGGCGGTCGCCATCGGAACCGGCTCGTATGACGTCCGGACGGAGGGGCAGAGTCAGGCGCGGTGACGGTGCTCGAGCGGGCAGCCCGCGCGCTCCAGAGCCTCGGTCAGCTGCTCGAAGAACGCGTCGGGGCACAGGCGCAGGCCCAGGACGGGCAGACGCAGCACGGTGTCGCCGGTGAGCGCGACCGAGTTCTGGCGCAGTGCGTCGGGCACGATCTGCTGGACCCAGGCGTGCTGGATGCCATCGACCTCGAGGACTACGCCCCAGCGCCGCCAGCGGAAGTCGAGGTAGTAGCTGCCGGTCGACGTACGCCGCAGCACCTGCATGTCCGGCTCGGGGAGACCACGCTGACGGCAGCCCTTGAGGACATCGAGCTCCCCCATCGAGGAGGCGCCCCCGACGAGGTCGAGAAGGACCGTCTGGATGAGAGCTCGGCGTCGATCACGGCGGATGCGCAGCAGTTCCTCGGCGAGCTTCGCCACGACGGTGATCCCCTGCTGCACGCTCATCGTCAACACCAGCGTCGCCTGCCTGTCCGACCGGGCCCACAACGCCGCCCGGATGGCCGCCACCTCCGGGCGCGAGCGGGGGACCCCCGTGCCCTCGACCAGGTCGTGCGGGTCCCAGCGCCTTGTCTGCCGGATGTCGACCGTGGTGTTGCGGTGACGGATACGCGCGCCGCGTGGAACCGACACCCGCACCCGCGCGCAGTCGTAGTGCTCGAGTCCCGCGGCGATGAGCGCGCTCTCACCGTCCAGGAACGCTCGTGGGCCGGCTTCGAGCACCGCCGACCACCAGATGGCCTGGCGGGTCATGGCCCCGGTGCTCGTGCGGATGCAGTGGGCACCAAGCCGAGCCCAGCGACCGGCGCGCACGTTGGCCCGAACCTCACCGCGGCTGAGTCCCGCGGCGTAGAGCTGAGAGCGGGACATGACGCCGGCCTGCACCTCCGCCAGGCGATGCGCCGCGTCCCGCCGCCGTGCACGCAGCGACGCCGGGGTCTGCTCAGTCCTCTCTCCCATCCCGGCAGTCTGGGGAGGGTTCGCGACCTGCGACGCCCGTCAGGTCACCGCTGTGGACAACCGACGCCGCGGCGGAGGCTGTGGACGACATCCCCGCGGCCCTGGGGCGTCATACGAGGTGGTCGTCCTGGCAGCCAGCCCGTATGACCTCACGCAAGGCGTCATACGCGGTGGCCGCCATCGCAGCCAGTTCGTATGACGTCCGCGGCGGCGCCGGCCGCCGTCAGTCGTGGGTGGCGGCCTGGTCCGACCCGTCGTCGTCGGTGTACTCCGACTCCTCGCCGCCGGTGCGGGCGTTGGGCCCCGCCTTGCCCTCCTGGACATGCCCGCTCTCCGCGTCCGGGGCACCGGCCACCGCCTGGTCGGGCTGGATCGGCTCGCCTGCGTTCTCGAGGCTGGAGGCCTCGGAGACCTGTCCTTCGTCGTCCTGTGCGGGCACGTCGTCGTCCTTTGCAGTTCGGGTGACTTGTTCGACCACGGCTGTGGCACCGTCTCGAACGTACCCACCCTCATGACATCGAAGCGGGACAGGTCGCCACGACTACCGACAGGCCGGGCGCGGGCCGGCGTGAGCGTCCAGACGTCATACGGTGAGACAGCCATGACAGCCAGAACGTATGACGCATCCGGGGGCCCAGTCGTGACCGAGTACATCGAAGTGGCTCGCGCCGAGTCGGAGCGTGGGGAGGTGGTGCTGCGCCGACGCCTCGAGGAGCATGCCGCGGACGCCCTCGAGCTGCGGGTCAACGGCGTCTTCGTGATGGACACCCGGGAGACGAGCTCGGAGATCGAGCTCGCGGCCACGGCGCTCGACCTGGTCACGGATCCACGCGACGTGGTCATCGGCGGCCTGGGACTCGGCTTCACCGTCCAACGGGCGCTGGCCGATCCGCGGGTCGAGCGCGTCAGGGTGGTCGAGATCGAGGAGGCGCTGGTCGGGTGGATGCGTGACGGCACGATCCCCCACGGTCCCGCGCTCCTCGCCGACAGGCGGGTACAGATCGTGAACGCCGGCATCTCGATGGCCATCGAGGAGGCCACCTCGACCTACGACCTGGTGCTGCTCGACGTGGACAACGGGCCCGGCCACCTCGTGCACGTCGCCAACGCCGACATCTACGAACACGACTTCCTGGCCGCCACGAAGAGGGTCATCAACCCCGGGGGCGCGCTCGTCATCTGGTCGGCGAACCCGGCTCCGGGGCTCGAGAGGGCGATGACGGAGGTGTTCGGCCACTGCACGGAGCACCGGTACGACGTAGCGCTGCAGGGCCGGTCCGAGCAGTACCTGCTCTACCTCTCGCGGGTCAGCTGACGACCTCGCCCAGCTGCGGGTCGTAGGCCACCATGCCGTGCTCGCGGGCGATGCGTCCGATGTCGCCGACCATCTCCTCGAGCCTGCTGTGCACGGTCAGCGTGAGGTAGGCGATGTCGCCTGCCGCCGCCCCTGGGGAGACCGGCGCCAGGGACCACGGGAACTCGGGCGCGTTCCAGTCGTCGTCGGGCCACAGCCGGACCAGGTCGTCGAGGAACGCGAGCACCTCGGGAGTCGGCGCCACCTCGTTCTCCTCCAGCTCCTCGTGTCGCTCGGCGTACTCCTCGTAGAGCGCGTCGGCCTCGTCCTCGCCGGCGGGGTTCGCGCCCGGCCAGATGATCACGTCGTAGCTCATCGCAGTCCTCTCGTCGCCGACGGGCAGCCTAGGACGGAGGTCCGCCCCACCGGTAGCGTCGGTCCCATGAGCTCCGACCACAACACCGAGACCCGCACCGAGCACGACAGCATGGGTGACATCGAGGTCCCCAGGCATGCACTGTGGCGAGCGCAGACCCAGCGAGCGGTGGAGAACTTCCCGATCAGCGGCACCGCGCTCGAGCCCGCGCACATCGTGGCAATCGCCCGTGTGAAGAAGTCCGCGGCGAGGGTCAACGCCGAGCTCGGCATCATCGCCGCGGAGCAGGCGAAGGCCATCGCGGCCGGGGCCGACGAGATCATCGGCGGCGCGCACCACGACGAGTTCCCGATCGACGTCTTCCAGACCGGCTCGGGCACCAGCTCGAACATGAACATGAACGAGGTGCTCGCCTCCCTGGCCTCCCGCGCCGGCACCGAGGCCCACCCCAACGACCACGTCAACGCCAGCCAGTCGAGCAACGACACGTTCCCGACCTCGATCCACGTCGCCGCGGTGGAGGCGACCAAGGTCGACCTGATCCCCGCACTCGACGTGCTCGCGCGCTCGCTCGAGGCGAAGGCCACGGAGTTCAAGGACGTCGTGAAGTCGGGCCGCACCCACCTCATGGACGCGACGCCGGTGATGCTCGGCCAGGAGTTCGGTGGCTACGCCACGATCGTCCGGCTGGGCATCGAGCGCCTCGAGTCGACCCTGCCGCGCGTGGCCGAGCTGCCCCTCGGCGGCACGGCGGTCGGCACCGGCATCAACGCCCCCGACGGCTTCGCCGAGCGAGTCATCGCCGACCTCGCCCAGGAGACCGGGTTGCCGTTCACCGAGGCCCGCAACCACTTCGAGGCCCAGGGCGGCCAGGACGCGCTCGTCGAGCTGTCCGGCCAGCTGCGCACGATCGCCGTGGGCCTGACCAAGATCTGCAACGACCTCCGCTGGATGTCCTCCGGCCCGACCACCGGGCTAGCGGAGATCCACCTCCCCGACCTCCAGCCCGGGTCGAGCATCATGCCGGGCAAGGTGAACCCGGTCCTGCCCGAGGCAACGCTGATGGTCTGTGCCCAGGTGGTCGGCAACGACGCGGCCGTGGGCGTCGCAGGAGCCAGCGGCAGCTTCGAGCTCAACGTGATGATGCCCGTCATGGCACGCAACGTGCTCGAGTCGATCCGGCTGCTCGCACACGTGACCCCCCTCCTCGCCCACCGCTGCATCGAGGGCATCGAGCCCAACGTCGAGCGCATGCGAACCTACGCCGAGTCGTCCCCGTCGGTCGTCACCCCCCTGAACAGGTACATCGGCTACGAGGAGGCGTCCAAGGTCGCCAAGGCGGCCCTCAAGGAGGGCCGGACCATCCGCGAGCAGGTGCTCGAGATGGGATACGTCGAGCGGGGGGACCTGACCGAGGAGCAGCTGGACGAGGCGCTGGACGTGCGCACGATGACGCGGGCCGACCGGTAGGTCCGGGTCGGTCAGTACCAGCCCGCGCCCTGCTTGAAGGACCAGGCTGCGCAAGCCGTGCCGTAGCGGGCCTTGATGTACCCCAGGCCCCACCGGATCTGGGTCTCGGCACTGTTCTGCCAGTTCGGGCCGGCGGAGGCCATCTTGGAGCCCGGCAGCGCCTGGGGGATGCCGTACGCCGATGAGGTCGGGTTGTCGGCGTGCACGTTCCAGCCCGACTCCTGCGTCCAGATGTTGTCCAGGCACGCGAACTCCGAGGAGGAGATGCCGTACTTCGGCATCAGCGCCCGGGCCAGGGCCTTGGGATCGGCGACGCTGAGGTCCTCGGTCCTGGTCACCGCGGCACCCGAGGCGTTGGAGAGGACCCGCGCCTTCGTCTGGTCCGCCAGGGGGCGGCGGTCGCCGGTGGACCGCGACGCGCGCTCCTCACGCGCGGCCAGCTCCGCCTGCGTCAGGCCCTTCGCGGGGGTCGAGGCCAACGCCGCGGGAGCACCTTCGACCGCCGTCGACCCGGTGAGGACGCCGGTGGAGACGGCCAGCCCGGTGGCGGCCACAGCGACCCCCGAGAACAGGGCGACGCCGCGGACGCGGCGGGCCATACGGCTGCGGAGGGGTGTGGTGGGCGTGCTGCGGTGCCGGGCGACGTGCTTCTCGGACAAGTTGGACCCTAGGCGTTGACGACATGGACGTCATGCGCGCCGCTCGACGTGCTGGGGGGAAGCGCGGAGCGGGCGGGGAAGGACTCCACCATGTCGCAAGACCGGGACGGTCGCAAGTTGACGCCCCGGTCACGGACGTGACCTCCTTCACGAAGGAACGAGGCCACGTCCGTACGGCGCACCCGGCCTACATGGTCATGTGCTCCAGCATCTCCGTGACCAGGGCCGCGATCGGGGACCGCTCCGAGCGGGTCAACGTCACGTGGGCGAAGAGCGGATGTCCCTTGAGCCGGTCTACCACCGCCACGACGCCGTCGTGACGACCCACCCGCAGGTTGTCGCGCTGGGCCACGTCGTGGGTCAGCACCACGCGGCTGCCCTCGCCGAGGCGGCTGAGCGCCGTGAGCAGCACCGGTCGTTCCAGGTTCTGCGCCTCGTCGATGATCACGAAGGTGTCGGTGAGGCTGCGGCCGCGGATGTGGGTGAGCGGCAACACCTCGAGCAGGTTGCGCGAGAGCACCTCGTCGACCACCTCGGGCCCGGCGATGGACTCGAGGGCATCGATGACCGCAGCCG
>NZ_JAOPXP010000135.1 GCF_025965085.1 Marmoricola sp.
CGCCGCTGCGGTCGCGACCGGATGTTCCAGGGCGGCCCGTCGGTCCTGGGCCAGTGGGTGGAGGCGGGTCGCGACCTGAACCTCACCTGCCCCGGGATCTCGGCGAACCTGGGCCGTTGGTTCCACCAGTACTGATCCCGGATCGGCCCACGTCAGCGGCCATGGGGCTCAGGCCAGCCGGTTGTGGTAGTTCGGCAGCCTGAAGGCGCGCTCGTAGTTGCCGCCCACGAAGACGGTGCTGCGGTTCCCCACGTTCGCGATGATCGTGTACCCGTCGTCGACGAACCTCTGCCGGCACCGTTGCTTGCTCGTCCTCAGCGGCTCCCCCTTGCGGTGGCCGCAGATGGCGGTCACGGGATATCCCGCGCGCCGCAGCTCCTCGACCGCCCGGGCCATACCGTTCTCGTTGCGGCCCGTGTTGAAGACCAGCCTCACCCCCAGGCTGCTGGCGTACTCCGCGAACCGCAGCACCACGGGCACGGCACTGCCGCTGCTGTAGCGCGAGGCGAGCGCCGTGTTGTCTATGTCGAAGTTGACGGCCAGCCGGGTGCCGCCCCTCTGCACGCGCTCACGCACGTAGGCCCGGGAGCCCGACATCGCCGAGCGGGTGTCCTTGAGCCACTTCTTCTTGCCGGGCAGGCCGGATGCCTGGCTGGGGGAGACCAGCACGGACATGACCATGACCGTGGCGAGCAGGGCCACGGCGAGGAGCCGTCGGGACATGGGAGCACTCCCTCTTCGTCAGGGGCGAGCGCCGTACGACGCCCGATCGTCACGCTCATCCTGCGCCATCGACGCGCAGCGCACCGGCGAACGCGCATGTTCACCGCCTGCCACTAGGTTCGCGTCATGAGCCAGGTCCCCGCCGCCACCAGGACGTTGATGGTGCTGCGCTTCCTGGCCGCCCAGCCGGACCCGGTGCCCCTCGAGCGCCTCGCCAGCGCCGTGGGCCTGCCGCGGTCCACGGCGTACCACCTGGTGAACGCGATGATCGAGCAGGGCTTCGTCACCCACATCGCGGAGGAGCGCCGCTACTGCCTGGGTGTGGCCGCCTTCGAGGTGGGCATCGGCTACGCCCGGCAGGCGCCTCTCCAGCGCATCGCCCACCAGCCCCTGGCCCGGCTCGTCGACCGGATCGGCCAGTCGGCGCACCTCGCCGTCCCCCACGGCCGCGACGTCCTCTACGTCCTCGAGGAGCGTGCGCCGGGTCGCGCGTCGCTGGTGACCGATGTCGGCGTACGGCTGCCGGCCCACCTGACCGCCAGCGGCCGGGCCATGCTGGCAGCGATGCCCGCCAGCCAGGTGCGGGCGCTCTACCCCGACAGGAGCGCGTTCGTCGATCGCCACGGCCGTGGTCCGCAGAGCCTCAGCGCGCTTCGCGCCGTGCTGAGCGAGACGCGGCGGCGGGGCTACGCGACGGAGGACGGCGAGGTCACCCCCGGGTTCGCCTCGGTCGCCGCGGCCGTGCTCGACCACAACGGCACTCCGCTGGCCGGGATCGCCACGACGTACGAGTCGCGCGAGAGCATCGACCTCGACTCTCTCGTGGAGGCCGTGTCCGCGACAGCACGCACCGTCAGCCGACGCCTGGGAGGCGCACTAGCGTGAGGCGGTGATCAGACAGGTGACCACTCTCGACGCCTCCTCCGTCAGCGCCGCACGCCGGTGGTCGATGCTCTGGGCCAGCGTGGCGGCGCAGGCCGCGGCCTCGGTCGCGATCAACGGTCCCGCGTTCTTGATCCCGTCCCTGCAGGACGACCGCGGCCTCTCTCTGGCGCAGGCCGGCACCGTTGCCGCGATGCCCATCGCCGGGGTGATGGTCACTCTCTTCCTGTGGGGCCTGCTCGTCGACCGCGTGGGCGAGCGGACGGTCCTTCTCGCCGGTCTCGGGGCCACCGCCCTGTTCGGCGTCATCGCCACGACGGTGCAGGGGACCCTCGCCCTGTGTGCCGTGCTGTTCGTCGTCGGCATGGCTGCTGCCAGCACGGGGTCGGCCAGCGGCCGGATCGTCGTGGGCTGGTTCCCGCCCCGACGCCGCGGCCTCGCCATGGGCATCCGGCAGATGGCCCAACCCCTCGGGGTGGCTGTCGCCGCAGCGACGATCGCGGTGACCGCCGCGCACGTGAGCCTGCGGGCCGCGCTCTGGATCCCTGTCGTCGCGGTCGTCGTTGCCCTCGTGGCGGTGACGCTCATCGTGCTCGATCCCCCTCGGCCCACGGCCACCCCCGCCCTCACGGCGAACCCCTACCGGGCCGACAGCTTCCTGTCGCGTGTGCATGGCGCCTCGGTGCTGCTCGTGGTCCCGCAGTTCCTGGTGTGGACCTACTCGCTGACCTGGTTGGTGCAGGAGCGGCACTGGTCGGCGGCGGCCGCCGGCGCGCTCGTCGCCGTCACCCACGTCCTCGGCGCCCTCGGCCGGATCGCCGTGGGGCACCTCTCCGACGTGGTGGGCTCACGGGTGCGGCCCCTGCGCTGGGTGGCGATCGGTGCCGCGGTGACGATGGCGCTGCTCGGGCTGGTGGAGCCGCTCGGGGTCGCCGTCGTACTCCTCGTCGTCGCCTCGACCATCACCGTGGCCGACAACGGGCTGGCGTTCACGAGCGTGGCCGAGCGAGCGGGGTCGTACTGGTCGGGCCGGGCACTCGGCATCCAGAACACCGCGCAGTACCTCGCGGCTGCAGCCGCCGCGCCGCTGGCCGGTCTCGCGATCAGCGGGTGGGGGTACGCCGCGACGTACGCCCTCTCCGCCGCCTGCCCGATCGTGGCCTGCACCCTCATCCCGCGTCAGGACGAGACCAGCGCCGGCGAGGCGAAGAAGCCCGGTCCGCCGCGTGACTGATCGACCGGTCCGGTCGTTGCTGGGGTGACCCGACTGCAGAGGACCCCCATGCGCCGTCTCACCCACAGTGTCCACCACGACTCTCGCGCGGGCCGGCGCCTGGTGGCTGCCGTCGGCCTGTCCGCCGGCGCAGTCGTCGCGGCAGTCGTCATGCCCTCCGGCGCCCTCGGCGCGGCCGGCGACTCGGGTGACGGCTACAAGAAGGCGTACGACGCGGCCACCAGCATCCGGCGGGCCGCAGCCCAGGGGTCGGGCACCATCTACCTCTCCGACGGCAGCCACCTCCACCCGAACGGGCTGACAGATGGTGGCACCCACGACCACAACGACCCGACGACGAAGAACGCGATCTCCCGCTCCGCCACGGTCACCACCGCCGCCACCGCCGACCCGACCACCCCCGATCAGGCGCGCCGGGCAGCCGACGCCGCGGCGACCCAGCGCGCCCAGAGTGAGCCGAAGCTCTCCAGCGTCGCCGTGAGCCCCGCGCACAGCACCACGCCGTCGGACGTCTACAACATGTTCAACGCCTGCTACGGCGTGCAGTCCACGCGCACGGGCCGGTGGCTCGCAGCCGGGACGACCCCCAGCTTCACGGCGACCACGATCGACGCGGCCGAGCCGCTGTACTTCAAGCCCACCACCCTGGGCCGCTACCTGCTCTACAGCCGGGCCGGCACCTTCCTGGACGCCGCGCAGCCCGCGGTCTCCTACACCGCCGGGCCGGGACCCACCGCCGACTGGGTGGCCAGCATGCCGAGCAACGGCGTCTTCAAGCTCGCCGTCCCGGGCAAGGGCTCGCTGACCGACAGCGCGTCCCGGGCCACGGTCACCGGCAGCGGCACGCCGCTCAGGCTGCAGCTGCGCTCCGGGTGCACCGAGTTCCCGGAGGTCTCGACGAACGTCACCGGCAACCCCTTCTCCGGCGTCAGCTCCAGCCAGGAGGTCCGCGGCTTCATCGACGCCCACACCCACGGCATGGCCTTCGAGTTCCTCGGCGGCGACGTGCACTGCGGCCGCCCGTGGTCGCCGTACGGCGTGACCGTGGCCCTGCGCGACTGCCCCGACCACGAGCTCACCGGCGGCAAGGGCGCCCTGGTCGAGGCCTTCTTGTCCAACAAGCCGACCCACGACCCCGTCGGCTGGCCGACCTTCAAGGACTGGCCGGCACCGGACTCCCTCACCCACGAGGGCACCTACTACAAGTGGATGGAGCGCTCCTGGCGCGCAGGCCAGCGGATCCTGGTCAACCTGCTGGTGGAGAACAACAAGCTCTGCGAGATCTACCCGCTCAAGCGCAACTCCTGCAACGACATGGACTCCATCCGGCTGCAGGCCAAGGACATGCGCGACCTGGAGCGCTACATCGACGCTCAGAACGGCGGGCCTGGCAAGGGCTGGTACCGCATCGTCACGACGCCCGACGAGGCCCGCAGGGTGATCAACGCCGGGAAGCTGGCGGTCGTGATGGGGATCGAGACCTCGGTCCCGTTCGACTGCACGCAGAAGCTCGGCGTACCCGACCTGCGGTGCTCCAAGGCCTCCATCGACCGGCAGCTCGACGAGGTCCGGAAGCTGGGCGTCTCGCAGATGGAGCTCGTGAACAAGTTCGACAACGCGCTCTCGGGGGTGGCCGGGGACACCGGCGCCACCGGCTACCTCGTCAACGGCGCGAACACCCTCGAGACCGGCTCGCCGTGGCGGATGCAGACCTGCAACCCCAACGACGCCGAGGTGCACGACCGCGACCAGGACAACTCAGTGCCGTTGAGCTCCGGCGACCTCCCCTCGCAGGACGCCCTGTTCGGCGCCATCGCGAAGTTCTCCGGCGTGACCCTGCCCGCGCTGCCGGTCTACCCGGCGCCGCACCACTGCAACTCGCTCGGCCTCACCGAGCTCGGTGCCCACACGATCAGGGGGCTGGCCAGGCGGCACATGCTCTTCGACCCCGACCACATGAGCGTCAAGGCCCGCCAGGCCTCGCTCGACCTGGTCGAGTCGATGGGCTACAGCGGCGTCCTGTCCAGCCACTCCTGGTCGACCCCCGACGCGTACTCACGGATCTACCGCGACAAGGGCTTCATCACGCCGTACGCCGGCGACAGCACCGGTTTCGTGGAGAAGTGGAGGCGGCACCTCACCTGGGCCAACCCGGGCACCTACTGGGGCATCGGCTTCGGCGCCGACATCAACGGCCTCGGCGCCCAGGGCAACCCGCGCCCGAACGCGGCCAACGACCGCCCGGTGACCTACCCGTTCACCACCCTCGGCGGGGTCAAGGTCCACCAGCAGGTCAGCGGCCGACGGGTCTACGACATCAACCGGGACGGCGTCGCGCACTACGGCCTCTACCCGGACTGGATCCAGGACCTGAAGATGCAGGCGGGCGACGACATCGTCAAGGACCTGGCCCGCGGTCCCGAGGCCTACCTGCAGATGTGGGAGCGCGCCTTCGGCGTCCAGCCGAACGCCTGCAGCAACCCGGGCGCACGCCTGTCTCCCAGCGTGATCCAGTCGCGGGTCAGGCCGGGCATGACGAGCTGGGCGACGCTCCAGGCCATCGGCCAGCCCGACCGCAGGCTCGGGAACGTCTTCACCTACTGCTCCACGGGCGGCACGATGAAAGTCGACCTCGACGCAGCCGGACGCGTGGTGCGGGTGGTCAGGGCCTGACCGGCAGGTGGGCGGGGTCGGAGCAGGAGACCCGATCAAGTTACCGCTAGGTAGCATTTGCCACAGAAGCGGTCGGCTGACATGCCCTACGGGGCTGCCACTAGGCTCACGCCAGCCGAACGCGTGACCGCACGTTCTCGACGGGAGCCTTGATGCAGATCCTCGCCCAGGTGGTATCGATCGCGATTGCACTGGCCGGCATCGCCCTTTTCGTCAGGGCCATCCGCCAGATCCTCGGCGTCGTCAAGATGGGCCAGCCGGCCCACCGCACCGACAAGCTCGGGTCACGTGCGGTCACGATGCTCAAGGAGACGCTCGGCCATACGCGGATGCTCCAGTGGCGCTGGGTCGGAGTCGGGCACTGGTTCGTCTTCGTGGGCTTCGGGCTGCTGTTCTTCACCCTGGTCACGGCATTCGGGCAGCTCTTCGACGCCCACTTCGCACTGCCGGTGATCGGCCACTTCTTCCTCTGGGAATGGGTCAGCGAGCTCTTCACCTTCGTGATGATCGTCGCGATCATCGCCTTCATCTACTACCGCGCCACCCGGCCCATGGAGCGCACGCGCGGTCCCAAGGGGCGGTTCTGGGGCTCCACGATGTGGCAGGGCTACTTCGTGGAGATGGTCATCCTCGGCGTCGGGCTCTGCATCGTGGTGCTGCGCGGTCTGGAGTACGCCCTGCTCACCAAGGGCGGCGAGCACGCTGACAACGCCTCGGCCCTGCACTTCCCGCTGTCCTTCCCGATCGGCAAGGCCTTCGAGGGCCTCTCCGGGACCACGATCGAGAACCTCATCTACCTGGTCGCCATGCTCAAGATCGTCATCTCCTTCACCTGGATGATCACGATCTCGCTGCAGCCCACGATGGGGGTCGCCTGGCACCGCTTCCTGGCGTTCTTCAACATCTTCTTCCGCCGCAACCCCGAGGGCCGTACGGCGCTCGGCGGTCTCGCGCCGATGACCCAGAACGGCGAGCCCATCAACTTCGAGGACCTCGAGGAGATGGACGAGGACACCGTGCTCGGCGTCGGGCAGGTGGAGGACTTCTCGTGGAAGGGCCTCCTCGACTTCAGCACCTGCACCGAGTGCGGTCGTTGCCAGAGCCAGTGCCCCGCGTGGAACACCGAGAAGCCCCTCTCCCCCAAGCTGCTGATCACCGCTCTGCGTGACCACGCCTATGCGAAGGCGCCGTACGTCCAGGCGGCCCACGGCACGACGGAGGGTGAACGGGAGGCCCTGCTCGAGGGCAATGCCTCCCTCAGGCTCGAGGCCGAGCGCCCACTGGTCGGCGACACCGGCGACGACTGGTTCTACAACCCCGAGAGCGGCGCCGCCGTGATCGACTCCGAGGTGCTGTGGAACTGCACCTCCTGCGGCGCCTGCGTCCAGCAGTGCCCCGTCGACATCGAGCACGTCGACCACATCATCGACATGCGCCGCTACGCCGTCCTGGTGGAGTCCAACTTCCCCACCGAGCTCAACGGGCTGTTCAAGGGCCTGGAGAACAAGGGCAACCCCTGGAACATGTCCCCCAAGGCGCGGATGGACTGGGCCAAGGACCTGCCGTTCGACGTGAAGGTCGTCGGGGAGGACGTGGAGTCGCTCGACGAGGTCGAGTGGCTGTTCTGGGTCGGCTGCGCCGGCGCCTACGAGGACCGTGCGAAGAAGACGACCCGTGCGGTCGCCGAGCTGCTCGACATGGCGGGCGTGAGCTTCGCCGTACTCGGCAACGGCGAGACCTGCACCGGCGACCCCGCGCGCCGGGCCGGCAACGAGTTCGTGTTCCAAGGCCTGGCCACGCAGAACGCCGAGACCTTCAAGGAGACCAAGGTCAAGAAGGTCGTCTCGACCTGTGCTCACTGCTTCAACACCCTGAAGAACGAGTACGCCGCCTTCGGTGTCGAGCTCGAGGTCGTGCACCACACCCAGCTGCTGAACCGGCTCGTGCGCGAGAAGAAGCTCGCCCCGGTGGCCGCCGCCGACGGTGGTTCCAAGCGCTCGATCACCTACCACGACCCCTGCTACATCGGCCGCCACAACGGCGTCTACGCGCCCCCGCGCGAGCTGCTCAGCGTGATCCCCGACGCCACGCTCACCGAGATGCCCCGCAACTCCGAGCGCTCCTTCTGCTGCGGCGCCGGTGGCGCCCGCATGTGGATGGAGGAGAACACCGGCGAGCGGATCAACGTCAACCGCACCAAGGAAGCCGTTGCCACCGGCGCCGACCAGATCGCGGTCGGCTGCCCGTTCTGCCGCGTGATGCTCTCCGACGGGCTGACCGCCCAACAGGCCGCGGGCGAGGCACGCGAGGAGGTCGAGGTCCTCGACATCGCGCAGATGCTGCTCGCCTCGGTGAAGGGCGAGGGCAAGCAGGCCGCCAGGAAGACCGACGCCGCACCCGCCGCGAACAAGGCAGCCGGCGCCGCGGTTGCCGAGGCGGCAGCCGAGGACGAGGAGACCAAGGCCGAGCCCGACGCCGGGGACACCACCCAGACCGACGAGACGGTGACCGACACCGAGGACGTCGGCCCCGCCGCCAAGGCGAGCGGCGGCAGCTCGCTGTTCGACATGGGCGAGGAGTCCACCGACGACGGCTCGGCTGACGACAAGGCAGAGGAGGCGCCCGCGCCGGAGGCGAAGCCTGCGGCCGGGACCGAGAGCTCGGGCGGTTCGCTGTTCGACCTCGGCGGCGACGAGGAGCCCGAGACGAAGCCGGCAGCGAAGGCTGCCGAGGCCGAGGAGCCGGCGGCATCGGCGGAGTCCGCGCCTGCTGCAGGTGGCGCGTCCGCCACCCCCGCGACCAAGGTCCCCGAGGGCGGATCACTCTTCGACCTCGAGGCACCCGCCGAGGAGCCCGCACCCGCAGCCTCCGACGAGGCGACCCCCGCCGACCACGACGCAGCCGCCGACTCCACCACCGACGCGGACACCGACC
>NZ_JAOPXP010000141.1 GCF_025965085.1 Marmoricola sp.
GTGGTGCCGTGGGTGCTGCTCGCCCCGGTGGTGGCGATGGCCTCGGCCTGGGCGCTGCTGGGCCAGCAGCCCACGACACCGGAGCTCGCGGGCGGAGCCGTCCTCATCGTCGGGGTGCTCGTCTCGACGCGCCCACCGCGCCGGTCGGCCTCACTTCCACTCGCCGAGCTCGCCGGCGTGTCCACCGTCGAGACCGTCAGCGGCCCGTTCGCCCCGACGGCGCCTGGTGGCCGCTGAGCACAGCCACTGCCCGCCCACGGTGGCCCCCGTCGCGCTGGACGACCCCTCGCAGTCGGGCCATGCTGGGAGAGGGCGCTCACCGCCTCGACGAGCTGGCCCGCTCGGGCCGGGAGGACGGCGACATGGGGATCATCACCCGTGGCTTCGGTGGCAGGCGTGAGCCCGAGGCAGCGGCGCTTCCTCCGGGCCAGTACCTCACCAGGGACTTCCCCGTCCTCACCGCGGGCCCCACCCAGTACGTCGACACGGCCGACTGGTCGTTCACGATCACCACGGAGACCGGCGACCGGACCACGTGGTCGTGGGCCGACCTGATGGCGCTGACCTCGGAGGACATCGAGACCGACATCCACTGCGTCACCCGCTGGTCCAAGCTCGGGACGCGCTGGCACGGCGTACCGGTGGACACGGTCCTGGAGCACATCGAGACCGCGGCCGACTACCTGATGGCCCACTCCTACGGGGGTTACACGACCAACCTGCCGCTCGAGGACGTGCTCGACGGCAAGGCGTGGCTGGCCTACGGGTACGCCGACGGGCCGCTCCCAGTGGAGCACGGTGGCCCGCTGCGCCTGCTCGTCCCCCACCTCTACTTCTGGAAGTCGGCGAAATGGCTCAACGGATTCACGCTGCTGACCAGTGACGAGCCCGGTTTCTGGGAGGGCTTCGGCTACCACAACCACGGCGACCCCTGGCGCGAGGAGCGCTACGACGGTGACTGAGACTCCCCTCCGCGACCGCGGGAAGGTGGGCGGTCCCCGCCCCCGGTGGCTGCCTGCCCGCCTGGCTGGGCTGCGCTCCGAGACGGGCACCGCGCGGACCATGACGTTCGACGTGCCGGAATGGCCGGGGCACCAGGCAGGCCAGCACGTCGACCTTCGGCTGACCGCTGCCGACGGCTACTCGACGGAGCGCTCCTACTCCATCGCGGCACCCGCCGAAGACGCCCGGGTGTCGATCACGGTCCAGGAGGTCGGCACGGGAGAGGTGTCGCCGTACCTCGTGGAGAACATGGAGCTCGGCGACGCACTCGAGATGCGCGGCCCCATTGGCGGCTGGTTCGTCTGGTCGCCCAGCCCGGAAGCGCCCGTGGAGCAGCCGATCCTGCTCGTGGCGGGCGGTTCGGGGGTGGTGCCGCTCATGGCCATGGTCCGCGAACGTGCACGCTCGGGGAGCCGCGCACCCTTCCGCCTGGTGTACTCCGTGCGCGACCCCGGCCAGGTCCTGTTCGCGCCCGAGCTGGCCCAGCACGCCCAGGATGAAGGCGTGCAGGTGGACCTGGTCTACTCGCGCGAGACACCGAAGGACTTCGCCCGTCCGGCGGGCCGGATCACCGCGAGGGACCTCGCCACCCCACCGGACGCCGGGTGGCCGGACGACCCACCACCCCGCGCCTACGTCTGCGGACCAACTGCCTTCGTTGAGCACGCGATCCGCACCCTCCTCGACCTCGGCTACACCAACCACAACATCCGCGCCGAGCGCTTCGGGCCCTCAGGAGGCTGACATGACCGAGCAGTCCGCCAGCAACAGTCTCGACGGCAACGCTGCCGCCGGACCCTTCACCGACGTCTTCGGATTCGACGTCAGCACCGTCCTCGTGACCTGCGGGGGCTGCCGGGCATCGGCCGTGTTCGCGGAGCAACGCGCCTTCCTCGGCGGTCCGGGGACGGTGCTGCGTTGTCCCGGCTGCGACCACCTCCTGGCACGGGTCGTGCAGACCACCGATGAGCTCTGGCTCGACATGAGCGGCTCGTCCTGCTGGCGCTTCCCGCTCGAGGCGTCAACTGCCTGAACGCCAGCCGAGCGCCGGGCCGAGCCGGGTGGCGATGTCGGTGAGGATCTGGACGTAGTCGTCGTGTGCGAAGGAGAACGGGAGGGCGAAGGCCACCTCGTCGACCTCCCGGAACCCCGCGTGTGCATACAGCTGGTCGACGATCTGCTCCGAGGTGCCCACGAGGTCGGGCGCGAACATCATCCGGGCAGGCCCCTGGGGCGACGCGGTCCGGGCCAGCCGGGAGGCGGCGTACTGCTCGTACTTCGCCCGCTGCTCGGCCGAGGCGCTGTCGGTCGGGATGACGACGAGTCCTTGCGACACACGCGCGGCCGCGCCGTCCGGGTGGTGCTCGCGGAACGTGCGCACGTGGGAGAGCTGGACCTCGGCGAAGTCCTCGGACTCCTCGGCCTTCACGACGCTGCTGGTCAGGAAGTTCATTCCGTGCTCGCCGGCCCACTGGGCCGAGCGGAGGCTGGCACCGCCGTACCACAGACGGCTGGCCAGGCCGGGCGAGTGCGGCTGCACGCGGTCGGAGAACTCCTCGATGCCGACCACGCCGCTGAAGCCTGTGACCGGCTCGCCACGGACCATGCGCAGCAGCCGTTCCACCCGCTCGTAGCTGAAGTCCTCGACGTCGGCAGTGTCCGGGTAGAGCGCCTGCTTGACCTCGCCCCAACGCATCGGTGGCCCGACGCTGATCCCGGGGTTGAGACGCCCGCCCGAGAGCAGGTCGACGGTCGCGAGGTCCTCGGCCAGCCGCAGGGGGTTCTCCCAGCCCAGCGGGATGACGGCCGTCCCGAGCTCGATGCGGCTGGTGCGCTGGGAGGCCGCGGCCAGGACGGCGACCGGCGAGGAGATGCCGTACTGCAGGTGCCGATGACGCACCCAGGCGCTGTCGAAGCCCAGCTGCTCACCGAGCTCGATCACCGCGAGCGTGGACTCGTGCCCCGGTCGGGGGTCGTCACCGTCGAAGAGGCCGATGGTCAGGAAGCCGAGCCTGCGCAGGGGCACCGACGGGACGGGCACGGTGCTTCCTCTCGGTCGGCGGCACGTCGCGCGAGCCTAGCGTCGCGTCCCGTCGCCAGTCTGCTGGGATGTCGAGAACGCCCGGACGGCTCCGTCGTACCAGCGAGGGGCGGCCACCGCGCAGCTGCTGCACCTCGTCTCCACCGAGGGCCACGTCACAGGGAAGGCGGAAGCGCGATGAGCGACTCGATCACCCTGCGCTCCCTTGCGGTCGACTGCACGGACGCCGCCGACCACACCCCGCCCACCTGGCCCGGGGCCGGCGTGCCGATCCAGATGCATCTCGACGATCTGGCAGCGACCGAGGCGGCGAGGAGCTGGGGTACGACGACCCGCGCGTCGCCGGTGCTCGCAGCAGGGGCCACCCGGTACGGCGTCCAGCCGCATGCGCAGCAGTGCCGGGTGTTCGCCGACCCGGCGCGCCATCCGTTCTGGCTGACCACCTGCGACATCCTCCCGTCCTGACCGGGCCCGAGCCGGGGCATCGCGGCCCGGGCGCTCCCCCCGGCGACCCAGGCTCAGGTGCCCCCGACGGTCCACTCGGTGCCGCGGTACCGCCTGTCCATCCTGGCCCGACGCGACGCCGCGCCCAGGTCGCTCCCTCGCACGGCCCGGCCGCGCCGGTGCTCACGGATGTCGTGGGCAAGCCCCACCACGAGCAGGAGCGCGATGCCACTCAGGCAGATGTAGAAAGCAGCCACGACGGCCTCCACGGGAGCGATTCTCCTCCAGCGTGCGCCTCCGGGTGGGCGGGCACAACACTGGTCCGGAGCATTTCCTGCGGTCTCGGTAGCGGCGAGACGTGGCGGCTGCTCGCGCAGCGGTCCGGCGACCCGGCCTGCCGCCCAAGGCCTCCGAGGCGTCGAGAGGTGGAGCAGACCACCTGTCCAGAGGCACGGCGTGTCGGCGGGGACGTTCTCGGCGTACGCGACATCGAGGCAGCCGGCCTTGGAGCGGTCGTTGCGCTGGGGGGCCGACGGGCGGATCGTGAAAAACCGTGGATCGCGACCTCCCGAGCCGCGACCGAAACCGACCAGAGGACCCTTTCATGCCGCAGTTTCTCTTCCAGGTCGCCTACACCAGCGATTCCTGGGCCACCCAGGTCCGCCAGCACGGCAACGTGCTCGAACGGATCCAGCCGGTGATCGACGGCTGCAAGGGAGGCGTCATCGGCTGCTTCTACGCGTTCGGTGACTACGACCTCATCCTGCTCGCCGACTTCCCGGGCGACGAGGAGGCAGCCGCCTTCTCGCTCGCCGTGACGGCCGGAGGGTCGATCAGGACGATCAGGACGACTCCGCTCCTCAGCGTCGAGCAGGGCATCGCCGCGATGCAACGAGCGGAGGAGGTTGGTCGCAACTACCACCCGCCGGTCTCGTCGGGCACCTCCCAGCGCTCGTAGGCCCGGCAGCTCGTAGGCCCGGCACGAGGACACCGACTCGACGTATCGGCCGCTGGCCGGGCCACGCTCAGCCGGCTGAGCCCGGCTCGGGATCCGGGTCGCTCCCGGGCTCGGCCTCGCCCGGGTCCCACTGCCGCGTGTCGGGCTCCTCCCCATCAGGAGTGGGCGGTTCGGAGTCCTGGTCGTGCTCTCTCGGTGTCGAGGTCATGGCAGGTTCGTACCCGGACCGAGGTCGGACATGTGCCGGGAACCGACATCGACGCAAGTGCCGGTCCCACGGGCCCGCTCGGCGGGGTCACGAGTGGTTTCGAGACCTGGAGAGGGAGCCCGCCCGGGTCTCAGCCCGGACTGCGCCCAGCAGGTTCCCGACGTGCCATCACGGTCCGCTGCACCCGGTCCGGTGCCCCCAAGATCTGGACGGGTCCGGCCCTAGTCGGAGAGAAGTTCCCGCGCGCGAGGCTCCACCGAGCTGACGAGATCGCAGACCGTCCGCTCCCGCCACGGGTCGACCTCGACCTTGACCGTGGCACGGGTGTCCCCGCGCGCGGAGAGCAGCGCGACGTCGTACCCCTCCGACATCAACTTCGCCGCCACGTCCGCGGCTGATTGGCGGTCGGGAATCTCGAAGTACAACGTCTCCATGGTTCCCCAATACCCGCTGTGATCGAGACTCACGCCCCGCCCCTCGTGACGGGGCGGCTGCTGGGGCGCGACCGTCATCGACGCGCTCACCCGATGCCTCGAAGGGTCGCCTCCTCGGGGAGCCTGGAACTGACCTCCGAGTCGACGGCAGGGAGATCGCTCGATTCGGCATGCGCAACCTACGCCGGCCTTCGCCGTTCCTCGCGAGCCAGCCGTTGCTCGGCTCCATGGAGGCCACGTCAGCAGGCATGTTGCTGATCGCGATGCCGGTCGACGCCCCCGTCATCACCCGCCGCGAGTGCGTCGTGGCGGGCGCGGAGCTGTATCTCGTCGACGGCCTGATCGGCGATGCCGGCCGACTGATCGGTGCCGCGGTCGTTGAGCGCGACGGCACCAGGACACCTCGACACTCAAGGAGCCCTACCGGATCGAGGGCAAGAAGACGATGGGCTACGAGATCGCCGAGCAGCTCGGCTGGCGCTGCCCCGACGTGATCCTCTACCCCACCGGTGGCGGCGTCGGGATCATCGCCATCCACAAGGCGCTGCTCGAGCTGAAGGAGCTCGGCTGGATCACCGGGGACCTGCCACGACTGGTGGCCGTGCAGGCGACCGGCTGCGCACCGATCGTCGACGCGTTCGATGCCGGTCTGGATGAGAGCGTCGCACCGGCAGACGCCCGTACCGTCGCGTTCGGGATCACCGTGCCGAAGGCGCTTGGTGACTTCTTGGTTCTGGACGCCGTACGTGCGACGGACGGCACCGCGATCGCAGTCACCGACGAGGAGCTGCTCGCCGCCCAGCGCGCGCTGGCACGCGACGAAGGCACGTGGATCTGTCCGGAGGGAGCGGCCTGCTTCGCCGCGGTCGACCAGCTGCGGCAGTCAGGATGGCTCGCCGGCGACGAGGAGGTCGTCGTGCTCAACACCGGCACTGGCCTCATCTACCCGGACACCGTCCCGGTCGACGTACCGACCCTGTTGAAAGACGGCGCGATCCCTCCCGGCGCTAAGCGCGGCGCAGCGTGACGACCCCACTTCGGTGGAGACGGCCACATCACTGCAGGAGCGTACTGGCTCAGCGCCGTCCTGCGAGGAGTACTCCGTTGAGCTGACACTGTGCGGCTTGGTCGGCTCAGCGTCCGGCGGCGTGGACCCGGCGCACGAAGCTTCGGCGGAGCCGCCGACCATGCCTCGAGGTACTGGAGCACGTCGGCGTAGAACGTGTCGGTGGCACCAAGCACCGAGTCGATGAACGATCCGCGACCCCGGCCGCGCTTTGTGCGCATCATGGCGGTAAGCGCCAGGCCGGACGATCGAATCTCCTGGGCACGGTCCACGACCAGGGCCGCGGAGGTCTCCCGGACCGCGCCGAGCAGCTCGGCGGCGCTGGAGCCGCGGGCGTGCGCGTCGACGTGGCAGGTGACCTTGAATGACCCAGTCCCCGACCCGGCCCGCGCCGCTGACGCTCGACAAGCTCGGACCCTCGTTCGGCGCCGAGGTGACCGGCCTCGACCTCTCGGCGCTCAGCGACGAGCAAGTGGTGATCCGGCAGGCACTTGTCGAGCAGAAGGTGCTGTTCTTCCGGGGTCAGGACCTCGACGATGCCGCCCAGGTCGACCTCGGCCGTCGCCTCGGTGAGCTCACGGCCGGTCATCCCGTCGCGACCAGCGCCGAGGTCGAGCACCCGGAGATCTACAACATCGACAGCGCCGATCCGGAGTTCTCGTTCTCCGACGTCTGGCACACCGACGTGACGTTCATGGAGAAGCCGCCGCTCGGCTCGATCCTGCGCGCGGTACGGCTCCCGCACCACGGCGGGGACACCAGCTGGGTCGACAGCCAGCTGGCGTACGACTCGCTCTCCGAACCGGTCAAGGTGTTGGTCGACGGCCTCAGCGCCGTGCACGACGGCAACCGCGAGTGGGGGCAGTACCTCCGTCGCCGCGAGGGCCAGGGCAACATCTGGGACGGCAAACAGGTCACCGAGCTGACGCCCGTGGAGCACCCCGTCGTCCGGGTCCACCCGGAGTCCGGGCGCAAGGGCCTCTTCGTCAACCCCGGCTTCACCTCCCACATCGTCGGGACCTCCGAGGCGGAGAGCCGCGGGATCCTCGACCTGCTCTACGCACACCTGACCAAGCCGGAGCACGTGATACGACACCGCTGGCAGGCCGGCGACGTCGGGATCTGGGACAACCGAAGCACCTCGCACTACGCGAACCGCGACTACTCCGAGGTGCGCGTGATGCGCCGGATCACCCTCGCCGGCGACAAGCCGATCGGGCCCTCCGGGAGTCCGTCGGGCCGGTGAGCGACGCCTGCCCGGCAGACGACGCCGACTGGCGGCGGCCCGCTGGCGAGTGACACCTCCTTCTTCCGGGGTCACCACAGGCCCGGCTCGCGCATTCGTGTCAGCAACATGCCTGCTGACGTGGCCTCCATGGAGCCGAGCAGCGGCCGGCTCGCGAGGAACGCCGGAGGCCGGCGTAGGTTGCGCATGCCCAATCGAGCGATCTCCCTGCCGTCGACTCAGAGGTCAGTTCCAGGCTCCCCGAG
>NZ_JAOPXP010000142.1 GCF_025965085.1 Marmoricola sp.
TGCTCGTGCACTCCACCAAGCAGATCCTCGACAACTTCGGCCAGGACGGCTGGGAGCTCGTCCAGATGGTGCCGGGCATGAACCCGGAGAACCTCGTCGCCTACTTCAAGCGGCCCGTTCAGTGATCACCCCGACATGGCGCTCGCTGCGCTTACGCTTCGCCGGGGACGCCGCATGAGCCCCACGCCCGAGGAGCGGCTCGCCGAGCTCGGGCTGAGCGTTCCCGAGGTGGCCAGGCCGGTGGCGGCGTACGTCCCCGCCGTGCGCAGCGGCCACCACGTCTTCACCTCCGGCCAGCTGCCCATGCGCGAGGGCCAGCTGATGCTCACCGGCAAGGTCGGGGGCGAGGTCAGCCTGGAGGAGGCCGTGGAGTGCGCGCGGCAGTGCGCGCTCAATGCCCTGGCCGCGGTGCGTGCCGAGGTGGGCGAGCTCTCAGCGGTCAAGCGCATCGTCAAGGTGGTCGCGTTCGTCGCCTCGACGCCCGACTTCACCGCCCAGCCGCTGGTGGCCAACGGCGTCTCGGAGCTCCTCGGCGAGGTGTTCGGCGAGGCGGGCCGGCACGCCCGGTCCGCGGTGGGTGTGTCCGTGCTGCCGCTCGACGCGCCGGTCGAGGTCGAGCTCGTCGTGGAGATCTGAGTGGCCAGCCGCGTCCAGCTGCCTTCACAGCTGGTGGAGAGCGCACAGGCCTTCACCGACGGCGGCCGCGAGCCGGCGGAGCCGCGCAATGCCGCCACCGTGGTGCTGATGCGTCCCGGCTCGGAGGGTCCTGAGGTCTACCTGCTCCGCCGGCAGACCTCGATGGCCTTCGCTGGCGGGATGTGCGTCTTCCCCGGAGGTGGCGTCGACCCGCGCGACTTCGACCACGCCATCGCCTGGGCCGGGCCCTCGCCGCAGGAGTGGGCCGCGCGGCTCGGGACCGACGAGGCGACCGCGCGGGCGCTGGTCTGCGCCGCGGTCCGGGAGACCTTCGAGGAGTCCGGCGTCCTGCTGGCGGGAGAGTCGGCCGACACCGTCGTCGCCGACACCACGGGCGAGGACTGGGAGACCGACCGCGCTGCCCTCGAGGCCCGCGAGCTCGCCCTCACCGAGTTCCTCGACCGCCGCGGGCTGGTGCTGCGCACCGACCTGCTCGGGGTGTGGGCGGCGTGGCTGACCCCGGTCTTCGAGCCCCGTCGCTACCGCACCTGGTTCTTCGTCGCGGACCTCCCCGAGGGCCAGCGCACCCGGGACGTCTCCACCGAGTCCGACCAGGTCACCTGGCTGCCGGCGATGCAGGCGGTCGCCGACGTGGAGGACCAGCAGCTGCTGATGCTCCCGCCGACCTACCTGACCTGCCTCGAGGTGGGGCAGTACGCCGACCCGGCCGACGTGCTCGATGCCGCACACGACCGCAGCGTCGAGATGTTCATGCCCGAGGTCGAGCAGAGCGACGAGGGGAGCACGCTCTCGATCCCGCCGCGGTTCGAGACGCTGTTGGCCACCCGCCCGTGAGCTGGTCGGGCGGTGCGTTCGGGAAGCGCGGCCACTGCGTGCTCGCGCCCAACGCGAACCTGATGACGCTCGACGGGACCAACACCTGGGTCCTGCGCGAGCCCGGCGCTTCCCGGTCGATCGTCATCGATCCGGGTCCGCCCGACGAGGCACATCTCGCGGCGGTGGCCGAGCGGGCCGGGCGCGTCGGTGTCGTGCTCCTCACCCATCACCACCTCGACCACTCCGAGGCAGCCAGGGACTTCGCCGAGCTGATGGGCTGCGGCGTACGCGCGCTGGACCCGGGGTACCGCCTCGGCTCCGAGGGCCTGGGGAACGGTGACGTGGTGGAGGTCGACGGGCTGGAGCTGCACGTCGTCGGCACGCCCGGCCACACGGCAGACTCGCTGTCCTTCGTGCTCCCGGCCGAGGGTGCCGTGCTCACCGGTGACACCGTGCTCGGTCGCGGCACCACCGTGGTCGCTCATCCCGACGGCCAGCTCGGCGCCTACCTGGACTCCCTCGACCGGCTGCGCGCCCTCGCGGAGTCCCGCGAGATCAGCACCATCTGGCCCGGTCACGGGCCCGTCATCGACGACGCCCTCGTGGCGCTGGACCACTACATCTCCCACCGGGCGCAGCGGCTGGCGCAGGTGGAGTCGGCAGTGGCCGCGCTGCGCGAGCAGCCGCACCCTGAGGGGCTGGGCGCCGACGAGCTGCCCCGCCGGGTGGTGGAGATGGTCTACGCCGACGTCGACCCCGTCCTGTGGGGGGCCGCCGAGCTGTCGGTCCGGGCCCAGCTGGCGCACCTGGCCGAGCGCGGCTGATGGTAGGCCGAGAGCCGACGCGTCGCTCTAGTCCAGGATCCGCGGGTCCGCTGACACTGCCACGGAGCCGGGTTATGTTTCCGTGATGCGCGAGAAGTGGGGCATGGCAGCGTTCGTGGTGCTGCTGGTCGCGGTGTGGGGAGTCGGGTTCCTCTGGTTCCGCGGCGACGTGGACCCCGGCTCGGACAAGGCGGCAGCCGGCAGGACCCCGGCGAGCGGGGCGGCCTCCCCGAGCGCCCAGGCCAGTCCCAGCCCGATGACCCCCGCCACGCGGGGCGCGGCCTACGGCGGCAAGGTCTCCGCCTCCGACGAGAGCAAGCAGGTCGACGTCAACCCGTCCGCCGTGCGGCCCGAGCCGGTGGCGGTGCCGCCGGTCGTGCAGTTCAAGATCGCCTCGTTCAACCTCCTCGGCAGCTCGCACACCCGACACCGGGGACACTCGGCCAGACGGGCCTCGGGCCCCCAGCGGATGAACGGCGCGCTCGCGATCCTCGCCACCCACCAGGTCGACGTCGTGGGCTTCCAGGAGTTCCAGCCCGACCAGCGCGCGGCCTTCGACAGCCGTGCCAAGGGCTGGGCGTCGTACCCCGGGCTCTCCCTCGGCCGGCGTGCCGGCGAGAACTCGGTCGCGTGGCGTACCGACGTCTGGGAGCTGATCAAGACAGGGCTGGTGAACATCCCCTACTTCAACGGGCGGCTCCGGCCGATGCCCTACGTGCTGCTGCGGCACCGGGCGAGCGGGGTCGAGGCGTACTTCTCGACCTTCCACAACCCGGCCGACGTCGGCAGGTTCCGTCACCAGCAGCGCTTCCGCACCGCCGCCACCGACCGGGAGATCAAGCTCTTCCAGGAGCTCGAGGCCACCGGGATCCCGCAGTTCGTCACGGGTGACATGAACGAACGGGCGGAGTACTTCTGCCGGGTCACCGGCGCGACTCCGCTGATCGCCGCCGCGGGTGGCAGCAACACCGGCCGGTGCTTGCCGCCGGAGCCGACCCAGATCGACTGGATCTTCGGCAGTCCCGGCGTGGTGTTCAACGACTACCGGGTCGACCGGAGCCCCTTGGTGAGGCGGACGACCGACCACCCGGTGATCGTCAGCCAGGTCGTCCTCGACGCGCTCAAGTTCAAGAACGCCTACGACCCGGGCGTCCCGACCGCACCGGCGGGTTAGTCAGCGAGCGCGGCGCTTCATCCGCTCGACGTCGTGGATGACCACCGAGCGCGGCTCCAGGCGGAGCCACCCGCGCGAGGCGAAGTCGGCGAGCGCCTTGTTGACGGTCTCCCGCGAGGCGCCGACCAGCTGGGCCAGCTCCTCCTGCGTGAGGTCGTGGTGCACGTGCACGCCGTCGTCGGCGGTCCGGCCGAAGCGGTCCGCGAGGTCGAGCAGCGCCTTGGCCACGCGCCCCGGGACGTCGGAGAAGACCAGGTCGGCGACGACCTCGTTGGTCTTGCGCAGTCGCCCGGCGAGCTGGGTGAGCAGACCGAGCGCGACGCCCGGTCGCCCCTCGAGCCAGCGCAGCAGGTCGTCATGGGAGAGCGAGAGGAAGACCGTCTCGGTGACCGCGGTGACCGTCGCGGAGCGGGGACCGGGGTCGAAGAGCGAGAGCTCGCCGAACATCTGGCCGGGGCCCAGGATGGCGAGGAGGTTCTCGCGCCCGTCGGAGGACGTGCGGCCGAGCTTCACCTTGCCGTCGGTGACGATGTAGAGCTTGTCGCCCGGGTCGCCTTCGTGGAAGAGCACCTCTCCGCGACGCAGCCTGTTCTCACCCATCGAGGCGCGCAACGCGTCGGATGCCTCGTCGTCGAGGGCACTGAACAGCGGCGCCTGTCGGAGTACGTCGTTATCCACGTGGGGTCCCTTCACTGTGTGCGTGCGCGCATGGGGGCTGGTGTTGCAGGTCACAGTCTGTCCCATCGCTCGGCTGGGCGCCACGTGACCCCACCGGCCTGCCCGGCAACCCGGTCTGGGAATGGCTTCCGCGAGCGCCGTACCCTGTCGGCGTGCCCGACACCGCGCTGGTCCGACGCGCACGCAAGGTCAACCGCGTGCTCGCTGAAACCTACCCCGACGCGAGGATCGAGCTCGACTTCGAGAGCCCGTTCCAGCTTCTCGTCGTGACGGTGCTCAGCGCCCAGACGACCGACCGCCGGGTGAACGCGGTGCGACCGACGCTGTTCGCCGCCTACCCCGACCCCCCCGCCATGGCTGCCGCTCCGCGCGAGGACCTCGAGCGCATCATCGGGCCGCTGGGGTTCTTCCGGGCGAAGTCCGAGGCGCTGCTGAAGCTGTCCGCGGCCCTCGTGGCCGATCACGGCGGCGAGGTGCCCGGCCGGCTGGAGGACCTGGTCAAGCTCCCGGGGGTGGGGCGCAAGACGGCCAACGTGGTGCTCGGCAACGGCTTCGCGGTGCCCGGCATCACCGTGGACACCCACTTCGGCCGGCTGGTCCGGCGCCTGGGGTGGACGCACGAGACCGACCCGGTCAAGGTCGAGCACGCGATCGCGGAGATCTTCCCGAAGCGCGACTGGACCATGCTGAGCCACCGCCTCATCTGGCACGGCCGACGGGTCTGCCATGCCAAGAAGCCCGCCTGCGGCGCCTGCACGGTGGCGCGCTGGTGTCCGTCGTACGGCGCCGGGCCGACCGACCCGGACGCGGCGGCGCTGCTCGTCAGGACCCAGGGGCCCGCATGAGCCCCCGGGTGGTGGGCGTCCTGGCCGCCGTCGTGCTCGTGCTCACCGGCTGCTCGGCGAAGGCGGAGCCAGCCGCGGGTCCCGGGCGCCTGCCCGACGTCACGCTCAGGTCGCTCGACGGAGGTTCGTCGCTCGCCCTCTCCTCGCTGCGCGGGCCGGCGGTGGTGAACCTGTGGGCGAGCTGGTGCGGCCCCTGTCGCAGGGAGCTCCCTCTGTACCAGGCGTTCGCGAAGAAGTACTCCGGGAAGGTGGACGTCATCGGCATCGACTTCCAGGACACCCAGAAGGCCAGGGCGCGCGAGCTGATCCGGCAGACGGGAGTCACCTACCCCCTCTACGAGGACCCCGACGGCGTCACGCGTGCCCGCGGACTGCCCCAGCTGATCCTGGTCGACGGGCAGGGCCAGCGTGCCTTCGAGCAGTACGTCGAGATCACCTCCGTGGCCCAGCTCGAGCAGCTGGTCGAGAAGCACCTCGGGACACCGTCATGAGACCCACACCCCACGAGGCCGCTCGCTTCGCTCGGACCCCCTCGGGAACCCAGAGATGAGCTTTCCCGACTGGCTCGAGCCCATCCGCCAGGGCGCCCACACGATCAGGGCCCAGGACATCAGCCGCTTCGTCCCCCCGGAGGGGTCCGATGCCCGCAAGGGTGCGGTGCTGATGCTCTTCGGCGAGGGCGAGCGCGGCCCCGACGTACTCCTCACCGAGCGGGCCCACGGCATGCGCTCCCACCCCGGCCAGGTCTCGTTCCCCGGCGGCTCGATCGACGAGACGGACGCCTCGCCGACGGCCGCGGCTCTGCGCGAGGCGGAGGAGGAGACCGGCCTCGACCCCTCGGGGGTCGAGGTCTTCGGCACCCTCCCGGAGCTGTGGCTGCCGCCGAGCAACTTCGCCGTCACGACCGTCCTCGGCTGGTGGAAGGACCCGAGCCCGGTGGCCGTGGTCGACCCCGCCGAGGTGCACTCCGTCCTGCGGGAGCCGATCGCGGAGCTCCTCGACCCCCAGCACCGGGTGACCGTGGTGCACCCGCTGGGCTACCGCGGCCCGGGCTTCCTGATCGGTGACTCCAAGGACCTCATCCTCTGGGGCTTCACCGCCGGCCTGATCAGCAAGCTCTTCGACCACGTGGGCCTGACCCGCCCGTGGGACGCGTCCGTGGAGCAGGAATTGCCGGACTACATGTTCGGTCTGGGACAAGATTGACCTGTCACCCGGCCAACCGGCCAGACCTCAGCGAAGGGGCCGCATGAACTTCCTCGACTGGTGCCTGGTCGTGCTGACCCTGGCCTATGCCCTCTCGGGGTACTGGCAGGGCTTCGTCACGGGTGCCTGTGCCACCGCGGGGCTGCTGCTCGGCGGGCTGGCCGGGATCTGGCTGGCCCCCGTGCTGCTCGGGGACGCGGCGCCGTCGCTGTGGGTCTCGCTGGGTGCCCTGTTCGTCGTACTCGTGATGGCCTCGCTGGGGCAGGCGGTCCTGCAGTACGTCGGCACCCGCGTCCGTGCGCGACTGACCTGGCAGCCGATCCGTGCGGTCGACGCGGTCGGCGGAGCCGTGCTCAGCGTGGTCGCCGTGCTCGTCGTGGCCTGGATGCTGGGCGTTGCGATCAGCGGCTCGCGCATCCCGGGGATCAGCCCGCAGGTGCGTGACTCGCGCGTGCTCGTGGCGGTGAACGACGTGATGCCGGTGCGCGCCCAGCAGGCGCTTCGCTCCTTCGACAACGTGGTCGGGTCGGGCTTCTTCCCGCGCTACCTCGAGCCGTTCGCCCCTGAGCGCATCGTCAGGGTGCCGCAGGCGGAGGCGCGGGTGCTGCGTGATCCCGACATCCGGTCTGCCGCCGCCAGCGTGTTCAAGATCCGCAGCAACAACCGGTGCGGGAGCGGGGTCGAGGGGACCGGGTTCCTCTACGCACCCGACAAGCTGATGACGAACGCGCACGTCGTCGCTGGCGTCACCGAGCCGATGGTGCAGGTGGGCAAGAGGGCCGTGGAGGGCACGGTCGTCTACTACAACCCCGACGTGGACGTCGCGGTGATCGACGTACCCGGCCTCGAGGGACCGACGATCAGGTTCGACCTCGGCGGCAAGGAGCGCCAGCAGGGAGCGGTCCTCGGCTTCCCGCAGGACGGCCCCTTCAACGCCCAGCGGGTCCGGATCCGCAGCGACCAGCGGCTGCGCTCGCCCGACATCTACGGCAACGGGACGGTCACCCGCCATGTGTTCTCGCTGCGCGGCCTGATCCGCCCGGGCAACTCGGGCGGTCCCGTCGTCTCGACCGGGGGCCGGGTCCTCGGGGTCGTCTTCGCGGCCTCGGTCAGCGACCGCGACACCGGCTACGCCCTCACCGCCGACCAGGTCCGCCAGGCCGCCGCCGTGGGGCTGGCGGCCGAGGAGCGGGTGTCGAGCGGGAACTGCACGTAGGGGCGCAGGCTCACCGGCTCCACGGGGAAGCCGGCGCTTGTCGGGCGAGCATCACCCGAGGACGTCAGGGAACGACCCCGAACTCCACTCGTCCCGTCCGCCGGCGGTGCGTGACGGCGCATCCATCAGGCGTGCGGCGCCCACTCAGCCGCGCTTGAGCAGGGCCTTGTTCTCCTTGGCCTGCTGGATCGAGCGCTCCGGGGCCTTGACCTGCTTGACCTTGCGGATGCCCACGAGACCCAGCAGCCCGGCGACGAGCAGGTAGACGACGAACACGATCAGGAAGCACCACGCCAGGTCGAGCCCGGTCATGTGCAGGAAGTAGGCGAACGCCACCGAGAGCATGATGATCGCGAGCAGTCCGAGAAACCCTGCCGCCGCGAACAGCGCGATGCTGATGCCGCCGGCCTTGACCGAGACCTTGAGCTCCGACTTCGCCAGGGCGATCTCGCTCTGGATCAGGCTGGAGACGTCGCGGCTGGCGTCGACGACGAGCTTGCCGATCGTGGGTTCCTCGGCCTCAGCGGGCTGGCGGTGCGACATGGCTGGTTCTTTCCCTTCGAGGACGGCAGACGTCGCCTCGAACCCTATCGTCACGAGAACGCTACTGCCGGGTGCGGCGTCCGACGCTCGACCAGTTTGGTCGCCCGGCGCAGATCTGGAAGACTTGCACCAGTTGGAGGGGAGTATTCCTTCGCGGCGATCTCGTCATCACGGTCGGGCCCTTGAGTCAACGGGCCCCGGCCCGGGGTCGTCGGCCACCTCAGGGTGGCGGAAGAGACCTCCGGACCCGCACACATGAGCAGGCTGTACTGCGCGCCCGCAGTCACCCGAGTCCGGAGGCAGTGAACATGGACGTATCCCCCCTGGTGTGGTGGCTGACGGTGGGCATCACCTCCGCAGTCCTCCTCTTCGACATCGTCGTCATCGGACGACGCCCGCACGAGCCCTCGCGCAAGGAGGTCAGCGTCGCGCTCGGCGTCTTCGTCGGGATGGCGGTCGCCTTCGGCATCGGGGTGTGGTTCTTCGCGGGTCCCCAGTACGGCACCGAGTTCTTCGCCGGCTGGCTGACCGAGTACTCGCTCTCGGTCGACAACCTGTTCATCTTCCTCATCATCATGAACAAGTTCGGCGTACCCAAGCAGCTGCAGCAGAGCGCGCTCCTCGTCGGCATCGTGCTGGCGCTGGTCATGCGCGGCATCTTCATCGCCGTCGGTGCAGCCGCGATCAACAACTTCAGCTGGGTGTTCTACCTCTTCGGCCTGTTCCTCATCTACACCGCCGTGAAGCTCGCCAAGGAGGGTGCCGAGGACGAGGACGATGAGTTCGAGGAGAACCGGCTCATCAAGTTCGTCGAGCGCAGGTTCCCCGTCACCTCCGAGTGGCACGGCACCAAGATCCTCAGTCTGGAGAACGGCAAGCGGGTCCTCACCCCGATGTTCGTGGTCATCGTCGCGCTCGGCACCACCGACCTGCTCTTCGCGCTCGACTCGATCCCGGCGATCTACGGACTCACCCGCGAGCCGTTCCTGGTGCTGACGGCCAACATCTTCGCGCTGATGGGCCTGCGACAGCTCTACTTCCTCATCGGGGGCCTCCTGGAGCGGTTGGTCTACCTCTCCTACGGTCTGGCGTTCCTGCTCGGCTTCATCGGCGTCAAGCTGATCCTGCACGCGATGCACGAGAACGAGCTGCCCTTCGTCAACGGCGGCGAGCACATCGGCTGGGCCCCCGACATCCCGATCTGGCTGTCGCTGGTGGTCATCATCGGCACCCTGGCAGTGACCACGATCCTGAGTCTGTGGAAGTCCAGCCGCATGCCGGAGCAGGCCCGCGACGACGTCACCGGACCCCGCCGCGACTGGGATAACGGCTGACCCTCGTCGGGAATGCTCGGTCGCTTCTCCCTGTTGTTGAAGGCACAACCATTCTTCGACGGTCGGGAGATCGACATGAACATCCTGATGCTGGTGGGCAGCCTTCGCGCCGGTTCCTGGACCGCGCAGCTGACCCGCTCGCTCACCGACCTGGTCCCTGCCGGCACGACGTCGCGGGTGCACACCGGCCTGGGCGACCTGCCGCACTACGACCAGGACCTCGACACCGACCAGCCGCCCGCCTCGGTCGCGGCGTTCCGGGCCGCTGTCGAGGCGGCCGACGCGCTGGTGGTCGCGACCCCGGAGTACAACGGGTCCCTCCCCGGGGTGCTCAAGAACGCGATCGACTGGGCCTCCCGGCCCCGCGGCGCCTCAGCGATCGCGGACAAGCCGGTGGCCGTGCTGTCGGTCAGCCCGTCCCCGCGGGGCGCCCAGTGGGCGCGTGAGGACGCGGAGCGGATCCTGAGGGTTGCGGGCGCCGTACCCCTCGAGCAGAGTGTCGGCGTGCCCTCGGTGCATGCCGCGGTAGTCGACGGCTTCTTCGCAGACTTCCGCGTGGAGAAGGCCCTCGGCGAGCTGATGCAGTCCCTGGTCGACGCGGCCTCCGCGCCCGCCGTGCCCCACGCCGCCTGACCCGCGCCCGAAAAACGGCCGAGGCGTCGCAGTTTGCGGAGCAGAACCGCAATCTGCGACGCCTCAGCGCCTGGTGGGCAACAATCTGCGACGCCTCGCCGTGCGTCAGGCGTCGTCCTTGCTCGAGCTCATCCCCTTGCCGATCAGGTCCATCACAGTGGAGTCGGCCAGGGTGGTGACGTCGCCGACCTCACGGTTCTCGGCGACGTCCTTGAGGAGGCGGCGCATGATCTTCCCCGAGCGGGTCTTCGGGAGCTCGGGGACGACCATGATCTGTCGCGGCTTGGCGATCGCGCCGATCTCCTTCTGCACGTGCTGGCGCAGCTCCTGGATGAGCGAGTCGGGTGCCTCCTCGCCCTCCTCCAGGGCGGACTCCCGGAGGATCACGAACGCGCACACCGCCTGACCGGTGGTCTCGTCGGCCGCGCCGACCACGGCGGCCTCGGCCACCTTGGGGTGCGAGACCAGCGCCGACTCGATCTCGGTGGTGGAGAGCCGGTGGCCCGAGACGTTCATGACGTCGTCGACCCGGCCGAGCAGCCAGATGTCGCCGTCGTCGTCCTTCTTCGCGCCGTCACCGGCGAAGTAGAAGCCCTGCTTCTCGAAGCGTGACCAGTACGTCTCCTTGAACCGCTCGTCGTCGCCCCACAACGTGCGCAGCATCGCGGGCCACGGCTCCTTGACGACCAGGAAGCCGCCGGAGCCGTTGGGCACCGACTCGCCCTCATCGGTGACGACGTCGACCACGACACCGGGGATCGACTTCATCGCCGACCCGGGCTTGGCCGCTGTCACGCCGGGCAGAGGGCTGATCATGATCGATCCGGTCTCCGTCTGCCACCAGGTGTCGACGACCGGGGTCCGGTCGCCGCCGATCGTCTTCCGGTACCAGATGTAGGCCTCGGGGTTGATCGACTCACCCACCGAGCCGAGCAGCCGGAGCTTGGAGAGGTCGTGCTTGGCGGGGATGTCGTCGCCCCACTTCATGAAGGTCCGGATCGCGGTCGGCGCGGTGTAGAGGATCGTGACGCCGTACTGCTCGCAGATCTCCCACCAGCGGCCCTTGTGCGGGGTGTCCGGCGTGCCCTCGTACATCACCGAGGTCGCGCCGTTGGCGAGCGGGCCGTAGACGCCGTACGAGTGGCCGGTCACCCAGCCCACGTCGGCGGTGCACCAGTAGACGTCCGTCTCCCGCTTGAGGTCGAAGATGCCCCAGTGGGTGTAGGCGCAGCCCACGAGGTAGCCGCCGGTGGTGTGCAGGATGCCCTTGGGCTTGCCGGTCGTGCCGGAGGTGTACAGGACGTAGAGCGGGTGCTCGGAGTCGAAGAACTCGCACTCGTGCTCGGTGGACTGGGAGTCGACGAGGTCGTGCCACCACACGTCGCGGTCGTCGTTCCACTCCACCTCCTGGCTCGTACGACGCACCACGAGCACCTTGCGGACCTCGTGTCCGCGCTCGGCCACCTTGTCGCAGGCCTCGTCGACCGACGGCTTGAGGGCCGAGGGGGCGCCCCTGCGGTAGCCGCCGTCGGCCGTGATGATCACCTTGGCGTCGCAGTCCTCGACCCGGTTGGCCAGCGCGTCGGAGGAGAAGCCCCCGAAGACCACCGTGTGGGGAGCGCCGAGCCGTGCGCAGGCGAGCATCGCGATCGCGGTCTCCGGGATCATCGGCATGTAGATCGCGACCCGGTCACCGGTCTGCACGCCGAGCTCGACGAGCGCGTTCGCGGCCTTGGAGACCTCGTCCTTGAGGTCGGAGTAGGTGAGGTCGCGCTTGTCGTCCTCGGGCTCACCGACCCAGTGGAAGGCAACCTTGTCGCCGGCGCCGTTCTCGACGTGGCGGTCGACGCAGTTCCAGGCGGCGTTGATCCGGCCGCCGACGAACCACTTGGCGAAGGGCGGGTCGTCCCAGTCGAGGACCCGGTCCCACCTGGTGTCCCAGTCGAGGCGATCGGCCTGCTTCTCCCAGAAGCCCAGGCGATCCTTCTCGGCCTCGTCGTACGCGTCGGCCTTGAGGTTCGCATGCTCGGCGAACTCCTTGGGCGGCTCGAAGCGGCGCTCCTCGTGGGCCAGGTTGGCCAAGGTTCCGCTGGACTCGTCGCTCATCAATCGCTCCTCTTGCCCGTGTCTGCCGGGGGCGTCGTCTGGGTGTGCACGAACCTACTCTTCGGACAACGCCCGGACGACCCTCGGTGGGGCCGCCCGGACGCCGTCACTGCTGGATGGGACTCAGCGGTCGATCGGACTCAGTGCTGGACCGCGGCCTCGGAGCCGGCGCCGGTCAGGGCACGCACCTCGAGCTCGGTGTAACGGTCCTCGGCCTCGGGCTCCTTCGACGTGACCGAGCCGATGTAGCCGAGCAGGAAGCCCACCGGGATCGACACGATGCCGGGGTTCTCCAGCGGGAACCACGAGATGTCGATGCTCGTCGGGAGCAGCGAGAGGTTCTTGCCCGTCGGGTCGAGCCCCTTGCCGGACATGATCGGGCTGAAGATCACCAGCCCGACCGAGGAGATCAGACCGCCGTAGATGCTCCACACCGCGCCGCGGGTGTTGAACCGCCGCCAGAACATGTTGTAGACGATCGCGGGCAGGTTCGCCGAGGCTGCGACCGCGAACGCGAGCGCCACCAGGAAGGCGATGTTGAGCTTCTGCGCCGGGATGGCCAGCAGGATCGCCACCAGCCCGATGGCGCCTGCCGCGATCCGCGCCACCTTCAGCTCTTCCTGCTCGGTCGCCTCCCCCTTGCGGAACACGCTGTTGTAGAGGTCGTGCGCCACGCTCGCGCTCGAGGTCAGCGTCAGGCCGGCCACCACCGCGAGGATGGTCGCGAAGGCCACCGCCGCGATGACCGCCAGCAGGACCGCACCACCGGCGGAACCGGCGCCGCCGCCCACCGTCTCGGCCAGCAGGGGCGAGGCGAGGTTGCCGCCGGACGTGGTGACACGCTCCATGTCGCCCTTGTTCAGCAGTGCTGCCGCACCGAAGCCGAGCACCAGCGTGAACAGGTAGAAGACACCGATCAGCCCGATGGCCCAGAGCACCGACTTCCGCGCGTCACGCGAGGTCGGCACCGTGTAGAAGCGGATCAGGATGTGCGGGAGGCCAGCGGTTCCCAGGACCAGCGCGAGCCCGAGGCTGAGGAAGTCGATCTTGCTGGTCGTGCTGACGCCGTACTTCAGACCGGGCTCCAGGAACGCCGAGCCCTTACCGCTCTTGCTGGCGGCCGAGCCCAGGAGGTCGGAGAGGTTGAAGTTGAACTTGGCGAGCACCAGTACGACGATCAGCGCCGAGCCGGCCATCAGCAGGACCGCCTTGACGATCTGCACCCACGTCGTGCCCTTCATGCCGCCCACGGTCACGTAGAAGACCATCAGGATTCCGACCCCGAAGATCGTCAGGTTGATCGCGAACTGGCCGCTGATGCCGAGCAGCAGGGACACCAGGGTGCCCGCGCCCACCATCTGCGCCAGCAGGTAGAAGATCGAGACCACCACGGTCGAGGTGGCGGCGGCCTGACGCACCGGACGCTGCTTCATCCGGTAGGCCAGCTGGTCGGCCATCGTGTAGCGGCCGGAGTTGCGCAGCACTTCGGCGACGAGGAGCAGGGCCACCAGCCAGGCCACGAGGAAGCCGATGGAGTACAGGAAGCCGTCGTAGCCCGACAGCGCGATCGCGCCTGAGATCCCCAGGAAGGACGCGGCCGACATGTAGTCGCCGCCGATGGCGAGGCCGTTCTGGAAGCCGCTGAAGTTGCGACCGCCGGCGTAGTAGTCGGCCGTGCCGCTTGTCTGCCGGCTGGCCCAGAAGGTGATGCCGATGGTGAGCGCCACGACGGCGAGGAACAGACCGGTGGTCAGCACTTGGTGGTCGGCGGCCAGGACGATGAGCTGGGAGTTCATCACGCGTCACCTCGGTTGTTGCGGTTCTTCTCGTAGTCCTCGTTGAGCTGGCGAGCCAGCGGGTCGAGCTTGCGGGTGGAGTAGTTGCTGTAGACCCAGGCGAGGATGAAGGTCGTCGCGAACTGGAGCAGGCCGAAGACGAGGGCCACGTTGATGTTGCCGAAGAGCTTGTGGCCCATGAAGCCCGTCGCCCAGCTGGAGAGCACCACGTAGAGCAGGTACCAGGCCAGGAACGCGGCGGTCGCCGGGAAGGCGAAGCCTCGGTAGCGGCGACGAAGCTCGACGAACTCGGCCGTCTGGGCCAGCCGGTCGTACACCGGGTCGTGCCGCGACGCCTGGTAGTGGTCCACCGCGGTTCCGCGGCCGGTCGATTCCGGGGGTGGAGCAGCCATGAGGGGGCCCTTCTCGAGTGGGGCTGTGATCACCGTCACCGTGGCACCGCGTGCGCGGGACCGCCACCTGCGCGCGGTCCGGCGTCGGCAGGCGGACCGGACGGATCGGTGAGCGGTCGAAGCCGCACGACGAACGGTCAGCCGCGGTCGAGCTGGACCGTCTCGGGGGTGTGCAGCCGGACCATGAAGCGCGAGGTGTGGGCCGGCAGCCGGTGCGGGGTGAGCCTGGAGACGGCCACCATCGTCGCGAAGGCGAGCGGCACGGCCCACGCTGCGGGCTGGGAGACGAGGGCGGCGAACCAGCCTCCGTCGCGGTCCACGAGGAGGTTGTCGACCACGGCCCCGCCGGTGAGCGCCCCGCCGACGAACAGCCCGGAGATCGCGCCGGCATCGGTGAGTCCACGCCACCAGATGCCGAGCAGCAGCAGCGGGCAGAAGGTGGCCGCGGCCATCGCGAAGGCGAGCCCCACCACGGTCGCGACGGCGACGTCACGCGCGACCAGCGCCAGCAGGAACGGCACGACGACCGCCACGACAGCGCTCAGCCGGAAGGCCGTAACCCCCTCGACGCGCTTGCTCATCACGTCCTGGGTGATGACGCCTGCGACCGCGACGGTCAGCCCGGACGAGGTGGCCAGGAACGCGGCGAAGGCGCCCGCGGTGAGCAGTGCCGTGAGCAGGTCCCCGCCCGTGCCTCCGATCATGCGCGACGGCAGCTCGAGGACCACCCCGTCCGCTCCGGTGGTGCCGACGAGGTCCGGGGCGTAGAGGCGACCGAGCGCGGCGTACACCGGAGGCAGCACGTAGAAGAGGCCGAGCAGGCCGAGCACCGCGACCGTGGTCTGGCGCGCCGCGCGCCCGTCAGGGTTGGTGTAGAACCGCACGACCACGTGCGGCAGGCCCATCGTGCCCAGGAACGTCGCCACCATCAGGGAGTACGTCGAGTAGAGCGGGTGCCCGCCGGCGAAGTCGACCGGATCGGCCCACGCCGTACCGGACTCGCCGCCCACGAACAGGCTGGGATCGGCCGGTGAGCGACCGCCGTCACCGAGCCAGACGACGACGAGGAAGACCAGCGGCAGCAGGAGCGCGGTGAGCTTGAGCCAGTACTGGAAGGCCTGCACGAAGGTGATCGAGCGCATCCCGCCGGACAGCACGTTGAGGAGTACGACGACCGCGACGACCAGCCCCCCGGCCCATCCGGGAAGCCCGGTCGCAGTGCGCAGCGCGACCCCCGCGCCCTGCAGCTGGGGCATCACGTAGAGCCAGCCGATCGCGACCACCATCACCGACGCGAGGGTGCGCACCGTGCGGGATTCGAGCCGCGCCTCCGCGAAGTCGGGGAGCGTGTAGGCGCCCGAGCGACGCAGCGGGGCGGCGACCAGCACCAGGAGCACGAGATAGCCGGCCGTCCAGCCCACCGGATACCAGAGCATCTCCGCGCCGAAGCTGAGCACCAGCCCGGCGATGCCGAGGAACGACGCGGCCGAGAGGTATTCGCCACTGATCGCCGAGGCGTTCAGTCCGGGGTGCACCGAGCGGGAGGCGACGAAGAAGTCGGACGTGGTCCGGCTGAACCGCAGTCCCCAGGTGCCGATGGCCAGCGTGGCCACGGTGACGAGGAGGACCGCCGCGAGGCCGAGGGCGTTGCTGCTCACGACCCGACTCCCCGGAGCTGGCTCATGACCGCTCGACGACCCGGGCGAAGGCACGCTCGTTGCGCTCGGCGAGGCGCACGTAGCGCCAGGCGAGGAACAACAGCACCGGGTAGCACCCGAACGCGAGCATCCCCCAGGAGACCGGCATCCCCAGGAGGTGGTGGGAGGTGAGCGAGGGCACCAGTGCGAAGAGCAGCGGCAGCATGCCGACGGTGATGACCAGGACCACCAGGATGCTGAGGGCCAGGCGCAGCTGTGCGCGCAGCAGCGTCCGCAGGTAGATCTCGCCCACCGCGCTCTGCGCGTCGATCTCGGAGGTGGCCGTCGCGCGCGGCCGGAGCCGGGGGCGCTCCGTCCACGGGCTGGTGACCCGCACGCGCGCGGGTGCGCGGTCCGGGCCCTGGTGGCTCACGGCGTGACCCCGGGGCGGGCGTTGCGCACCAGGAGGTCCCGCAGCTCGCGGGTGTGCCGTCGGCTCACCTGGAGCTCGCGCCCGTCGATGACCACCGAGCAGCGACCGCCGTCGAAGCGGACCTCGTCCACGAACGCGGTCGAGATCAGCAGTGAGCGGTGGATGCGCACGAAGCCGGCGTCCGACCAGTCCTGCTCGAGCTGGGTCAGCGGCACCCGCAGCAGGTGGCTGTCGTCGGCGGTGTGCAGCCGCGCGTAGTCGCCCTCGGCCTCGACGTAGCGGATCTGGGAGACGGGCACGAAGCGGGTGACGCCGCCCCGTTCCACGGGCACCTGCTCCTGGGCGCTCTCGGCACGGGCGGTCGCCAGCACCCGGCGTACGGCCTCCGTCAGGCGCTCCGCGCGCACCGGCTTCAGGACGTAGTCGACGGCGTTCAGCTTGAAGGCGTCCACGGCGTGCTGCTCGTGCGCGGTCACGAAGACCACAGCAGGCGGCGTCCTGAACCGCGCCAGCACCTGGGCCAGCTCGACCCCGGTGAGCCCGGGCATCTGGACGTCGAGGAAGACCACGTCGACCTCGAGCTGCTGCAGGAGGCGCAGCGCCTCGGTCGGGGAGTCGGTGGCGTGCACCTCCGCGACGCGATCGTCGTGCTCGAGCAGGAAGGTCAGCTCGTCCAGAGCAGGTCGCTCGTCGTCGATGACGAGCACCCGAAGGCCGGGTCCCTGGCCGCTGGCCGGAGTCGGGGGACCGCTGCTCACGGGGCCACCCCCGGCGCGAACTTCGGCACGCGTACGACGACCCTCGTCCCGGCTCCGGGTGCGGTCTCCACGACCAGACCGTATTCGTCGCCGAAGGTGGTGCGCAGCCGCTCGTCCACGTTGGCCAGCCCGACCGACTCCCCGGCCGACTCCCCCGCAAGGGCCTCGCGGATGCGTCCGGGGTCCTCCCCCGCCCCGTTGTCCTCGATCGAGATCACGCACTCGCGGTCGGCGTCGCGCGCCTCGATGGTGACGTGGCCACCCCCCGCGACGGACCGCAGCCCGTGCTGCACGGCGTTCTCGACGAGTGGTTGCAGGCACAGGAACGGGATGCTCACCCCCAGCACCTCCGGTGCCACCTGGAGCGTGACGCGCAGCCGGTCGCCGAACCGCGCCTGCTCGAGCAGCAGGTAGCGCTCGATCGAGCGGAGCTCCTCGGCAAGCGTGGTGAAGTCACCGTGCTGGCGGAAGGAGTACCGCGTGAAGTCGGCGAACTCGAGCAGCAGGTCGCGGGCCCGGTCGGGGTCGGTGCGCACGAACGAGGCGATCGCGCCGAGCGAGTTGTAGATGAAGTGTGGGCTGATCTGCGCACGCAGCGCCCGCACCTCCGCACGCACCAGCCGGTGACGCGACTCGTCGAGCTCGGCGAGCTCCAGCTGCCCGGAGACCCAGGCAGCCACCTCCTCGGTGGCCCGCAGCAGGCTGGCAGAGGCCTCGTCGGTGAGGGCGACCAGCGCCCCGGCCACGCGGTCGTCGATGACGAGCGGGCTGGCGATCGCTTGCTGGACCAGGCACCCCTGGGTGTCGCAGGCGAGCTCGGCCCGTCCGGCGACCACGGTGCTGGTCGCGTCGACGGCCCGGAGGGCGATCGCCTGGGCCTGGTCGGCGTGATGGGTGGACAGTCCGTCGTACCCCAGGAGGTCGTGGGTGTCGGCGATCGCGACTGCGGCCGTCCCCAGGAGGTTGCGCAGGTGCCTGAGGGCGCGCTCGACGGACTCGGCGTTGAGACCCTGCCGCAGTGCGGGGGAGGCGAGCGAGGCGGTGTGCAGGGTCCGGTAGGTGGCCAGGTCGGCGTCGCTGCCGAGCTGACGGGCGTACCAGCGGCTGCGCAGGCCCTCGAACGCCATCGCCCTCAGCTCACCTGAAGTCGATCAGCTGGGTGCCGGGGTCCTCGGGCGGTCGCCGGTCGGTCACCGGGCTCCGGGGGGCGCGACCGGGCTCGGCTCCGGGCTCGGCTCCGGGCTCGGCTCCGGGCGCGACTGCGGGCGCGGGCCGGGGTCGCCGGACGGGCGGGGGTGGCTCGGGCGTCAGCTCGTTGTGGCGTACGACGGCCCGGTAGCACCGGGTCACGTAGGGCAGCTGCATGCCGTCGTGCCCGCGACCGTACTCGGCGTACAGCGCATCCACCTTGGCCAGCACGTCGGTGCGGGCGTACTCGCTCATCGTCGCGACGTGCGAGACCGAGCGCGCCAGGTCGGCCAGGCTGGCGGCGGTGTGGACCCTCCAGAACCGGAACTGCTTCTTGTCCACGAAGCCGAAGTAGGGGGTCTCCATCAGGGGGGTGGCGGCCTCGTCGTGGGTGCCGACGTTCGGCGCGATGAGGTTCTTGAGGCGCCGTACCCAGGGGATGCTCACGTCGTAGGTGTTCCAGACGAGGGCGAGCACACCGCCCGGCCGGAGCACGCGCGCGATCTCCGCCAGCGCCCGGTCATGGTCGAACCAGTGGAACGACTGGGCGCACACCACCAGGTCGACCGACCGGGAACGCAGCGGGATGTGCTCGGCAGTGGCGAGGACGTGCTTGACCGGGACGCGGGCGGCGAGCCGCATGAGCATCTCGGGCGACGGGTCGGACGCGAGGACGTCGTGGCCGTTCTCGTGGAGCAGCTCGGTGAGCTTGCCCGTGCCGGCGCCGAGCTCGAGGATCACCGACCGGCCGGGTCCGGTCATCCAGGCGACCGCTTCGTCCGGGTACGACGGGCGCGCTCGGTCGTAGGCGTCGGCCACCGGGCCGAACGACCGTTCAGGTGGTGGGTTCTGCTCGCTCATCGTGCGCTCGAAGTTACCCGATAGCCTTCCCGCCGTGCCCCACCCGTCCACCAACCCTCCCGGCAGCGCGCCCGCTGATCCCCTTACCTGGCTGACCGGGCTCGAGGGGGTGCCCTCTGCCTTCGCCGCCACCCGTGACGGCATCGACGTGATGCTCCGGGACAGGGGGCTGCGCCGGACCACGCCCGAGCAGACCGCCGAGTCGCTGCTCCGCGGTGCCCAGGCGAGTGCCGTGCTCGAGGGATCGTCGTCGTCGATGGACGACGTGCGTGCTGACGCGGGGGATGCGATTGCCCGGGCGTCGGTGCGGGTGAGCACCGAGCTGCTCTCGCTCGTCCCGGTGCTCGGTCGCTCCCCGGTGCAGGCGTTCGCTCGGCTGCACGCGCTCACGGGGGGATCCATGCCCGGCCAGCCGGTGTCCCCGGAGGCAGCGGCCCGGTTGCAGTCGCTGTCCCGGACGCTGCTGCGGACCTCGGCGCCCGCCCTTCTGGTCGCGGCCCTCGTCCACGCCGACCTGATGGCGGCCTCGCCGTTCGCGGACCACAACGGGATCGTCGCGCGGGCGGCCGAGCGACTGGTGCTGGTGGCGCGGGGGGTGGACCCCGCCTCGCTCGTCGTACCGGAGGCGGGGCACCTGGCCCTGCGCGCGGAGTACGAGTCCAACCTCCGCGGATACCGGGACGGCGGTCGGAGCGGGGTGCACTCCTGGCTGCTCTACGCGTCCGAGGCGCAGGCCAGGGGCGCCGAGGCCAGCCCGTTGCGGAGCCGGTGAAGACCTCCCCGAACAGGTGAGCGGCACCGGGATGCCCCAGAGATCTGGGGAGTCTCGATGCCGCTCTCACACACGGAACTGGTTACCAGGCGTGCACTGTCTAATTGGGGCCCGCGGATCTGCTCCGGTGGGACGCACACCCTGAAGAAGGGTAGATCGCCGCGTGGGTGCCAGTTGCCGTATGAGTTTGTGGAGTTCTCACTCCTTTCTACGCCGGGCTCCGAGTCACTACAAGAGCACTCATCCCTTGACTTTTCAGGCTGCGGCGCGACGCCGCCTGAGGCCGAGCCAGTACGCCGCGACGAGCGCCGCGAAGCCCCCGAGGGTCAGTGCCGCGATGGTCGGGACCGCCGGTGGCAGGCGCACGCGGCTGCGGAGGGCGACCGGCTTCTCGAACACGAGGATCGGCCAGCCGCGTGCGCGGGCGATCCGCCGCAGCTCCTTGTCCGGGTTGACCGCGTAGGGGTGCCCGACGGCCTCGAGCATGTGGACGTCGGTGACCGAGTCGCTGTAGGCGTAGGACTGTTCGAGGTCGTAGCCGCGCTTGCCGGCGAGGTCCTTGATCGCCTTGGCCTTGTTCTCGGCGTAGGCGTAGAAGCGGATGTCGCCGGTGTACTTGCCGTCCGCGACCTCCATCCGCGTGGCGATGACCTTGTCCGCGCCGAGCATCTGCCCGATGGGCTCGACGACCTCGGAGCCGCTGGTGGAGACGATGATGACGTCCCGGCCGGCGAGGTGGTGGGTCTCGATCAGGCTGACGGCCTCGTCGTACACGAGCGGGTCGACGGTGTTGTGCAGGGTGTCGGCGACGATCTCCTTGACGGTCTCGACGTCCCACCCCCGGGCGAGCTGCGACATGAACTGCCGCATCTTCTCCATCTGGTCGTGGTCGGCGCCGCCGACGAGGTAGACGAACTGCGCGTACGCCGAGCGCAGCACGGCTCTGCGAGAGATCAGGCCACCCGCCTGGAACTCGCGGCTGAACGCGAGCGTGCTCGACTTCGCGATGATCGTCTTGTCGAGGTCGAAGAAGGCTGCCGTCGGTCGGGCCACCGGGCTCATGCTCGAAGTGTAGGCAGAATGGCCGATTCGCCCCCGTAGGTAAAGCCATTTCGCGTTCACAGGCCAGGTGGGACCGGCTGCTGTCCACAGGTGACCGATCACGTCCGACGTCGTGTCCGTGTGACAGCGGAGCATCGGTGCATGGACGTCACCGCGCCACTCCTCGTCTCCGCCGACCCTCTGCTCGTCGCCGACGTGCAGCGCCTGTGCGCCGCCGCCGGTGTGGTGCCCGAGGTCGTGCGCGACTCGGGCACGGCGCTGCGGCGGTGGAACAGCGCGCCGGTCGTTCTCGTGGGCGAGGACTGCGCGACCGCCCTCGCGGCGTGCAGCCCGCCTCGACGACAACGCGTGCACGTTCTCGGACGGGCACCGGTCGGCGACGTGCTCTTCAGGGAGGCGCTCGGCCTGGGAGCCGAGACGGTGGCCGGGCTGCCGGCCTCGGAGACATGGCTGGTCGAGCTGCTGACCGATGTGGGTGACGGTGGCGCGGCGCCGGGCGTGACGATCGGCGTGATCGGCGGTTCGGGGGGTGCCGGTGCGACGGTCTTCGCGGCCGCGCTGGCCCAGATGGCCACCGAGACGGGCCGGACGCTGCTGGTCGACGCGGACCCGATCGGCGCGGGGATCGACCGGGTGCTGGGGCTGGAAGCGAACGACGGCATCCGCTGGGACTCGATGCTGCAGACCACGGGTCGGCTGAGCTCGCGCGCGCTGCGGGAGGCGCTGCCCCGCGCGGGACGGCTGTCGGTGCTCACCTGGCCGACCGACCGGTCCGCCTCGCTGCAGGCCTTCGCGGTGCGCGAGGTGCTGTCGGCAGGAAGGCGTGGGTTCGACGCGGTCGTGGTGGACCTGCCCCGTCACCGGGACGCGGTCGTCGAGGAGACGATCAGCCGGTGTGACCACGTCGTCCTGGTCTCCACCCTGACCGTCCCGGGTGTCAGCTCGGCCGCACGCGTGGCGCACCGGCTGCCGGAGACGATGCCGTCGCGACACCTGGTCACCCGCGGCGGCAGGGGTGGGGTGACGCCCGAGTCGGTCAGCCGTCTGCTGCGGATGCCCCTGCTGGCGGCCATGGCGGACCAACGTGGTCTCGACGAGGCCATCAACCTCGGGGCAGGGCCTGCCCGGTCCAGACGTGGTGCCCTCGCCCGTGCGGCGAGGTCGTGCGCGGCCACGCTGCTCGAGTCGCAGGGGGTGGCCGCGGCATGAGTGAGGCGGTGCCGGCGGAGCTGCTGGACGGCGTACGTGAACGGCTCGCGCGCGACGCGGCCCCGCTGACGCCACAGCTCGTCGCGCAGGCGTTGCGGGAGCAGGGCCGCCCGGTGGGGGATGCGACGGTGCTGGCCGTCCACGACGCCCTGCACCGCGACGTCGTCGGCGCAGGTCCCCTCGAGCCCCTGCTCCGTCTGGAGGGCGTGACCGACGTACTCGTCAACGGGGCGGGGCAGGTGTGGATCGACCGCGGCGCCGGGCTGGAGCTCACCGCCATCGACTTCCCCGACGACCGGGCCGTACGCCGCCTGGCCCAGCGGTTGGCCGCCTCCGGCGGTCGTCGGCTCGACGACGCCTCGCCCTACGTCGATCTCCGGCTGCCTGACGGGTCCCGCTTCCACGCCGTGCTCGCACCGGTCTCCCGCCCGGGCACGGCGCTGTCGCTGCGGGTCCCGAGGCACCGGGTCTTCACCCTCGACGAGCTGGTCGACGCCGGGGCGGTCGCCACCGAGGGAGCCGCACTGCTCGAGCTGGTGGTGCGGCGCCGGCTGGCCTTCCTCGTGAGCGGCGGCACCGGGTCGGGCAAGACCACCCTGCTCAATGCGCTTCTCTCGCTGGTGGATGAGGACGAGCGGCTCGTCCTGGTCGAAGACGCCTCCGAGCTCCGGCCCGACCATGGTCACGTCGTGGCCCTGGAAGCCAGACCGGCCAACATCGAGGGCGCCGGTGAGGTCACGCTGCGCACGCTGGTGCGGCAGGCGCTCCGCATGCGCCCGGACCGGCTAGTGGTGGGGGAGGTGCGAGGGGCAGAGGTCGTCGACATGCTCGCCGCGATGAACACCGGCCACGAGGGCGGCTGCGCGACTGTCCACGCCAACTCGGCCGCCGATGTGCCGAGCCGCATCGAGAGCCTGGCGCTGGCGGCCGGCCTCACCCGGGAGGCGGCGCACAGCCAGCTCCACTCGGCGGTCGACGTGGTCATCCACCTCGGTCGTGGACGTGACCGCACGCGACGCGTGCGCGAGATCGGCGTGGTCACGCGCGGCGGTGACGGCAGCGTCGCGGTGGTGACCGGGGTGAGCTTCACGCCGGACGGTGTGGTGCTCCCGGGCCCCGCGGTCGACGAGCTCGCCGGACTGATCGAACCGTGACGGCGCCCACCGGTGCCACGCTGCTCGCGGTCGTCCTCACCGCACTCACCGCCGTGCTCGTGCTGCCCAGGAGACCCTCGCTGCCCGGGGCCGCCTCGACGCCTGCACTCTCGCCGGCCCTCGGCGCGGTCGCCGTGACGATCTCCGTGCTGGTCCTGTGGTCGTGGCTGAGCACCGAGCGGTTCGTGCTCGTCGCGCTCCTCGCTGCAGTCGCACTGGGAGTGGGCCGGCTCGTTCGGCGACGTCGGGCCGCACGGGGGGCGGAGCGACGGTCGGACCAGGTGCTCGCCGTCTGTGACGCGATGGCCTCCGACCTCGCGGCGGGGCAGCCGCCGCTCGTGAGCCTCGACCGGGCTGCCGCGGAATGGCCGGAGTTCGCCCCGGTGGCCGCCGCAGGTCGCATGGGGGCCGACGTGCCTGCGGTGCTGAGGGACCTGGCCGCCCGGCCGGGGGCGCGGCAGCTGCGGACCCTGGCGGCCACGTGGCAGGTCGCGCACGACACCGGGTCGGGTCTGGCCGCGTCGATCGGCCAGGCGGCCGAGGCCATCAGGGAGGACCGGCGCACGGCTCGGCTGGTGGCGGCCGAGCTCGCTGCCGCGCACGCCACCGCCCGCATGCTGGCCGTGCTGCCGCTGGGGGTGCTCCTGCTCGGCTCCGGGATCGGTGGGGACCCGGTCGGCTTCCTGACCGGCTCCGCGGTCGGGCTCGGCTGCCTCGCCCTCGGCCTTGCCCTCTCCTTCGCCGGGCTGCTGTGGCTCGAGCGCATCGCCGACCGGGTGCTGGGGCGGTGACCGGGGTGGCCGCGGTGCTGGTGGCCCTGACCGTGCTGCTGCTGATGCAGCGACCCCCGGACCTGCGCCAGGGACTCCACCCGGCACGGGGGTCGACGCCCTCGCCGACGACCGGGGCCGCAGCGACGACGCCTCAACGGAAGAAGTCCCCGCTGCTGCGGCTGCGCCCTGTCCTCGCCCTGGTCGGCGCCTGCGGCGGGTGGGCGATGGTCGGCGGTCCCTTCGGCGTGGCGGCAGGCCTCATGTGTGCGGTCGCGGTGTGGGTGGTCCTGGGGCGCACCGAGGACCCTGCCGTCGTACGCCGCCGTGAGGAGCTGGTCGAGGACCTGCCGACGGGGGTCGATCTCCTCGGCTGCTGCCTGGACGCCGGAGCAGCGCCTGAGTCGGCGCTCGTCTCGGTCAGCAGGGCGCTGGGTGGGCCCGTGGGCGAGGAGTTCCTCGCCATCCACCACCGGCTCGAGGTCGGCGTCGACCCCGCAGCGGTGTGGCGCTCCGTCGCCTCGCACCCCCAGCTGGCACCCCTGGGAAGAGCCGTGTCACGTGCCCACGAGACGGGGGCGCCGGTGGGAGTGGCGGTACACCGGTTGGCCGACGAGCTGCGTGACCGGGCGCGGGCGGAGGTCGAGACGCGAGCGCGCAGCATCGAGGTCAAGGCGGCGGCACCCCTCGGACTGTGCCTGCTGCCGGCCTTCGTGGTGCTCGGGGTGGTCCCGATGGTGGTCGGGGTCTTCAGCTCGATGCAGCTGTTCCGGTGACCACGAACCGTCCACAGGGGGTGCCGGCACCGGGCTTCTCCACCGGTCCGCAAGTTCCGATGGCGGAGGCGTCGAAGGTCGAGAAATCTCATCCTTGTCAGGGAATTCGCTCGGACCGGCCGGTCCGGGCCAGTAGTCAGGAGAAGTCATGAGCAACACCTCACTCGCCCTCGTCCGGGAGCACGGCAGCACCGTCCGGGACGAGGCCGGGGCCACCACCGCCGAGTACGCAACCGTCACGGGATGCGGCGTCGGCTTCGCGGCGGTGCTCTTCAAGTTCCTCACCAGCGACATGGGCCAGCAGCTCCTGAAGTTCATCTTCAACGCCATCAAGGGCCTGCTGCCCTTCTGAGTGGTCCGGGCCGACCGGCGGGGTGGGACGGGGCTGCCCGCCTCGCCGGTCACACCATCAGCAAGGCAGCCAGCATCGACAAAGGATCGGGGGGACCAAGCAGTGGGACGTCGTAGCGAGTCCGGCGCGGTCACCGCCGAGACGGCAGTCGTGCTCCCGCTGATCGCGGTCTTCGCCGTCTCGATGGCGTGGCTGGTCAGCGGGGGCATCACCCACGTGCGGGCGCTCGATGCAGCCAGGGAGACGGCCCGGGCCGCGGCTCGCTCCGAGAGCACCCGGGGCGCCGTCACACTCGGCAACCGGGTGGCGCCCTCCGGCTCACGCATCTCGGTGGGCCGGGACGAGGGCACGGTGGTGGTGACGGTCAGCAGCCCGGTCAACGGACCCGCAGGTCTCTTCGGCCGTTGGGCGTCGTTCCGGGTCGAGGCCGAGGCCGTCGCGGCCAGGGAGCCCACGCCATGACGGTGGTCGAGCGCCGGCCGTCGATGCCCGCCAGCAATCCGGCAGGGAGCGTGGGGGAGCGGTCTGGTGCGACCCGGCCGAGACCCCGGGACCAGGCCGGCACCGCCACGATCGTGGCCGTGGCCATGCTGGGTCTGCTGGTGACCGTCTCGGTCGCCGCGGCGGGCGTCGTCGGGGTGGTGGCGGCACATCGCCGGGCTCAGTCAGCCGCCGACCTGTCCGCCCTCGCAGGGGCGGGGGCCCTGCAGGACGGTGTCGACCCCTGCCGGCGGGCCGACGACATCGCACGTCGCAACGGCGCCAGGCTCCGCCAGTGCGAGATCGACGACTGGACGGTGGCGGTGGTGGTGTCGGGAACGGTCCGGCTGCCGGGCGGCGCGCTGGAGCTCCGAGCGCGCGGGCGTGCCGGCCCGGCGTCCGAGCTGTCCGACCGATGACGTGCCGTCCGGTGCTCCGGGATCAGCGCACCACGACGGTGACGGCCTGGTCCGCGTTGTTGGTGAAGCCGCCCAGGGTCGTGACCGGGTCGAGGGGCTGCACGCGACCGGTCGCATCGGTGGCGCGCACCCGGAGCCGGGCCGGCCCAGGGACCGCGTCCCACGCGGTGCTGAAGGCCCGCCAGGCGTACACGCCCTTGTCCTCGTGCAGCGTGCAGTCACTCCACGTGACGCCGTCGTCGGGACTGAACTCCACTCGTGTGACGAGTCCCCAGCCTGACCAGGCGCGTCCCCGGATCTCGGTGTGACCGGCCTCGACCACCCGCGTCCGGCTCATGAAGTCGGGAAAGCCTGGTGGGGCCAGCAGCGCCCGCGGTTCGATCCGGGTCACCGGCGTGCCCACGTCATCCCGGTTTCGCTTGAGCCGGTAGGCCTGGTGCTGATAGCCGGTGAACTGCTCGTCGACGAGCCGGATCTCGCGCAGCCACTTGACCGAGGTCATGCCGTACCAACCCGGGACGACGAGCCGAAGGGGGAACCCGTGCTGGGGCGGGAGCGGCATGCCGTTCATCGTGGTGGCGAGGATCAGGTCGGGGTCGAGCGCGTGGTGCAAGGACAGCGCCCGCTCGTAGTCCTGCTCGACCCCACGCTCGACCCCGTGGTCGGCGCCGCAGAAGACCACGTCGACCGCGTTCGCGGAGATTCCCGCGTCGGCCAGCACATCCTTCACGCGTACGCCGGACCAGTCGGCCGTCCCGACGGCGCCGGTGATCCAGGGCTGGCTGAGCGGTCGGGGATCCACGCCGGCCCTGCCGTTGCCCGCGCACTCCATCGTCACGCGCACGGTGTGCTGCTCCATGGTGGCGAGGTCCTCCAGGCTGAGCAGGAGGTCACGCTCCACGGCACCGGTCACCGTGACCGCCCACGACTGCGCATCCGCGTCCGGGATGTCGTAGTGCGTGAGCACGTAGTGCAGCCCCGGGGGTGTGACCTCCCAGCGCAGCGCCTCGGCCGGCATCGCATGGTTGCGGGCAGCGAGCGCGAGCTCGTCGGTGGTGATGCCCTCGCCCGGTGCCGCGGTGCGTGAGGGCAGGCTGATGGAGCCGAGATCGGTGGCACCACGGCCGGGAGCACTCATGGACACACCTCCAAGCGCCCCCAGACTACGTCCGGATCCAGGGTCGCCTCGAGAAGTCGGGCCGGCTCCGGTGTCAGCGGTCGTCTCGTGGGACGTCGTCGTTGGTTGCGCGCTCGTCGCGCTTGTAGGCGTCGAGCTTGTTGCTCAGCTCGCTGACCTTCTTGCGGTCCGCGCGCCGAGCCGCCGCCCGCTTCGCGCCGCTGCGGAACATGCCGAGGCTGAGGAAGAAGAGTAGGAGGGTGCCCATGCCGAGGAAGAACACGACCGAGGCGCTGGCCTGGAGGTTGAAGTCTCCCAGGTCGATGACGGTCGCGTCGCTCCCCCCGAAGAGAGCCGCGATCACGAGCAGGACGGCGACGATCAGGACGATGAGGGCTGCGACGAACACGAGGGAGATCCTTTGCGAGTGACGGTCGGCACGACCCTAGTGCCCACCTCGAGGGTGTTGGACTAACTAACTGGCGCGTCCCGGAGCAGCAGGTCGAGCAGCGCGATCGCACCCGTCTTGTCGAGGGGGTTGTTCTGGTTGCCGCACTTCGGCGACTGGACGCACGACGGACAGCCTTCGGCGCAGCCACAGGAGGCGATCGCCTCCCGGGTGGCGCGGAGCCAGGTCGCAGCCGCGTGGAACCCGCGCTCGGCGAACCCGGCACCCCCGGGGTGGCCGTCGTGCACGAAGACCGTCAGCCTCCCGGTGTCGGCATGGAGCGCGGTCGAGACGCCGCCGATGTCCCAGCGGTCGCAGGTCGCGAACAGGGGGAGCAGCCCGATCGCGGCGTGCTCAGCCGCGTGCGCCGCACCGGGCACATCGGTCCACTCGAGGCCCGCGCCGGCCAGGACGCTCTCAGAGACGGTGTACCAGACCGAACGCGTACGCAGCTCACGCGCCGGGAGGTCGAGCGGCTCCTCGCCGAGGATCTCGCCGGTGCCGACGCGCTTGCGCAGGAACGACACGACCTGGTTGGTGACGTCGACGGTCCCGAGTGACAGCGTCACCCCGTCGTACGACGTCGCCTGCTGGGTCTCGACGATCCGGATGTCGGTGATGTCGCGGGCCGACGTCGAGTAGTCGGGGTCGTCCCGGCGCACCAGGGCGACCGACTCGCCGAGGTCGAGCTGCTCCACCAGGTAGGACTCGCCCTGGTGCAGGTAGACCGCCCCGGTGTGCGCCTGGCTGTGCGAGGAGTCGTGGTCCACGGTGCC